>DASZFS010000031.1:0-12532 GCA_035939575.1 Vicinamibacterales bacterium | reverse complement strand
TGCCCTCCCACCGGCCGCGCGAATCGCCCTCCCAGAGTTTGATCCCCTGGCCGGCGTGCGGACGGCCGTCCAGCGGGACGATCCGGAACTCGTGGTGTGTCTCGTAGAAAAACACCACGAAGCCGGGAGGCTGAAGAATCTGGATCGGGCCGCCCACGCTGCCGTCATGGCTGCTGTAGTAGTTTTCGCGCGGGACACCGTTCGGCCACCCGCGGGTCTGCGGGTCGATCTGCGCGGGCGAGGGGTGCAGGTAGTCCTTCATGATCGCGTCCCTCTTCGCCCGTGCCCACGCCTGATACGGAAGGATATGGTCGGGCGGATCCAGAAGGATGGTTCCCTCGAGGAAGATTCCGCCCGCGCTCCGGTCGGCGGGAATGGGGACGGGGCTGCGATCGGGGATCGTGCCGGCAGCTTCAGGTAGTGCGGCACGGCCTCGACTGACCGGGCGCCTTCCCATCGGGGGCATGCCGATCGTCATGAGGTACTTCATCGGCTCCATGTTCAGCGAGAACACGCCGGTATTGCTCGCCCACAGGCCTTGAATGTCCGGTTGGCCGTCGGGTGTGCGCGACGGCCAGCTCGCGAGTTGAGCGCTTTGCGCCTGAACGGTCACGAAGCGGCTCCCAACGAATCCAGTCGCACCCAGGGCCAGCGCCGCAGCGGCTGCAATGGCGACGGTCGATCTCGGGACCCGCACTCTCACGGAACCTCCTGACGAAGAGCCGTCCGCATTGTCGCGCGGACGGCGACAGATCAACGGGCCAACGGGACCGACAAACCCTTCTTATCGTGGTCGAACGCGTAGCACTGATAGTCGAGGAGCTGAACGTTTGGCTCCTTGCGGCGATACAGGACCATGTGCATCTTCCACGGGCGGGTAAAGACCTTCGGGTCCTCGAGGGTCGCCTCGTATTGCATATGGTCCGGACCCAGGCGCGTGTAACGCTCGACGACGTGCAGGGCGTCGCTATGGAAATCCCCGGCCCGATCGAGCCAGGTGAGGTCGTTGAACTGCGTGACGTCGACGACGAGCGAATCGCCCTCCCAATGACCGCGCGAGTCGCCCATCCACGAATCGATGTCAGGCTGGTGCTTGCTCCCATCCGTACGGATCATCCGGCTCACATGAGCGAACTCGTAGGCAATGGCGACGTAACCAGGCGTCTGAATGATCTGAAAGGGAAACGGCAGGTACGTGACGCGCGGTACGCCCGGGAGGAAGCAATTCCTGGCGGGGTCCGCGGTCAGCCGGTTTTCGGAGTTCTTCTTCTTCGTTGCCTGCGCCGCCGCTGTGTACGGAATCTCGTTCCCCTCGACCACACCCTGTCCGGCAGGCCCCGCCGATCCCGCTGAATGATCCTGAATGTCGACGTCAGCGGTGTTCAGGACCTGCCAGATCCCCTGCAGGTCTGGCTTGCCGTCGTTCGTGCGGGGCGGAGCATACGCCTGCCCCAGCGCCCGCCTGTCTGCTACGGAAAGTACCGCGACCGCGAGTAACGCCCCGGCGGTGATGCCGAGGAGCGAACCGGCCTGCCCTCTTCTCATGGAACGAACCTCCACGCGCCGATGGTGCGGCCTTTACTTCCGCCCGCTATCGTCGGGGGTGCTGTTGGTTGCGACGCCCGCAAACAACGTTCGTCCGTCCGGCAACGTCACTTCGTCGGCGCTCGCAATCTTTCGGCCGTCCTGCGCCAGATAGGCGGTAACCGTGACCTTGGCTCCTGGCGGCACGGCGCTCTTGGTCCATCCGCGCCGGAACAGCGCGTTCGGCGGGCCGAACTCGAAGCCCCACTCTTCGGCTTTTCCATCCGGGCCCTTGACCTCGATCCACAGCCAGGAATGAGGGTTGACCCACTCCATCCTCGCGATCGTCCCGGTCATCGTGACCTTCTTGTCCGCGTCGAATTCTGCCGAAAAGGCGTGGTGGGCAAACACACGCGCCCCGCCCGTCAGCAGGCCTGCGCTCAGGATCGCCACGCTCAAGACCTTCTTCATCGCAATGCCTCCAAGAGAAAGAAATGATACACGGAAGAGCCGACCTATGATCCTGGAAGCAAATCGGGAGGCATTGTGAAGCAGCGTACGGGTGCCCTTGTGTTGGCCGTCGCGTGTTTCGCCCTGGGCGTGGTCGCTCAGCGGATGTATGACGTCTGGCGCGCCAGGCGGCCGCAGTTGGCGAAGGGGCAGCCGGTCACCGTCGAGCCAGTCTGGACCGCGGCTCAGGTCGACCGATCGACGATCAACTTCCCGAAACAGCCCTTCTGGGCGTGGGGGGTGACCGAACCGCCGAAACCCAGCGAGAGCCAGGCGGTGCAATTCGCGCCCGGCGTCCCGCCAGCCGCGCCGACTCCGGGTCTCAGTCCGGAGGAGTCAAATCAAAAGCGACACGTCGAGGGCAGCCGGATCGAATTCTCGATCGCCGAGGTCCGTGGGGCCACCAGTCGGGGCGGCATCGTGGACTGGTTCCCCGAGGACCACCCGAACCCTGTCCCGGACATCATCGCTCACGGTCCGGCGGCGCTCGGGAAGGACGCGAAGGCGTGCGGGCTCTGCCACCTGTCGGACGGAAGCGGCCGGCCCGAAAACGCCTCGCCGGCCGGCATGCCCGCCGCCTACATCGTGCGTCAAATGGAGGACTTCAAGAACAATCTGCGTCACAGCTCGGATCCTCGCAAGGGAAACTCCAACACGATGGTGATGCTGGCCAAGGCGACGACCGCCGTGGAAATGCGCGCGGCCGCCGAGTACTTTGCCGCCGTCAAGTGGCGCCCGCACGTCCGGGTGATCGAAACCGACCTCGTGCCGAACACGCGTATTCAAGGTGAGTTGTTCATCCCGACGACGAAGGAGTTGACCGAGCCGATCGGCAAACGGATCATCGAAGTGCCGGCAGATGTAGAAGCAAACCAGACGCTTCGAAACTCGCGTGGGACCTGGATCGCGTACGTCCCGATCGGTGCGATCCAGAAGGGCAGAGACCTGGTCACGCTGGGCGGGATGAAGATCGTGAACGACCGGATCGTACAGGGCAAGACCACGGCCTGCGGCACCTGTCACGGCATCGATCTGATGGGCGTGCCGCCAGACGTGCCCCCGCTCGCCGGACGGTCGCCAAGCTATATGGCGCGGGAGATTTTCGATATCCAGCAAGGTGCCCGGAAGGGGTCGAACTCCAGCGTGCAGCTCATGAGGATGGCCACGGAGAAGCTCGACCCCGAAGACATCCTCAACATCACGGCGTACCTCGCGTCGCTTCCGGCGGAGCTCCCAGCTACCGGGGCGGGTGCAGGGCTCGGAGCTCGCTGACATCGGCGTCCGACAGTCCTGAGTGCGACGCAATGTCAGCTCGCGAGGTGAGCAGCCGGCGGTAGCGGCCGAAGTACTCGACGATGTCGCCCCCGTACTGGAAGGAATACATGATGTCGCGGTCGGCCGCCGTGTGCGGAAGGCCGAACGCGTGTCCGATCTCGTGCAGGCACGTGAGGTAGACGATCGCGTCCCGCCAGAGCGAGTCGCCACGACCGCGGCGCGCCATCTCAGGGCCGAGCGCCGTGATATCCGGTCGCACGAAGACTTCCGCGCCGCGCCGCCCTTTGACAATCACCTGACGCGTTTCGCCGTACGTCATGCCGTTGCCCGATGCCCAGTCCAGCCGCACGAGTGCAGCGTCTGCGCGCGAAGGCTCGAGATGCAGCCCGCCCGCTGCCGCCCGCTCCCAAGCCGTGAAGGCCCAGGCGGCGAGCTCGCGATCGGACGGCACATAGCCTGCCGCCGGATCGCCCTCCGCGATGAAATAGGTGACAGCCTGGAGGTCGGCCTGTGCCGGTCCGCGACTGGCCGGCTGGTCGCGCGGCGCAGGCTGAACCAGCGCTCCCACCACAAACAGGGATCCCGTCATCGCAAGCAGTCGCACGCGAGCCCAAGTATAACTTCCCGACTCCGTTACTCCGCCCTGAGGGCGTCGCTTGGATCGACGCGAGCCGCCCGTCGGGCGGGCACGTAGGTCGCACACGCCGCCGCGCCCGCCAGCGCGCACACGACGCTCGCGAGCGTCACCGGATCGGCTGGCGTCACGCCGAACAGCAGGGCCGAGATCCACCGGCCGGCCGCGAGAGCGGCTGCCAGTCCGGCGCCCAGCCCGACCAGAGTCAGCGCTGCGCCTTCGCGCACGAACAACCAGACGACGTCGGAAGGCGAAGCGCCGATTGCCAGCCGAAGACCGATTTCTCTCCTCCGCTGACCGACAAGATATGCCAGCACACCGTAGACGCCGATGACCGAAAGCGCGACCGCGATGGCGGCAAAGGTCAGGAGCACGAGCATGGTGAAACGGCGTCCAGCGAGCGACGCGTCGACAAGAGCTGCGAGCCCCGTGACATTTGCGAGCGGCAGCAATGGATCGAGCCCGGCCACGTCATGCCGCAGCGTGGGAATGGAGGCGGTCCGATCCGCCGACGTGCGCACAGCGACCGTGAAGGCGTCCACCGGATGCTGCTCGTAGGGCAAGTAAATCTCCGCCGGCGTGTCCTCGTCGAGGCCGCCGTATTTAATGTCCCCCACGACGCCGACGATCGTCTTCGGTCCATTGCGCGCGTCGCGCGCGAGCTCCGCGCTAACTCGAATCTGTTGTCCAATCGGGTTCTGGCCCGGGAAGAATCGCTGTACGGCCCGTTCGTTGATGAGGACGACCTCCGGACTCGTCGCCGTATCACGCCTGTCGAATGGCCGGCCTTCGCGGATCGGGATCTTCATCATCGAGAAGTACTCAGGGCTGACAACCCGCATGGAGGCAGTCGGCATCGATGCAGATTCCGGCTCCACCTGACCTTCGTGACGGAAGCCGGTGAGGGCGTTGAGATCGCTCGTAAAGGGAAGGCCCATCGCCACCGCCGCCGATTCAACACCCGGTTCCGCCGCCAGCCGCGAGAGCAGCGCCGACACGAACGCCCGCGGACTCGCGGGATCTGAATACCTGGCGGCCGGCAACGACAAGCTGAACGTCGTGACGCCTTCGGGTTCGAAGCCTGGCTCGACATGCTGGAGCTGAACGTAGCTGCGAATGAGCAAGCCGGCCCCGACCAGCAGCATCGCGGCGCCCGCCAGCTCCGAGATGACGAGAACCCGCCGGGCGCCCGTTCCGCTCGCGCCGACGGCACCGCGGTTGCTCAGAGCTAAGAACCGGTGAGCCGACCGTCCGGATACCGCCAGGGCCGGCGTCAGCCCGAACGCGACGCTCGTGACGAGTGTCATCGCCAAGCTGAAGGCGAGGACGTGCATGTCGACCGACAGATCCGGCAGACGCGGGATCGACGTCGGCCCGAGCAGTACCACCGCGCGCACAAGAGTGAAGGCAACACCCGCACCTGCGGCTCCGCCGAGTATCCCCAGGACGAGGCTCTCCGTCAGCAGCTGCGCGATCAGCTGGCGCCGACTCGCGCCGAGCGCAGCCCGCACGGCAACCTCGCGACCACGAGCCTGGCCGCGCGCGAGCAGCAGATTCGCGACGTTTGCGCAGGCGATGAGAAGCACGAGCGCGACGGAGCCGAAGAGGGTAACCAACGTAGGCCGAATGCCACGAACAATCCGCTCGTGGAGCGGAATGGCCAGCAGCGTCGCGTCCTTTTCTGTCTTGGGAAATTCCGTAGCCAGGCGATCGGCCACTGTTTGCAGCGCGGTTGTCGCCAGGGCGGGCGACACGGTGTCCTTCAAGCGGGCCAATACCTGCACCCACTGTGCGCCGCGTGCCGCCGGCGCGAGATCGCGCGGGTTGAAGATGAGCGGCTGCCAGAACTCGGCGGTGGCCGGAAACCTCAGAGCGGCGGGAGCGATCCCGACAATCGTTACGGTATGGCCGTCGAGCGTCGTCGTCGAGTTGACGACGTCCGGACGGCCGCCGAATCGACGTCGCCAGAGGCCGTCCGAGAGCACGATCTGATTGCCGTCACCCTGAGCGTCGCCTTCCGCCAACGCGCGACCGAGCGCCATCGAGACGCCCAGCAGTTTGAAGTAATCCCAGGAGACTCTCGCGCCCTGGAGCCGTTCCGGATCGCCTTGCCCAGTCAAATTGACGCTGACAGGCGCCACGGCGGATGCTCCGGCAAAGGCTTCGCTTCCGCCCACGTAGTCGCGAACATTCAGTGGAGAGAGCCATGGCGAGACGCGTCCCTGGTGTCCGTAAAAAAGAATCACCAGGCGACTCGGATCGCGATAGGGCAATGGTCGAAGCAGCACGCCGTACACGATCGTAAAAACCGCCGTCGTCGTGCCAATGCCGAGCGCCAGGGTCAGAATCGCCACACCCGTGAACGCGGGCTGGCGCCGCAGGAGCCGCCACGCATGACGCAAGTCCCGAAGCCAGAGGCTCAACAGTCCGTTTGACGTCCGTGCGGCCAAGAGGGTTGACGGCTTCGTGCGGGCCGGCCCGTGTATCAGCAAGAATTACACGGCGCGCAGCGGACGGGCTGACGCCTCGGCAGGCTCCGATTGAGCCGCTGCCGACAAGTGACTCTGCCGGAACGCCATAGCGGCGCGGCAGGAGGAGGCTCGTCAGGCATTCGTCTTGCGTCCGGCGACGTCACGCCATTGCCCGACTGTCGTCATGAGGGTCCCTCCAATGTGGAAACGAGATGAATCGGTCGCGACGCCGCCGCAGCCGGAGCGGCCGCCCCAAGCTGCGCCACCACAACGCGGAGCATCCGCCGAGAAGTTGGTGATGAATCTCGGCAAGTCCGTTGTCATCAAAGGCGAGCTCAGCGGGTCCGAGGACCTCACGCTGTATGGGCAGATGGAGGGGAGCGTCAAGCTGCCGGATCACACCCTGACGATCGGACCGCACGCGGAGATCAAGGCGAAAATCGCGGCAAAAACCGTCGTGGTCATGGGCGCGGTCATCGGCAACGTGACAGCCGGCCACAAGGTGGACATTCAGGCAACGGGTTCGGTCACAGGCGACATCGTGACCTCCCGCATCGCCATCGCCGACGGCGGGTGTTTGCGAGGCCGAGTGGAGATCGTGGCGCAGCCTCGTCCCTGAAGCGGCGCCGCGCCGCCGCGCGGCCGCCGCAACGGAGACCGCCCTGCTGCTACAATCCGCCCATACCGGAGGGGAGCATGTCCAAGCAGGCTTACAGGCGCATTCTCGGCGCGGCGGTTCTCGGCCTTGTGTGTCTGGCCATGGTGAACCATGTCGACGGCCAGGGGCGCGGGCGCGGGCAGGCGATCTCGTTGCCGGACGGGCCGGGCAAGGAGACGGTTCAGGCGCAGTGCACCAAGTGCCACGCGCTCGGGTTGATTGCCAATTCCGGTGGCTTCACCCGGCAAGGGTGGGACGATCTCTTCAGCACGATGGTCGCGCTGCCGACGGCCGAGCGGGCGCAGGTGGCCGACTATCTCGCGCGGAACTTCCCCGAACAGCCGAGACCGGCGCCCGTCGTGATTCCCGGGGCGATGCGGGTGTCGATCAAGGAGTGGAACGTCCCGACGCTCGGCTCGCGTCCACACGACCCGGAGCCCGGACCCGACGGCAGCATCTGGTGGACCGGCATGTTCGCCAACGTTCTCGGTCGGTTCAATCCCAAGACGGGTGAATTCAAGGAATATCCGGCGAAGATCCCCGCATCGGGGCCGCACGGCCTCGCGCTCGACAAAGACGGCCATCTGTGGTTTACGGCGAACTCGAAGGGCTACATCGGCAAGCTCGACCCGAAGACCGGCGATATCGTCGAGTACAAGCTGCCGGATGATGTGCGCGATCCGCACACGCCGCTGTTCGCACCGAGCGGCATGCTCTTCTTTACGGCGCAGAACGCGAACTATGTCGGCCGCCTGAACCCGAAGACCGGAGAGATCAAGGTCGCGAAGACCCCAACCGAGCACGCGAACCCGTACGGGATGGTGGTGAACTCGAAAGGGATCCCGTTCGTCTGCGATTTCGGCACGAACAAGATCATCCGAATCGATCCCGAAACGCTCGCCATCCAGGAATACCCGCTGCCGAATGCCGACAGCCGTCCGCGCCGGATCGCGATCAGCCCGGACGACATCATCTGGTACGCCGATTACTCGCGCGGGTACCTCGGCCGGCTCGATACCGCGACCGGCAAGGTGTCGGAGTGGCCCTCGCCGAGCGGACCGAAGTCGCAGCCGTACGGCATCACGTACTTGAGCGGCGCGATCTGGTACGTCGAATCCGCGATCAAACCGAACGTTCTCGTCCGGTTCGACATGAAGACGGAAAAGTTCCAGAGCTGGATCATTCCGGGCGGCGGCGGCGTCGTCCGCAACATCAAGGCGACCGGCGATGGCAAGATCGTGATGGCCGAGAGCGGCGTCAACAAGATCGCGCTGGTCGAAACCGGAGCGGCGGGCGGCACGCGTTAGCGCACCCGAACCGAGGAGGACCAGCCCGAGGACTAGCCCGGACTAGCCCGGGGCTCTCTTGACCTTCGCCTTCTTGAAATAGTGAGTGACCTTCCCTCCGGCTTCGTCTGAGTAGTAGACGATGATGCGCGTGTCTCCGTCCATGTTGTTGCCGACATCGGCAGCTGCCCGGTCCGTCAGCTTCAGCTTCTCGATCTTGCCGTTGTCATATCGAACCGTGATTTCCCTCTTGGCGCGATCGATCTTCGTCGCGATGCCTTCGGTCGTGTTCAGACCGTCGGCGCCGACGCGGTCAATTTCCTGCACCGTATTGTCGGGGGTGTAGTGGATGACGACCGTCGTGCCAGGCTTGAGGTCAGACAGCGAATCCTTCCCCCCGTGGACCGCGAGGCCTTTGGCGGCGTCATAGACGTGCTCGACGCCATCCTCCGTCGCGACGACGATTTTGTTGCCGGCTTTGTGAGCCTCTTTAATAGTTGCTTCCGTGGCGACGGTGCCGGTGACACCATGGATGGGCGGGGGGAGCCCCTGGGCGTATGCTGGCGACATTCCCAGCGCGACCATACTGACGACACCAAGACACGACATCGGGCTCATGTGCACCTCCCGTTCACCATTGTCCCTGCACATCGTGTCCCCTGCATAGAGCGCGCCCACGCTTGGGCTCGACTCAGCCATTGAGACCGCCTCAGCCATTGGGACGGCCTAAATCATTGAGACCGCATGAGTAGTCGTGACGAGGTCGGCGGCGTCAGCATGGCTCTCGGCGAGTGTCTTCGGTACGGCATGTGCACGATCCTGTGCAGTTCAGATGAAACGACGGCGACCACCTATCTCCGCTCAATATGCGCGCTCGCCGAACGGGCGACTGGTCGCCGCGTTCCTCGCGTGCTTCAGTGCGGGTGTCCTCACCGACTGGTGGCTGCGCGCCAACGGTCCGCCGCTCCCGGCAGGCTTGCGAACCTCCAATGCGCCCGCCGGGGAAGTATTGGCGGCCGCCCCGAACGTTCCTGCTGAAAGCCCGCCGCCCGAAATGCCAGGCGCGAAGCTTCGGTTGCCGATCGATGGCATGGGTATCGACCGCCTGAAAGGCGGATTTGCCGAGCGACGCGGCAACCATCCGCACGAAGCTGTCGACATCATGGCGCCGCGACACACGCCGGTGCATGCAGTGCAAGACGGCGAGATCGCGCGGCTCTTCCTCAGCAACGCTGGCGGCAACACGATTTATCAGTTCGATCCAACGGGTCACATCTGCTACTACTACGCGCACCTCCAGCGCTACGCGCAAGGACTTCATGATGGAGCACTGGTGAAACAGGGCGATGTGATCGGCTATGTCGGCACGTCCGGCAATGCGCCACCCAACGCGCCTCATTTGCATTTCGCTGTGTTCGAGGTCACGTCGAGCCAGCGATGGTGGGACGGGCGGCCGATCGATCCGTACCTGTTCTTCAGGGATCCGGTGAACTATTAGCGAAAGGACCACGGCAGCCGTTCGCGGTGGACGCTGCCGTGGTCGAAGACCGTCGGACGCTGGACCTCGTGCGAGAGATCAGGCCTACATGTGGCGCGGGCGACGCGGCCTCTTGCCCTGAGGAGAATCCTCGTCGGGAGGATGGACGAGAGTCGTTCCCGAGGTGTGCGTTTTCGTGATGTCACGGACGAACGTTGGCTGGAACCGCGCGTGCGTGACCGCTTCGAACCCCGATGCGAGCTTGATCAGCGTCGGCTCGCTGAAGGCGGTTCCGATGAAGCTGATGCCCACGGGCATGCCGAGCACATCGCCCGCCGGCACCTGGATGATCGGGTATCCCGGCGGCCCCGCCAGGCCCGAGCTGGCGAACAGGAAGTGATCGGCGAGAATCAGATCGGTCGTCCAGCCCGGGCTGTCGGTCGGCGCCACGATCGCGTCCAGCTTGAAGTCGGCGAGCGCCGCATCCAGGCTGGCGCCTGCAATGTGATCGATCTTCAGCGCGTCGTTGTACGACATGCACGTCGTCGTCGTGGGCAGAACCGTTGAGGTGAAACCCGGCTGGCAGAAGTTCGGATCGAGCGTCAGGCTCTGAGCTTGAATGAAGATCTCCTGTCCGAAGTACGGCATCTCCGCCGCCGCGTGCGCGTTGTTGAAATCGATTGCGCTCTGCAGGTTGCCTCCCGCGACCGGCACGCCGACCCGCGTGTGGAAGTACTTGGTGAGATCGACCTTCAGGTCGTACTCGAGGACCAGGAATTCGCCGTCGGCTGGTGAGAAGCTGAAGTTGTTCACGGGATCATCCAGGTCGACGATGGTGGCGCCGGCGTTCTTGATGGCCTGGATGGCCGCATTGAACGCAGCGACGACCTGTGGCGGGGCAGATTGGATGCCCTGCCGCGTGAGCCCCAGGCGCGCGCCGCTCAGGCCATTCAGATCCAGGAATGCCGTGTAGTCGGCGGGAAGGGCTGGCCGGTTCTTCCCGGTCAGCGGAGTCCCGTTGCAAACCGGACTGCACGCTTGCCATCCGAGCGGGACGCCGCTGGTGGCCGCATCGCGCGCATCAGCCGTCCGGCTTGCGATCGCGTTCAGGGCCATGACCGCGTCGGCCACCACCCGTCCGTGCGGCCCCACCGTGTCCTGGGTGTGAGAGATCGGCACGACGCCCGCGCGGCTCACCACGCCAATCGTGGGCTTGAGCCCCACGACGCCGTTGACGCTTCCCGGACACACGATGCTGCCGTCAGTTTCGCTGCCGAACGAGATCGCCGCGAAGTTGGCTGACGCCGCCGCGCCCGATCCAGAACTGGATCCGCACGCGTTGCGATCGAGCGAGTAGGGATTGTGCGTGAGGCCGCCGCGGCCCGACCAGCCGCTCGACGAATGTGTCGAGCGGAAGTTGGCCCACTCGGACAGATTCGTCTTGCCCAGAATGACGGCGCCTGCGGCACGAAGCTTTGCAGCCACCGTGGAGTCCTGGACCGCGGGCAGGCCAGCCAGGCTGAACGACCCGGCCGTCGTCTGCATCTTGTCGCCGGTATCGATGTTGTCCTTCAGCAGGAGAGGGATGCCGAGAAGCGGGAACTTCGCGGCGGTCGCGCCACCTCGCCGCATCGCGTCCGCGTTCTCCGCGAGCTCGATGGCGTCGGGATTGAGCTGGATCACAGCATTGACCCCGGGGCCGTTCTGATCGAGCGCGAAAATGCGATCGATGTAGTACCGGGTCAAGCCCTCCGATGTGATCCGGCCGTGACTCATCGCGTCCTGCAGCTGCGCGATGGTGAATTCGTTGAACTGGGTCGGCACCTCGCGGGATTCTTGCGCAGAGCCGAGTGCCACTGCCGCGGCGAAAATCAGCAGGGTCTTGAAGGCGACGACGATTGGGCTTCTCGCAATGGACGACATGCAGTCTCTCCTCTCAAATCCGCATGACCAGTGGGAAAAGACTCGAACGGAGTGAGGACTGTATGCGGGGGCAACGTCAGGAATCAACAGCAAACAGGAGGAGAGCAGCGATGAGCTGATGAGCTTCGCCGGTGTTGTTGCGCTTACGCTCAGGAGAGAACGGATGAGGTGATGGCTCACATGTGCGACACTCAGCCGCAGGGAGGCGCATCGTGAAAAGATTCCTGTTCGCAGCGCTCAGCGCAGGGCTGGTCACAGGCCAGGGGATAGCGGCGCAGGCCCCGCGAGGCTCGATTCAAGGCGTGTGGCGGATTGTAGAAGCCACGACCACAGGCCCAGGAGCCCGCACGATCGCATTCGGCGAGCGACCCAACCTGACCATCATCACCGCCAGGCACTACAGCCGAGTGGAAGTCCAGGCCGATGGGCCGCGACCGATTCTCGCGGACGTGGCAAAGGCGAGCGCCGAGGAGTTACGGGCCGTGTGGGGACCATTCGTCGGCGAAGCCGGGACGTATGAGACGGCACCCGGTAGCTTCATCACGATGCGACCGATCGCTTCGAAGAACCCCGCGGTGATGGGTCCAGGGGTGTTCATCACCTACGCGTACAAACTGGACGGCGACACGCTCTCGTTGACCCAACAGCGAAATCAGAATGGCCCGTTCACCAACCCGTTCACACTCAAGCTCGTGCGAGTCGAATGAAGCACGTTTGCGGTCAGGCGAGCCTGACGTTCTCGCCCCTCGGCCCTTTGGGCCCCTGTCCCATGTC
>DASZFS010000030.1:0-7256 GCA_035939575.1 Vicinamibacterales bacterium | reverse complement strand
TTCGTCCAGCGGTTCGAGGGGCCGGTGGACGATCTCGTCGCGCCCATCGATTACACGCTCGCGGATACGGAATCAGGCGACGCTGTCGGCCTCACGGCGCTCCCGCACGTGCGTGATTTCAGCATCACTGGCCCGTTCGCGGTGACCGGGGTGTCGGACACGCCGAGCCGCCGCAAGATTTTCGTCTGCCGTCCGCTGTCGCCGAACGAGGAGATTCCGTGCGCCCGCAAGATCGTGTCGTCGCTCGCGGGCCAGGCGTACCGCCGGACGCCCTCGGGCGAGGATGTTGAATCGCTCATGACCTTTTTTGCGGAGGCCGGGGCCGCCGGGCAGAATCACGTCCGCGACTTCGAGTCCGGCATCCGCGCAGTCGTGCAGGCGCTGCTGGCCAGCCCGCAGTTCCTGTTCCGTCTCGAGGAGATGCCCGCCGGCGCGCGGCCAGGCGAAAACTATCGGGTGGCGGATGTGGACCTCGCGTCGCGCCTCTCGTATTTCCTGTGGGCGACCGGGCCGGACGCCGAGCTGATGAAGGTGGCCGCGAATGGCGCGCTGCATCAGCCGGCGATCATCGAGAAGCAGGTGCGCCGCATGCTGGCCGATGCGCGCGCCAACGCGCTCTCGACGCGCTTTGCTTCACAGTGGCTGCGGCTCCAGGACGTGGACAAGATCAAGCCGGACGCGCTGCTGTACCCGTCGTTCGACAACACGCTTGCCGAGTCGTACAAGCGTGAGACGGAGCTTTTCTTCAACAGCATCGTCCGCGAGGATCGAAACATCCTGGATGTGCTCAGCGCCGACTACACCTTCGTCAACGAGCGCACCGCGAAGGTCTATCGGATTCCGAACATCACGGGCGAGGAGCTCCAGCGCGTCACAGTCGAGGATCCAAACCGGCGCGGCCTGCTCGGACAGGGCAGCGTCCTGATGCAGACGTCGATCGCCGACCGCACGTCCCCCGTGCAGCGTGGCAAATGGATCATGGAAGTTCTCCTCGGATCGCCGCCGCCGGCCCCGCCGCCGAACGTGCCACCGCTCGAGGACACGAAATCGGCAACGGACACCGGCAAGACGCTGTCGGTCCGCGAGCGCATGGAAGAGCACCGCAAGAATCCGGCGTGCGCGTCGTGCCATCGCGTGATCGATCCGCTCGGCCTGTCGCTCGACAACTTCGATGTCGTCGGCGCGTGGCGGATCAAGGACAACGGTGTGAACGTGGACACCACGGGCAAGCTGTATGACGGTACGGAGCTGACGGGGCCTGTGAGCCTCAGGCAGGCGCTGCTCGGTCATTCCGACACGATCATCCGGAATTTCACCGACAACCTGCTGGCGTACGCGCTTGGCCGGCGCGTCGAATACTACGACCAGCCCGCGGTGCGTGCGATCGTGAAGAAGGCGGCTCAGAGTGACTACCGGTTCTCATCGTTCGTCATGGGCATCGTCAACAGCGCGGCGTTTCAGATGAGCCAGAGCGAGCCCGCGACCACGACCGTCGCGGACCGCGCGTCCCGCTGACATTGGAGCGCTAGGTTAACCGACCGAGGAAACGACATGTCGTACATCTCGAAGAAGCATCTGTCACGGCGCGCGATACTCAAGGGCATGGGCGTGACCGTCGCCCTGCCGGTTCTCGACGCGATGGTTCCGGCAGGTACCGCGTTCGCCCGATCGACGGCGTCGACGGCGGCGGCCTCCGCGTCGAAGACGCGGCTCATCTGCATGGAGATGGTGCACGGGTCTGCCGGCGCAACGCCGATCGGCCTCAAGAAGAACCTCTGGTCGCCGGAGCAGGTCGGTCACGAGTTCGACCTGTCGTCCAGCAGCTTGAGCCCGCTCGAGCCGTTCCGTGACTACGTCACAATCGTGAGCAACACGGACGTCCGGAATGCGGAAGCGTTCACGCTGCCCGAGATAGGCGGGGATCATTTCCGCGCCAGCGCGGTGTTCCTGACCCAGTCGCATCCAAAGCAGACGCAGGGATCCGACGTCTTCGCCGGCACGTCACTGGACCAGCTCTACGCGCAGAAGTACGGGCAGGACACGCCGATTCCGTCGATGCAGCTGTCGATCGAGAACGTGGACCAGGCTGGCGGGTGCGTGTATGGCTACTCGTGCGTGTACACGGATACCATCAGCTGGTCGGCGCCCAACACCCCGATGCCGATGGTGCGAGACCCGCGCGTCGTGTTCGATCAACTCTTCGGCGTCGGCGCGACGCCGGAAGAGCGGGCCGCCAACCGGCGGGCTGACAGGAGCATCCTCGACTGGATCACCTCGCAGGTGACGAGCCTGCGAAAGGAGCTCGGCGCGTCGGACCGTGCGCGGCTGAAGGATTACCTCGACAACATCCGCGAGATCGAGCGCCGCATTCAGCAGGTCGAAGCGCGCAACGCGAGCGGCGAATCGCGCGAGCTGCCGGACGCACCCATCGGCGTGCCCGATTCATTCAGCGAGCACGTGAAGATCATGATGGATCTCCAGGTGCTCGCGTTCGCCTCGGACGTCACGCGCGTGTTCTCGTTCAAGCTGGGGCGTGACGGATCGAGCCGCTCGTACCCGGAGAGCGGCATCACGACCGGCTTCCACCCTGCGTCGCACCACGGCGAACGCGAGGAGCGGATCCTGGACTACGCAAAGATCAACCGCTATCACGTGAGCATGGTCCCGTATCTGCTCGAGAAGCTGAAGAGCACCCCGGACGTGGATGGGAACCTTCTCGACAACACGCTGGTGATGTACGGATCGCCGATGGGCGACTCGAACGTTCACAACCACAAGCGCTGCCCGCTGTTCCTGGCCGGGCACATGGGCGGGCGGCTGAAGGGTGGCCTGCACCTCAAGGCCAGCGACGGGACGCCGATGGCCAACGTGATGCTGACGTTGCTGCACAACCTCGGGCGGGACGACATCAAGACGTTCGGCGACAGCAGCGGCGAGTTCGACTTGAACGCGGCGACGGTGGCGTGAGGTTGCGATGCGTAGAACTTTGATCGGGGTCTTGTGTGTGGCCGCCCTCGGGACAGTGCTCACAGGGCTGGGAACCCTGACACACGCCGCCGGACCGTCGAGCGTGGTCGACGCGGCAATGTCGGGCAACCGCGACGTGGTCCGGACGCTGCTGCAGAGCGGCGCGGATGTCAACACCGCACTCGGGGACGGCATGACCGCGCTGCACTATGCCGCGCTCAAGAACGACGCCGAGCTGGCGAAAATGCTCCTGGTCGCCGGCGCCAACGTGAAGGCGACCACGCGGCTGGGCGGCTATACGCCGCTGCTCCTGGCGAGCCGCGCCGGGAACGCCGCCGTCATGGACACGCTCATCGGCGCCGGCGCCGATCCGAACAACGCGACCGTGAACGGCACCTCCGCGCTGATGCTGGCGGCCACGGCCGGCAAGACGGCCGCTGTCAAGCTGCTGCTCGATAAGGGGGCGAACGTCAACGCGACGGAGAAGGCACGGAACGAAACCGCCCTGATGTTCGCCGCCGCCAGCGCGCGGACGGACGTCATCCGCCTGCTGACCGCCAAGGGTGCCGACACGAAGAGCACGACGAAGGTCCTTGACCTCACCGAGTTTGCGAAGGAGGAGCTGGAGCGCTTCGCGCAGTTCCAACAGCAAGGACAGGCGCAGGGACGGGGTCAGCCGTCGGCCCAGGCCGCACGCGGCGGGCGCGGCCGTGCCCAGGGCACAGCCGGCGTCGACCGCCAGTACTCATTCCCCGAGCTCGTCGCGTTCCAGGGCGGACTCGCCCCGCTGCACCTGGCCGCGCGGCAGGGATCGATCGAGGCCGCGCAAGCGCTCCTCGACGCGGGGGCAGACATCAATCAGCGGAGCGCGGGCGACCGGATCACGCCGATCATCATCGCGACGCTCAACGGCCATTTCGATCTTGCAAGGTTCCTGCTCGACAAGGGCGCCGACCCCAACCTGTCCGAGGACAACGGCGTCACGCCGTTGTACGCGGCGCTCAATTGCGTCTGGGCGCCCAAAGCGCTCTATCCTCAGCCGCGCGCATACGAGCAGCAGAAGAACACCTATCTGGATCTGATGAGCGCGCTGCTCGACAAGGGCGCCGACCCCAACGCGCGGCTCAAGAAGAAGGTCTGGTATTCCGGCTACGACTTCGATCTATCGGGCGTCGACGAGATCGGCGCGACGACGTTCTGGCGCGCTGCCTACGCGAGCGACCTCGACGCCATGAAGCTGCTCGTGACCAGGGGCGCCGATCCGGACATCCCGTCGATGAAGGGCGCCGGCCGACCGCGGACCGGTGACGCGCAGCGCGATGTCGAGGACGTCTCGAAGGCGCCGCCCATCCCGGTCGGAGGCCCGGGCGTTCCGCCAGTGGTCGCGGCGTCAGGCAGCGGTTACGGGGAAGGGTTCGCCGCCAACTCACACCGGTACGCGCCCTCGGGCATGCTGGCGGCAGTCAAGTACCTCGTCGAGGAGCTGCACGCCGACGTGAACGCGCGCGACAACGAAGGCAACACCGCGCTGCACAACGCGGCAGCCCGCGGCGATGTCGAGATGATCAAATACCTCATCTCGAAGGGCGCCGACGTGAAGGTGGTCAACCGTGAGGGGAAGACGACGGCCGACATGGCCAACGGTCCGGTGCAGCGCATTCAGCCTTGGCCTGAGGCGCTGGCGCTCCTCGAATCGCTCGGCGCCAAAAACAACCACAAGTGTGTCTCTTGCTGAAGATTTGAGATCTGAGGATTTGAGGATCTGAGGATCTACCGGGTGAGGAAGCACGCCGGTACTTCCCCACCTCGACCGCACCTACCAACCACGCGAACGAGCGGCCGCTAGTTCGAGCAGCTCGCGGCGATCATCTTCACCGTCTCGACCTTCAGCAGGGGCTCGCTGGCGCTCGAGCTTGACGAGCTTGAGGGGCTCGATGCGCTCGAGGACTTGTCGACCGTGCCGGTGATCTCGACCTTGTGGCCCACATGCGCCGTCAGCTTGGAAGCGTCAGCGTCGAGACGATACGTCGTACCCATCCCCGACGTTCCCGTTGCTGAGGAGCTTGGGCTTGTCGACGAGGCGCCGCTCGCGCTAGGCGAGCTCGACGCGTGGGTGAGCATGAAGCTCGAGCTGGACGCACCTGCTGTTCCGCTTGTGCCCGTGGCGCCCGTGGTCGCGCTGGCCGTGCTGGGCTGAATACACCCGGTTATCGTGACCTGATTTGCTGCACGCTGTGAAGGTGACGGTGTTTGCGATCCGGTCGTCGGGGCGGGTGTCTGCGCCGCCGCTCCGAGAGTCGCCGTGCACGCCGCCGCAATGAGACCTGCCCAGAGTTGTTTCTTCATGCTGCCCTCCTCAATGTTTTCGTCGCGTCGCGAAGAACGTTGCAACTCCGCCGCCAGCGGAAACGGCCGGGGTCGGCGCCTCATTCAACACTTCGTTGAGGGACACCTTTGCGCATGAGGTGCCGTCTCGCTCTGCATATGGCTTGAGTCTTGAAGCACGGCCGGCCATGGCCGAAGCCGTTGTGCGTATCGCCGCTATTGCCGACCTGCATTGCACCCGGACAGCGCAGGGCGCCTTCCAGCCGCTCTTCGCCAGCATTCAGGAATCCGCTGATGTGCTGCTCATTGCGGGCGACCTGACCGACTACGGTCTGCCCGATGAGGCTCGCGTGCTGGCGAAGGAGCTCGGCTCGCTGCGCATACCGGCGGCCGCCGTTCTCGGCAACCATGATCTCGAGTCAGGCAAAGGCGTCGAGGTCCACCAGATCCTGAGCGACGCCGGCCTGGCGATCCTCGACGGCGACGCGTGCGAGCTCGCAGGCGTGGGCATCGCGGGCGTGAAGGGCTTCGGCGGTGGCTTCGGCGCGCGCGCGCTCGGCCCGTTGGGCGAGCCGATCGTCAAGCAGTTCGTGCGCGAAGCGATTGACGAGGCCCTGAAGCTCGAGGCCGCGCTCGCGCGCCTGCGCACGAGCACGATCATCGCGCTGCTCCACTATTCGCCGGTTCAACAGACGGTCGAGGGCGAGCCACTCGAAATCTATCCGTTTCTCGGATCCAGCCGCCTCGAGGAGCCGCTGGGGCGCTATCCCGTGTCGCTGGTCCTGCACGGCCACGCGCATCGAGGGTGTTTGCGGGGCACGACCAGGAGCGGCGCGCCCGTGCACAACGTCTCCATGCCTCTCCTGACCAGGACGTTCGCCGACAAGCCACCGTTCCTGGTCTTCAATCTCCCAGTAGATGATCTGTCGCGCCGGCGCGCGCTCATGCATTCGCCAACGGCGGCCGAGGCGGCACCGACGGCGGCCGCCCCCCTCCACAGGCGACGCGTGACCGACGCCGTCGCGTCCTGAGGTCTCCATGGACACGTCGAGCGCACGAGCGATCCACGATCCGGCGGCAGACTTCTACATCGACGCGCTGGGGAAGCTGTTGGACACCGGCATCCCGTTCCTCGTCGGCGGCGCCTTCGCGTTCGCCTACCATTCCCGCGTGCCGCGTGACACGCCGGACATCGACGTCTTCGTGAGGCCGGCCGACGCCCCGCGCGTTCTGGAGGCGTTCGCTCGGCTCGGCTACGACACCGACGTGCCGTTTCCGCACTGGCTGGGCAAGATCCGTCGTGACGACCACTTGATCGACGTCATCCACAGCTCGGGAAATGGGGTTGCGCGCGTGGACGATCTCTGGTTCGAGCACGCACCGAAGACCAACGTGCTCGGCGTCATCGTCCGGCTCACTCCGGTGGAGGAGATGATCTGGTCGAAGGCGTACATCCAGGAGCGCGAGCGGTTCGACGGCGCCGACATCATTCACCTCCTTCGCGAAGCAGGGCCCGCGCTCGATTGGCCGCGGCTGCTGATGCGGTTCGGCGACCACTGGCGCGTCCTGCTCAGCCACGTGATCATGTTCGGCTTCGTGTATCCGGACAAGCGGCAGAACGTGCCGGCCTGGGTGATGGAGGAGCTGATTCGGCGCCTCACGGTCAGCCGCCCGAATCTCCAGAGCAGCGTCTGCTACGGGACGCTCGTATCACGCGAGCAGTACCTGCACGACATCGACAGCCTGAAGTACCGCGATGCACGCGAAGAGCCGACGGGGGCGATGACGCGCGCGCAGCTCGATGTCTGGACCGCGGCGATCCGGCGCGAGCACTGAGGGGGATCGCAGGGGCCGTTCAGGGCGCGCAGGGGATCAGCAGCGCGACGGGAAAGCTTTCGAACAGCCGCGACGCCAGCATTGTCAGGCGGCCATCCACTGTCTCCGGCTCGATGCGGATGCCGGTG
>DASZFS010000029.1:0-2197 GCA_035939575.1 Vicinamibacterales bacterium | reverse complement strand
CATGGCGGTCGAGCAGGCGATAGGTCGCTCCAAGCCCCCCGAGGATGGGAGACATGACCGGCGATCTCAACTCCAGGGCCCGCTCGAACGCGCGGCGGGCTTCTTCGAGACGGCCCAGACCAAGGTTCGCCCAGCCCAGATGCACGTACGCCCACACGTCCTGGTCGTTGTATGTCAGCTGTTGCTGGCTGAGCTCCGCTGCGGCCGCCGGATCGCCCTGCTGCTCGAGATAGATGGTCTCCAGACTGAAGTAGGCCGGCATGAGGTACGGATCGAGCCTGATGGCCTCTTTGAACGCGGCCGAGGCGTCTTCGTACCGATTCATGAACAGGTACACGCGCCCGAGATTGTTGTGCGCCGCGCTCGCATCCGGATACAGCGTGATGAGCGCCTTCCAGTACTGAACGGCTTTGGGCAGATCGCGTTCGACGACCGTTGCGTAAAACGCCCGGATCTGATGCTGCTCCTTGTCGGTGAGTGTATCGATCCCTGCCAGGCTATCGGCCAGAAGCGCCCGGCCTTTCTCCTTGTCGAAGAGCTCGAACTCCACCATGCCGAGCGCAGCGCGCGCGGCAGTGAACGTCGGATCGCTCTGCAGGGCCCGCTCGTAGAAGACCTTGCCCTCCTCGAACTTGCCCTGCCGGGTTTGTTCCTGGCCGAGTGAGAACAACCGCAGCGCGTCGAGCGACGACGTTGTGACCTGGACCAGCGGCTTCGCGCTGTTGGCGATCGACCCCGCGAGCTCACCCACGTCGCGCCTCACGTTCCGGCTCACGTCGTCGACCGCCGCGAGGACTTCCCGCTGGGAACCCGCGCGGGCGCGCTCGGACTTCAACGGCGAGCCGGTCTGCGGATCGACGAGCACGGCCGAAACGACATACCCGTCTCCGGCCTTGTTGATCGCGGGCACCAGGACGAGCTTCAGCCCTTCGCGCTGCGCGATCTCCCCGGCCACTTTCGCGTTCACGCGGGTATCTGTCGGTTTCCGCATGCGGCGGAGGCTGCCCGCCATGCTCCCCGGCGAGAACAGATTGACATAGCTCGACTGCCCCAGGCTGACCGCAAGCGCTGTGTCCAGCGAGCTGTCGAAAACCTGATCCCCAGTCCCGTTCTCGAAGCTCGCGACCGCCATCCAGTCGCGACTGGCGAACGTCACGTGCCGCGGCGCGACGAGCGCGGTCGCGCGCGCCGCGAATCCGCCTTCGCCGCGTTCGGCGGCGCCCGTGAACGAGAAGAGAGCGAGGCCGACGGTGGTCGCGCCGAGCGCGGTCGACAAGGTGCCGACCGGATGACGCGTCACCAGCTTGCCGCCGCGATACACGACTGAATCGCGGCGCGCCTGAACGGGCAGGCCCGCCAGATGGCGCCCGATGTCGCTCGACAGCGCACCCGCCGATTGATACCGCCGCGCGGGCTCCTTCCGGAGCGCCATCAGGACGATGGTATCGAGATCGCCAGATAGACGCCGCCGGAGTTTGTCCGGCTGTCCGTCGCGCGTCCCGCTGACACGCTCGGGCGTGAGCGTGACGAGACCCGGCCCGGTCGTCGAAGGGACCTCCTCAACCCGGCTGATGGCGGTGCTCGGCCGCTCCGGCTGCTCTTCGCAGATCGCGCGAGCGAGGTCGGTCGCCGCGCGCCCGCCGTTCCGGTACGGACGATGCCCCGTGAGCAGCTCGTAGAGGAGAACGCCGAGCGAATACACGTCGCTCGTCGCCGTCACCGCCTGCCCGCGCACCTGTTCCGGGCTGGCGTAATCGGGAGTCATGATCGGCAGCGTCGCCTGCGCGAAATCGCGGGACGACGGATCCGACTCCAGTATCTTCGCGATTCCGAAATCGAGCAGCTTGGGTACGCCGTCGCGCGCGACGAGGATGTTGCTCGGCTTGATGTCTCGATGAACGATACGGTGGGTGTGGATGTACTCGACCGCCTCGCAGGCTTTCCGAAAGAGCTCCAGTCGATCGGCCGTCTTCAGAGCGCGCGCGTCGCAGTACTCGGTGATCGACTGCCCCTCCACGTACTCGAGAACGAAGTACGGTCGGCCGTCATCAGTGGTGCCGCCATCCAGGAGCCGGGCGATGTTGGGATGGTCCAGGCTCGCGAGGATCTGTCGCTCGCTTTGGAACCGCCGCACGAGATCGTGGGGCGCCAGCGCCGCGTTGACGATCTTGATGGCGACCTGCTTGTCGAATGCCGC
>DASZFS010000028.1:0-12157 GCA_035939575.1 Vicinamibacterales bacterium | reverse complement strand
GATCCGTCGATGTCCTGCTGGTTGACGATATCCAGTTTCTCGCAGGGAAAGAGGGGACGCAGACGGAGTTTTTTCACACGTTCAACGCGTTGTACGACTCGCAGAAGCAGATCGTCTTGAGCAGCGACTGTCCGCCGCACGAGATCCCGGCGCTCGAAGAGCGCCTGCGATCGCGCTTCGAGTGGGGGTTGACCGCCGACATCCAGTCGCCGGACCTGGAAACGAAGGTGGCGATTCTCAAGAAAAAATCGGAGACCGAAGCGGTGCCGCTGCCGGACAACGTCGCCATGTACATCGCCGGCAAGATCAAGTCGAACATCCGCGAGCTCGAGGGCTCCTTGATCCGCTTGATTGCGTATGCGTCGTTGACCGGGCAGGAGATGTCGCTTCCGCTCGCCCAGGAAGTGCTCAAAAATATTCTCGATCATGACGAGAAGGCCGTCACAATCGAGGTCATTCAAAAGTTCGTGGCGGAGTATTACAACCTCAAACTGGTCGACCTCAAATCCCGCAACAACTCGAAGTCGATCGCCATGCCTCGCCAGATCGCCATGTATCTCTGCAAGGGATTGACCCACGCGTCGCTGCCTGAAATCGGACGCAGCTTCGGAGGCAAGCACCACTCGACCGTCATTCATTCGATTCGCAAGGTCGAGGACATGCGCAGGAAAAGCGCGGATTTCAACAGCCTGATGAGCAGTTTTCTCGAAGGTTTCAAGTAAGGTTGTCGCTTTTCGCTGTTTTCCACAGCTGTGTTTGGGGTCTCTTGTGGATGGCTGTTCAAGGAAAAATCAGCCGTCCGGAGGGGCCAAAAGCTAGGCTTTTCAAGCACCTTTTATCCACAACTTAAGTTATTGATAGATAAGGCTTAGTCTCGACAGTAGACTTTTCAACACACCCTCTCTTCTTATATAATTTCATATTCTCGAATCTCTCCTCTCCTTTAGGGGATCGCGGGCCCGAACCCCCGCTCTTCGAGGTCAGCACAGCCATGGAACTTGTCGTCCGCAAGAACGACCTTCTGCGAGAACTGCAACTTTTTCAGGGAATCGTCGAGCGCAAGAACACGATTCCCATTCTGGCCAACGTGCTGATGGAGGCGAAGGGGGATCAGGTGAGTTTTCTGGCCACCGATCTCGAAGTGGGGCTGCGTAGCAGGTGCTCGGCGTCCGTGGCGAAGGGAGGGGCGCTGACGCTGCCAGCGAAGAAGTTCTACGAGATCGTGAAGTCGCTCCCGGAGACCGACATCCGCATCGCGGAGGACAAGGGCGGCGTGAAAGTGGCTGCCGATCGATTCGACTCGCGCATGCAGACTCTGCCGCGCGAAGACTTTCCAACGTTGCCGGAGGCGGGCAGCTCGCCCACCGCAACGCTCTCCCGCGCCTCGCTCAGGGAGATGGTGTCAAAAACGCAGTTTGCAATTACCGGCGAGGACACGCGCTACTTTCTCAACGGCGCCCTGTTCGTGCTCCGGCCGGACGGGATGAGCCTTGTCGCGACGGATGGCCATCGGCTCGCCCTGGTGAACACCCCACGTCCCGGCGGATCAGCAGAGCGGGACCGGGGGGCAGGGGCCCCCGGAGTAGACGATGTCGAGATCAAGGCGATCCTCCCCAAGAAAACCCTTGGAGAGCTCGCGCGCCTGCTCGTGGATGGCGACGAGGACATCCGCTACGAGCGCGGCGAGAACCACCTGTTCTTCGACGTCGGCGGGCGCCTGCTGATCTCGCGCATGATCGACGGACAGTTTCCCGCGTACGAGCGCGTGATTCCGAAGGGCAACGACAAGCACATCGAGTTCGAGCGCGATCGGCTGACCAACGCCGTGAAGCGCGTGGCCCTGCTGTCGAACGAGCGCTCGCGGGCCGTGAAGTTCCAGATCGACGCAGGCAGGGTCGACGTGACCTCGAGCAGCCCCGATCTGGGCGAGGCCAAGGAAACGCTGCCGGTCGACTACACCGGCGCGTCCATGCAGATCTGCTTCAATGCGCAGTATGTGCTCGATTTTCTCGCCGCGGTGACGACCGATGTCGTCTCGCTCGATCTGAAGGACGAGGTCAGCCAGGCGGTCATGAAGCCGGTTGGCGCCGAAGGGTACGACTACACGTACGTCATCATGCCGATGCGCGTGTGAGTCGCGGAGCGGGCTCTCGGGGACCCGCGCAGCGTGCCGGGGGCAGGGGCCCCCGGAGGAAACGATGTCGGGGCAGGGGCCCCCGCAGGAAACGATGTCGGGGCAGGGGCCCCGCAGTGAACAGCGGAGCGGGGCTCTCGGGGCCCCCGCGTAGCGCGACCGGGGGGCAGGGGCCCCCGGAGTGAAAAAGGGTTAATGGAACGCACTGACCGGCCAAACAACGAGCAAAATGTAGGGAGAGACGTCGAGAGCGACGTCGAGAGAGATGTCGTCCGTCCTCCCGCCGAAGAGATGACGCCCGAGGTGCCGGCCGGAAACAACGGCCACGGCACAGCGGCTGACGTTTCTGAATACAGCGCCGACAAGATCAAAGTCCTCGAGGGGCTCGAAGCGGTCAGGAAGCGTCCAGCCATGTACGTAGGCTCGACGGGTCCGTCGGGTCTCCACCACCTGGTCTACGAGGTCGTCGATAACTCCATAGACGAGGCGCTGGCCGGCTTCTGCGATCAGGTGAACGTCACGATTCATATCGACGGTTCCGTGACGGTCGTCGACAACGGCCGAGGCATTCCGGTCGATCGGCACGAGAGCGGCCGCTCGGCAGCCGAGGTCGTACTGACGGTGCTTCACGCCGGCGGCAAGTTCGAGAACAGCGCCTACAAGGTGTCGGGTGGCCTGCACGGCGTCGGCGTCTCGGTCGTCAACGCGCTGTCGGAGACACTCGACCTCGAGATCTGGCGCAATGGGCAGGTCTACGAACAGTCATACGAGCGTGGCACACCCATGGGTGAGCTCGAGGCCACAGGGACGACCAAGCGCCGCGGCACGAAGGTCACCTTCAAGCCAGACGCGCAGGTCTTCGAGACGACTGCGTTCAGCTTCGACACATTGGCCCAGCGGCTGCGCGAGCTGGCGTTCCTGAACGGCGGCGTCCTCATCACGCTGGACGACGAGCGCGATGGCAAGGCACACAAGTTTCACTACGAAGGCGGCATCGTCTCGTTCGTGAAGCACTTGAACAAGAACAAGACGGCGGTGCACGAGAAGCCGATCTACATGCACGGCGATAAGGATGGCACCGACGTCGAGATCGCGCTGCAGTGGAACGATGGCTACGCCGAGGCCGAGTATTCGTTCGCCAACAACATCAACACCCACGAGGGCGGCACGCACCTCTCGGGATTCCGCTCCGCGCTGACGCGGACCCTGAACTACTACGCCGGTAAGAACAATCTCACGAAGGATCTGAAGGAGAGCATCACCGGCGACGACATCCGCGAGGGGCTGACCGCGGTCATCAGCGTCAAGCTTCCCCACCCGCAGTTCGAGGGGCAGACGAAGACCAAGCTTGGCAACACCGAGGTAAAGGGCATCGTCGAGGCCATCGTCAACGACAAGCTCGGCGCCTACCTCGAGGAAAACCCGTCGGTCGCGAAGCGCATCATCGGCAAGGCAACCGACGCCGCGCGGGCGCGCGAGGCGGCGCGCAAGGCGCGCGATCTCGTTCGGCGGAAAGGGGCGCTCGACGGCAGCTCGCTCCCTGGCAAGCTTGCGGACTGCCAGGAGCGCGACCCGGCCCTGAGCGAGCTCTACATCGTGGAGGGCGAGTCCGCCGGCGGCTCGGCGAAGCAGGGGCGCGACCGGCGCTTCCAGGCAATTCTGCCGCTCAAGGGCAAGATCCTGAACGTCGAGAAGGCGCGCTTCGACAAGATGCTGAGCAGCGACGAGATCAAGGTCATGATCGCCGCGCTTGGCTGCGGCATCGGCGCCGAAGACTTCGACATCGAGAAGCTGCGGTACCACCGCATCATCATCATGACGGACGCCGACGTGGACGGCTCCCACATCCGCACGCTGCTGCTGACGTTTTTCTACCGCCAGCTGCCGAAGATCATCGAGCAAGGCTATGTCTACATCGCCCAGCCACCGCTCTTCCGCGCCAAGCGCGGCAAGTCCGAGACCTACATCAAGGACGAGCGGGATCTCGACGCGTTCCTGATCAGGCGGGCGGTCGAAGGACGGATCGTCAGGATCGCGGGCAAGAACGCCACGAACGTCGAGATCTCCGGTCCCGATCTCGAGAAGCTGCTCCAGAAGATGATCACGCATCAGAAGCTTCTGCATACCGTCGAGCGGCGGGGGCACTCGCGGGAGATCATCGAAGCGATGCTCGCGGCCGGCGCAGACCGGGAGTACTTCGGGGACAAGGAACGGCTCGAGAGCCTTGGTCGGGCCTTGACCACCGCGTCGCGAACGCTCACCGTGCTGCGCGACGAAGAGCACAACCGCTATCTGCTGCACGTCGACGATCGATCGAGTGGCTACCCGCGTCATGACGACATCGGTCACGATTTCGTGACGGCCGCGGAATACCGCACGCTCCTCGCCAATCACCGCGACATGCCCCCCTTCGACGGCGACATCGTCGTATCGGGCGCGGGCCATGCGGCGGACGGCGAGCGTGAAAAGGACGGAGAGGCGCCCATTGAAGTCCGGCTGAAATCCCGCGACGAGCTGCTCGAGTTCTTCCTGACCGCCGGCAAGAAGGGCATTGCAGTCAACCGTTACAAGGGCCTCGGCGAGATGAACCCCGATCAGCTCTGGGCCACGACCATGGATCCGCAGGTCCGGACATTGCTCCAGGTCCGCGCCGAAGACCATACCGAAGCGGATCTCATGTTTACGACGCTGATGGGCGATCAGGTCGAGCCCAGACGGAAGTTCATCGAGGACAACGCCCTGGACGTCAAGAATCTGGACGTGTAAGCGTTGGCTGAAGACTCTGAAGCGGGCTGGAGACTCTGAGCTGGGCCGAAGACTCATGGTCGCGTGCAGTTGCCTACGCCTTCGATTGCTGACGACCTTTTACGGTCCGTGACAATCTTGATCTTGAGGCGAGGCCTGCACGCGGCCATGAGTCTTCGGCCCCGTTCTGATTGAGGCAACTGCACGCGAATCATGAGTTTTCAGCCCAGCTCAGAGGATCAGCAACCAGCAACTAGCAACCAGTAACCAGCAACCAGATTTGATGGACCCAACGCCCCAGCACCTTCCGGTCAACATCGAAGACGAGATGAAGCGCTCGTACATGGATTACGCCATGAGCGTGATCATCGGACGAGCCCTGCCCGACGCGCGCGACGGCTTGAAGCCCGCGCACCGCCGCGTGCTGTACGGCATGAAGACGATGGGCCTGACGTCCACGCGCGGCTACCGCAAGTGCGCGAAGATCGTCGGCGAGGTCATGGGCAACTTCCACCCCCATGGCGACCAGTCGATCTACGACACGCTCGTCCGCCTGGCGCAGGATTTCAACATGCGCTATCCGTTGGTGGACGGACAGGGAAACTTCGGCTCGATTGACGCCGACCCGCCGGCGGCGATGCGGTACACCGAGGCGCGTCTCGCCGCCCTCGGCGACGACATGATGACGGATCTCGACAAGGAGACCGTCGACTTCGTCCCGAACTACGACGAGACAACCGAGGAACCCACCGTCCTGCCGACGCCGTTTCCGAACCTGCTGGTCAACGGCTCGGCCGGCATCGCCGTCGGGATGGCGACGAATATCCCCCCGCACAACCTGCGCGAGGTCATCGACGCCTGCATCTGGCTCGTGGAACACACGCATCTGCACGCGGCTCAGGACGCCGCCGGGTCGGACGAACCAGTACTCACGCGGAGCGAAAAGCTCAAGCAGCTCATCAAGCTCGTGCCCGGTCCGGATTTTCCGACGGCTGGCTACATCGTCGGGCGGGCGGGAGTACTGCAGGCGTATACGACTGGCCGCGGCGCGATCGTCATGCGCGCGCGCTCGACGACCGAGACGAACAAGAAGGGCGACCGGACGTCAATCATCGTCACGGAGATTCCCTACCAGGTCAACAAGAAGAGCCTGCTCGAACGGATTGCGGACCTTGTCCGTGACAAGGTCATCGAAGGCATTTCCGACCTGCGCGACGAATCGGACCGGGATGGCATGCGCATCGTGATCGAGCTGAAGCGCGGCGAGGTCCCCGAAGTCATCCTCAATAACCTGTACAAGCACACGCCCCTTCAGTCGTCGTTCGGGATCATCATGCTCGCCATCGTCGGCGGGCGGCCAAAGGTCCTGAACCTGCTCGAGCTGATCGAGAGCTTCGTCGACTTCCGGCGCGAGGTCGTGCGGCGCCGGATCGAGTTCGAGCTGAAGAAAGCCGAGGCCCGGTACCACATCCTGGAAGGGCTGAAGATCGCGCTCGACCGCCTCGACGAGGTCATCGCGCTGATCCGCGGGTCGAAGACGCCGCCCGAAGCGCGTGAAGGCCTCATCGCCGGCTTCGGGCTGTCGCAGATCCAGGCCCAGGCCATCCTCGACATGCAGCTGCAGCGGCTCACCGGCCTCGAGCGGCAGAAGATCCTGGACGAGCTCGCCGAGCTGCTCAAGACAATCGAGCGCCTGCGCGCGATCCTGGCAAGTGCACGGCTGCTGATGCAGATCATCGTGGACGAGCTGAAGCAGGTGCGCGAGAAGTACGGCGACGACCGCCGGACCGAGATCATCGACGAGTCAGGTGACCTCACGATCGAGGACCTGATCGCCGAGGAGGACATGGCGATTTCGGTCAGCAACACCGGCTACATCAAGCGGACCGCCATCACGACGTACCGCAGCCAGCGTCGCGGCGGCAAAGGCCGCATCGGCATGCGCACCCGCGACGAGGACTTCGTCAGCCATCTGTTCGTCGCCTCGACGCACGCGTACATCATGATCTTCTCGGATCGCGGGCGCGCCTACTGGCTGAAAGTCCACGAGATCCCCGACGTGGGCCCGGGCGGCAAGGGCAAGTCGATTGCGAACCTCGTATCGATGGAGGAAGGCGAACGCATCGCCGCCATGCTCGCGGTGAAGGAATTCGAGGAGGACAAGTTCATCGTGATGGGGACGCGCCTCGGCGTCGTCAAGAAGACGGCGCTGTCCTCGTTCAGCAACCCGCGCGCCGGCGGCATCATTGCGATGGGCGTCGAGGACGGCGACTCCGTCATCGCCGTGCAGGTGACCGACGGCAGCGGCGAGGTGTTCATCGCGACGCGCTACGGCATGGCCATCCGGTTCCCCGAGACCGACGTTCGACCGATGGGCCGGACGGCGTACGGCGTGCGCGGTGTCTCGCTGCGCGGCGACGACTTCGTCGTGTCGATGGAGGTCGTGAAGCCAGGCGGGACGCTCCTGACCGTGACCGAGCGCGGCTTCGGCAAACGCACCGAGATCGAGGAGTATCGCGTCCAGTCACGCGGCGGCGTCGGCATCATCAACATCGCCACGACGACGAAGAACGGGCTGGTCGTCGGCGTCGCGTATGTGCAGGAAGGGGACGAGCTGCTGCTCATCACCCAGCAGGGTATGATCCTCCGCATGGCGACCAACGATGTGCGCTCGATCGGCCGCGCGACGCAGGGCGTCACGCTCATCAACATCGAGGGCGAGGACAAGGTCGTGTCGATCGCCCGCCTCGTAGAGCGGGAAGTCGAAAGAGAAGATGCTGAGGGAGAAGACGAGGGCCCCAATAATTCCGAGCCAAGCTAACCGACAAACCGTCATGGAGGTGCGCCGTGTCCAGAGCGAACCGCGCCGTCTGTCTCCTTGTCCGGGTTTCGTCACGCCAGCCCGCCAACGCGGTGCTGTCAACACTGTCAACGCTGCTGCTGGTCCTGGCAGCTCTGGGACCACTGTCCGGCTGCTCGGGTAGTTCCGAGCAGCTCGTCGTCAGCCAGTTCTTCACGGCGTCGCGGCTCCGCGACAACACCTCGCTCGACAACATCGCTACCGTCATCTTCGATCCCCGGACGCACGGCACCGTGTCGTCGTTCACCGTCACGAACATCTCGCCCGAGCGGCAAACACCGCTGCCGCTCAAGGCGCTCGCGCAGGCCCAGGACGACGCCAAGGCGGAAGAGGCCGCGTTCTCGAAGCGCAAAGACGAATATCAGGCCGCGAACCTCGAGGCGATCGAGCGCGTCATCCGCGCGGAGCGCGAGGGCGGCGGTGTCCCCGGGAGAGATGTCACGCAGGTCAGGAACGTCAAGAACCCCAAGGACGCCGATGTCCAGGCGGCCTGGACCAAGTGGCGTGAGGAGAGCGGCGCCATGTCGAAGAAGGTCGCTGATTCGCGGCGCGCACTGAAATCTCAGACCGCGCTCGCGGACACCAGCATCAATGCAGGGCGCACGGCCATCGACGTGACGAAATCAGACGGCACGCTCGTCACGAAGGACGTGACCGTGTCCGCGCCCGTCAGGCTGCCCGACGGCAGCACGGTTCAGAAGACGCTGGTGATCACGCTGCAGCGCGCGATTCTGAATGGAGACAAGCCGGTGGTCGGCCGCTGGGTTGTGACCGGCTTCAAGGACGCCGCGTAGGCTGGAAGAAGCGATGAGAGCGGGCTGGAGACTCGTGGTCGCGTGCAGTTGCCTACGCCCCAGTCTAGATTCCTAACGACCGGCAACAACCCTTGAGAATTTTTGATTTTGGGGGCGAGGCAACTGCACGCGACCACGAGTCTTCAGCCCGCCTCAAGTCTTCGGCCCACCGCTGAGTCTTCAGCCCGCCTTACACTCTAGCGTTCAAGCTGGTTCGAGGCGGGCGTATTTCGCGCGCAGGGTCTTCTGTCCGACCGCCGCAAATCGAACCACGAGCTTGGTGTCGTCGCTCAGTGCCTCGATGCTGACCACGCTCCCTACGCCGAACTGCGGGTGGCGAACCCGCATGCCCGGCCGAAGATTCAGGCCGGTTGACTGGTCCTCGTCTTCGTAGGCATAGGTCGGCTCCGTGTCCTTGACTCGCCGGCCGCGGCCGTAGGGGTTGGTTCGGAACTCGTAAAACCTGTTCTGATAGGACCGGTCACCCGGCGACGCTGAGGGCGCAATCCGGTCCACGAGTTCGGCGGGCACTTCGTCGATGAACCGCGACGGCTCGCTGGACTGGTACTCGCCGAAGATTCGTCGCCGCGAAGCGCCTGTGAGCACGAGCTTCGATCGCGCCCGCGTCATGCCGACGTAGCAGAGGCGGCGCTCCTCCTCGAGCTCCTCCCGGTCGTCGATGGCCCGGGAATGAGGAAACAGCCCCTCTTCAAGGCCGGCCAGTATGACCGTCGGGAACTCCAGGCCCTTGGCGCTGTGCAGCGTCATCATCAACACCCGCGCGTCCTTGGCCCCCTCTTCTTCATCCACATCGGAGAGTAGCGACAGCCGATCGACGAAGCCGCCGAGCGATGGCTCCGGCTCGCGGCTCTCGTACTCGCGCGCCGCGGAGACCAGCTCGGCGAGGTTCTCGATCCGGCTCTCCGCGTCCTCGGTCCGGTCCTCGCGCAGAGCCTGAAGATACCCGCTCTGGTCCAGTATCTTGCCGATCGTGAACGAGACCGGGTCCCGGCTCGCGACTTCGGTCAAGCTCACGATGAGATCGCGGAAGACGGCAAGCGAAGCCGCGGCCCTGTTGGGAAAAGCCCGATGCTCCAGCCCATTGACCAGCCGCGCCCAGAGCGAGTTCGCCGTGACCGCCGGCGCGAGGCCGACGGCGAGCAGCGGGAAATTGGCGTCCGGGTCTCCAGCGGCGTCGCCGATGGCGATCGCCTCCACCGCTTCCATGACGCCCTTGCCAATCCCTCGCGCCGGGGTGTTGATGACCCGGCGGATGCTCACGTCATCGTGCGGGTTGATGACCAGCCGCATGTACGCCAGCGCGTCCTTGATTTCCTTGCGCTCGTAGAATCGAACCCCGCCGACGATCTTGTACGCAACGCCCTCTCGCATGAGCGCGTCCTCAATCGTCCGCGACTGCGCGTTCGTGCGGTACAGGACCGCCACCGTCGCCTCCACGTCGTCCGCCAGAGCGGCGCGGGCCGTGCGGGTGATGAAGTCCGCTTCTTCGAGCTCGTCGCCGCCGCGGAAGTAGGTGATGCGGGCGCCGCCCTTGCGATTGGTCCAGAGCTGCTTGTCCTTGCGGTTCCGGTTCTTGCCGATGACCGCGGACGCGGCGTCGAGGATGATCTGCGTCGACCGGTAGTTCTGCTCGAGCTTGACGATCGTGGCGTCGCCGAAATCCGCCTCGAAGTCGAGGATGTTGCGGAGGTCGGCGCCGCGCCATTTGTAGATCGACTGATCCGGGTCGCCGACGACGCAGAGGTTGCGGTGGACTTCGGCGAGCCGGCGAATCAGCAGGTACTGGGGCCGGTTGGTGTCCTGGTACTCATCCACCATGACGAACCGGAATTGGTCGCTGTACTTCGCCCGAACGCGCTCCGACTGCTCGAAGAGATCCACGGTCTTCAACAGCAGATCGTCGAAATCGAGCGCGCTCGCGTCCTTGAGCGCCTTGACGTAGTAGTCGTAGACCTTGGAGATCTCCTCGTCTCGGCGGTTCCAGCCGGCCTCGCTCGCCATCTCGTCCGGACTTTCCATCTTGTTCTTGGCGTGGCTGATCCGCGACAACGCCGCGCGGGGCTGGATGAAGGCGTCGTCGATGTGCAGCTCCTTGAGGGCCTGCTTGACGACCGTCAACTGGTCCGACGAGTCGTAGATGACGAAGTCGCGCGACAGGCCGATCGCCGGCGCCTCGCGCCGCAGAAGCCGGGCGCACAGCGAGTGGAACGTCGACACCCACATGGGGCCGCAGTCGGACCCGAGCAGCGCCTCGACTCGCGCGCGCATTTCCTCGGCCGCCTTATTGGTGAAGGTGACCGCGAGGACTTCGTGCGGCTCCGCGTGGCCATCGCCGACGAGATACGCGATCCGGCTGGTGATGACCCGCGTCTTGCCCGAGCCCGCGCCGGCGAGAATCAGCAGTGGGCCGCGGATGTGCAGAACCGCTTCGCGCTGTTCCGGATTGAGGGAGTCTAAGAACTGCATCTAGAACCGGGGCGACCGACCAGCAAAGAGCAATCCGCCTCCGCTCGCGCAACCGACATGCGAGCTAGGGCGGGCCAGCAACCAGCAACCAGCAACCAGTACTATTCTACCGTGACGCTCTTCGCCAGGTTTCTCGGCTGATCCACGTCGCAGCCGCGGCGAACGGCGATGTCGTACGCGAGCAGCTGAAGCGGCAGCACCATGACAATCGGCGTCAATAGGTCAGACGTTCGAGGCAGTTCCAGAACGAAGTCGCGCTTGGGGTCGAGAATGGCGCGCAGCTTGTCATCGCCGCGGGACGTCAGCGCGATCACGGAGCCGCCGCGGGCCTTGACTTCCTGCATATTGCCAATCATTTTCTCGAACACGTGATCCGTTGGCGCGATGGTCACCACAGGCATCAGCTCATCGATCAACGCAATCGGGCCGTGCTTCATTTCACCCGCCGGGTAGCCTTCGGCGTGGATGTACGAGATTTCCTTCAACTTCAGCGCCCCTTCGAGCGCAATTGGGTAGTTGATGCCTCGGCCGAGGTAGAGGAAATCAGACCGGGTGTGGAACGTCGCGGCAATTTCTTCCACGGCAGCCGCAGACTTCAACGTCTGCTCGAGGAGAAGAGGCAGCTGCAGGAGCGCATCGACATGAGGTCGCGAGGCCTCCGAGGAGAGGACGCCACGGATCTGGCCGAGCTTGAGCGCCAGCAGATAAAGGGCGACGAGCTGGGAGGTGAACGCCTTTGTCGACGCAACACCGATTTCCGGGCCGGCGTGTGTGTAAATCGTGCCGTCGGTTTCGCGGGTGGCCATGCTGCCCACGACGTTGCAGATGGCGACGCTGCTGGCGCCCGCCTTCTTGGCCTCGCGCAGGGCCGCGAGCGTGTCGGCCGTCTCCCCCGACTGTGTGATGACCACCGCCAGCGTCTCTTTGGAGACGATCGGCCGGCGGTAACGGTACTCCGATCCGTAGTCGACGTCGACGTGCACGCGCGCGAGCTGCTCGATCATGAACTTGCCGACGAGGCCGGCGTGCCACGACGTTCCGCACGCGAGAATCGTCACGCGATCGATCGCCGCGAGCGTCTCGTCGCTGACCTTCATCTCCTCGAGGAACACCTTCCCCGAGTCCTGCGACACGCGC
>DASZFS010000027.1:0-7547 GCA_035939575.1 Vicinamibacterales bacterium | reverse complement strand
GGCGACAAGTCTCCGGGCGCTCCCGGCGCTCCGGCAAGACCAGTTCACGACCGGCGAGATGCTTCGCACGCCACAATTCTTCGTGCTGTACGCGGCGTTCGTGATGATGGCGACCGGCGGACTGCTCGTGACGGCCAACGCAGGATCCATTGCGAAATCGTGGGGCATCCCGGCTGCCGCGTTGGCCATGGCCACGTCGATGAACGCACTGTCGAATGGCGGGAGCCGGATCTTCTGGGGATGGGTGTCCGATAGAACGGGCCGGGAGCTCGCGATGGGCGTCGCCTTCCTGCTTCAGGCGCTCTGTCTGATGCTCGTGCTCACTGTGGGCCGCCTGTCCGGAACGCTCTTCGCCGTGACGCTCGTTCTCACGTTCTTCACGTGGGGCGAGGTCTTCTCGCTCTTCCCATCGGTCGTCGCTGACTACTACGGCGCGCGCCACGCCACGGCGAACTACGGCATCCTGTATTCCGCGAAGGGCGTCGCATCGATCATCGGCGGGGGGCTGGCTGCGCTGCTGTTCGAGCGATTCGGCACCTGGGCGGCGTGCTTTTACGGCAGCGCCGTCCTCGCGCTCCTGGCCGCCGGGCTCGTGTTCGGTCTGAGAGCGGTGACTGCCTCGAGCGCATCGCCGATGGCGGTGCCCGCGACGGCGAAGTAGCGCGTGGACAGCAGTCGATAGGCGGTTCAGGTGAGCGGCGCGGCCTCAGGGATCGCAGCGCCGTCATGGCGCGGCTCCGATGCGCCGAAATGGACGCCGGCCCCATTGCTCATTACCGCCTGACCCGACCCGAACGTCCCGCTCCGCGGCGGCACGACGGTGACGTCGTGGCCCAGCGCGACGAGCTCGCGTCTCACAGACTCGGGCACGAGCGCCTCGACGCTGACATCGCTGCCGTCGAACGTCGCTTTCGTGAACCGGCCGGCCTCCAGCGCCAGCTGGATGTCCATGTCGTAGTCCACGACGTTCGCGACGAACTGCGCGTGCGCCTGCGCCTGGTTCCAGCTGCCCATGATGCCGAATCCGATCCGCGTGTCTCCCCGCTGCATGAAGCCGGGGATGATCGTGTGCAGCGGGCGCTTCCGCGGGGCGAGGGCGTTTGGGTGGCGATCGTCGAGTGTAAACAACGCCCCGCGATTGTGGAGCGCGAAACCCGTACGCGGCGGGACGATGCCCGAGCCGAACCCGTGGTAGATGCTTTGAATCAGCGACACGATGTGGCCGTCGCGGTCGATGGCCGACAAGTAGATCGTGTCGCCGCCGGCCCGGTTCGTGACGCCTTCGAAATGAGACGGCTCGACGCGTGACGCGGCGGCGTCCGGACGGATGAGTCGTGCGCGCTCCCGCGCGAGCGACTTGTCCAGCATTGCCGCGACCGGCGGGTCGGCGAACCGCGGATCCGCGACGTAGCGCAGCATGTCGGCATACGCCAGCTTCTTCGCCTCGATCATCACGTGCAGCGCCCGCGCGCTCTGGGCGCCGTACTCCCGGAGCGGAAATGTCTCCATCAGATTCAGCATCATCAGCGCCGCGATGCCCTGCGTGCCTGGCGGCAGCTCATACACGCTCCACCCGCGATACGACGTCGAGATCGGATCGACCCATTCCGCCTCGAACTCCTGGAGATCGGCGGCGGTCATCGCCCCGCCGCGATCGTGCGCCGATGCCAGGATGGCCGCCGCGGTGGCGCCCTCGTAGAAGCCCGCTGCGCCATCGGCGCCAATAGCGCGCAACGAGCGGGCGAGATCGATGTTTCGAAACACCTCGCCCCTTTTCGGGGCGCGCCCATCCGGCAGGTACGTCGCCGCTGCGTTCGGGTCGGCGCTCAGCTTCTCCGTCCAGGTCGCCCACCGGCCGGCGATGATGTCCGACACGGGAAAGCCGTGCTCCGCGTAGTAGATCGCAGGGGCCAACAGATCGGCGAGCGGGAGGCGCCCGAAGCGTCCGTGCAGCGCGATCCAGCCTGCCACGGCGCCGGGCACCGTCACCGAGTGGATACCGTCGCTCGGCATCTCCGCGTAGCCATCGGATCTCAGGCGAGATGCGGACAGCGCCGCCGGCGCCCAGCCGCTGGCATTGAGGCCATGCAACGCGCCACCGGCTTCCGAGACAATCGCGAAAAGGTCGCCTCCGATACCGTTCATCTCCGGCTCGACGACGCCCAGGACGGCGTTGGCCGCGATCGCGGCATCCACGGCGTGTCCGCCGCGCTCGAGAATACGGACGCCTGCCTGCGCGGCGAGCGGCTGGCTGGCCGCCACGATGCCATGCAGCGTCGCGATCCGTGAGCGGCCGCCGGTCAAGCTGGCTCCCTGGTCTACTTGCTTTCCTGGTCTACTTGGCGGCGGCGGACTTTGATGTGCCGTTCAATTCGAAGATGATGCCGAGCGTGTCCATGAAGTCCAGGTAGGCGTAGTTCCCGCCCGGCTTGCCGTTGGTCCACGCGCCACCCTTCGCGGTGAGATCGCGAATCGTCTCGTCCATCCGGTTGCCTACGTTGATCGCCAGGTGCTGGGCGGCCGTTCCCTTCTGTCGCTGGACGTACTCGGACCACGGCGTGGGACGGCCCACCGACTCGATGACCTCGACGCCCATACCCCCTTGATTCCAGAACGCGAGCCGCAGGTAGGCATCCCGGTTCCACTTCGCAGCCGGTGGATATTGAGCGTCCTTGTAGTCCATGACCTTGGGCGGTGCGATGCCGAATATCTTTGCAAACCCATTGACGACCGCCGCGGTGTCGATGGCCGCAAAGCCCACGTGGGTCACGGGCAACGCAGCTAACGGCGGAAGGGCGTCACCTGCGGGCAGAGCGGGCGCCGGCTCGCCGGCGCCGCCGGCGCCTTTGACGACCTCGACCGTGGTGCCAAGCGTCGGCTCGAAACTGACGTACGCGTAAGTGGTCCCCTTCGTGCCCAGCGTCCATCGGCCGCCCTTCTGCTCCAGCGCGCTGCGCAGATCGTCGATGCTGCCTGCATCGGACACCGCCACGCCCATGTGCTGAATGCTCATGCCGTGCGCTTGCAAATGGTCGTAGTAGGGCCCGACCGTGTTCACCGGCTGAATCACCTCGATGAAGAAGTTCGGCATGCGGAGCGTGGCCAGCTTGAACTCCGCCTTGCGGCCGTCCGGCATCGGGATCGGGTACGTGTTGATCGTCGGCACGCGGAAGCCCATCACGCGGACGTACTCCCGCAGGGCCGCATCCATATCCGGGACGACCACTCCCACGTGAGTCACCCGTGCGGCAGCCAATTCGGTTCCCTGTGCGGTCAGCGTGGCGCGCACGCTGAGGCCCACGACCGCTGCAGCCACGACGATAAGTGCGCCGCTGAATCGATGCATATTTCCTCCGGGCCAGTAGGTGGTCATTCTCTCAAAGGGGCGTAGAAGGATACACCACGCACGTGCTCGTTGACCGTGAGCGGGTGCTGAATGGACGGATACGCCCGCTGCTCGCAATCCATCCGGTCACACAGCCGGCATGTTGGCCCGACGGGCACAACCGCTTCGCGGTTCCCGAGATCGAGACCCTCGGCGTACACCATCTCCCTCGCATACGCGATATCGCATCCGAGGGCCACCGCGTACTGGGTGCGCCGCGCCCGGAACCCGCCGCTCTCTTTTTCGACCGTCCGGGCGACCTCGAAGAACGTGGCGCCGTCCGGCATCTGGGACACTTGCCTTCGAATCATGCCGGGCGTCAGAAACGCCTCGAAGACATTCCACCGCGGGCAGGCGCCGGCAAACCGGGGAAACGGCAGCCCGGAGGCGCTGAACCGCTTCGAGATGTTACCCGCGATATCGATGCGGATCATGTGAAACGGAATGCCCTCGTGGCCCGGGCGGCCGAGCGTGGTCAGACGATGGCAGGTTTGCTCGAAGCTCGCGCGAAACCGGTGGCCGAGGAGCTCGATGTCGTAGCGCTCCTTCCGGACGGCTTGAAGAAACTGGGTGTACGGCATCAGCACCGCGCTCGCGAAGTAGTTCGCGAGCGCAACGCGACACAGGGCCTGGGATCGGTCGGTCGTGAGCAAGGGGTCGGCGGCGATCCGGTCGATCACCGCGCTCTGGGTCAGGAGACCGACCTGATGAGCGAGCTGAAAATTGCGGCTGCCGCGCCGAAGCACCTCGGAGAGCTCCAGCACACGGCGCTTGGCGTCGTACCGGCGCAGCGCCGATCGCATCTCGCTCGTGTGCAGGATCCGGACCTCGACGTTCATCGTGCGCCGCAGGTAGGAAACGAGGCCGGTGAACAACGTATCGCTGTCGAGGTTCGCGTCACGGGTGAAGGCTTCCGCGCCCTGTTCGAGCTCGGGGAAGTGATTCGCATGACGCTGCAGGAGATCGCTGACCTCCTCGTTCGGCACCCGTGACAGCGGCATTTGCGCGGGGCCCCCACCTTCCGCCAGGCGAGCGGCCAGCGTCTGCACCGATTCACGCGCGCCGCGATAGGCCTCGTACAGGAGCAGCACAGCCTGCACGATGTCCGGATAGGCGGTCGCGCACTCGCGGACGTCTGGCGTCACGACGTCAACGCCGTCGAAGAGCGCGTCGCCGAATAGCTCGAGAAGCGCGGCGGTCGCGCGCGCGTCGTGCTCCGGCGACAGCGTCTGGAAGTCGATCCGGAGAATCTCGGCGGTCTTGACGAGCAGGTCGGCGGAGAGTCCGCGCCGGTTGTGCTCGATCAAGTTCAAGTAGCTTGGCGAGATTCCCAGGCGCTGCGCGAGCTCGGCCTGTGTCATCCGATGCTTGCGCCTGAGCGCGCGCACCTTCGATCCCAGCTTGACGGCTTCTGCCATGCGTCTCCGGTTCTGAACTTTACACTCTTTTCTATTAGTTCAGATACAAATTTACAGACTTGGTCACACTTGACGCCGTATTTGGCTTCTGTTATTGACATGACCGCCTCGGTGTTAAAGGATGTCAACATCATGATGGCAAAGATGACTGGAGTCCTTGAACCTGTCGCGGAGCTCGAGGCGGTCGAGCTGCAGGTCGCGAGCGTCGATCGATGGTTTGCGACTCCGCGCTTCGCGGGCATCGAGCGCCTCTATTCGGCGCGTCAGGTGGTCGAGCAGCGGGGAACACTCATGGCTGACTACCCGATCGCACGGCGGGCCGCCGACGCGTTCCACGCCCGTCTCCGCGAGTTGTTCGATCGCCGCCAGTCGATTGTCACCTTCGGACCGTACTCGCCGGGTCAGGCCGTCGTCATCAAGCGGCTCGGCATCGAAGGCATCTACCTGGGCGGCTGGGCGACCTCCGCGAAGGGGAGCGCCGCAGAGGACCCTGGCGCCGACCTGGCCAGCTATCCGCTCTCGCAGGTGCCGGACGAGGCGGCGGGCGTTGTCCGGGCGCTTCTCGCGGCTGACAAGAACCAGGCCTTTGCTCGCGCGCGCATGACGGCCGAGCAGCTGGCGGCTTCACCGGCTGTTGACTACCGACCGTTCATCATCGCGGATGCTGATACGGGCCATGGAGGAGATGCCCACGTCAGGAATCTCATCCGCCGGTTCGTGGAGGCCGGCGTCCCGGGCTATCACCTCGAGGATCAGAAACCGGGCGTGAAGAAATGCGGCCATCAGGGGGGCAAGGTCCTCGTGTCGCAACACGAGCAGATCCAGCGGTTGAATGCCGCACGCTTTCAGCTCGACATCATGGGTGTCCCGGGCATCATCGTGGCGCGAACGGATGCCGAGGCCGCGACGCTGCTCGATGGATGCGGGGACGAACGCGATCAGGCGTTCATGCTTGGGGTCACCAACCCGGCGGTGCCTACCTTCCGGTCCGTTGTGCTCGCGACCCTTCGCGGGTTCTTCGAAGCGGGCGCCGGCGAGCTCACCGGCTATCGCATGTTCGCCATGTCACCGGCCGAGTACGACGACACGTTTGCGTGGCTCGAGCGCGCCGGCGTCATGGACCTGATTCAGGCAGCCGCGAATCAGGCGGTCGCGAAGAGGTCAGGGGAGGCGAACGCTCCTTCGGCCGGCAAGCTTTACGACGAGGTCCTGGCGGTCGCGTCCGACCGCTGGCAGGCGGAGGCCCGGCTCATGACCTATCGCGAAGCGGTCGCGGAAGCGGCCGCACGTCGCGCGGCCGAGGGTGGGCCGGCTCTCCCGGTCCCGGGGCACGATCCAGAGGCGATCGTGGCCGGACACAAGGGGTTATTCGAGGCTCGACGAGAGGCCGCAGCGTCCGGACTCTCGGTCACGTGGGATCCGGAAGCCGCCAAGACGCCGGACGGGTACTACCAGGTTCGCGGGGGCCTGGAATACGCGATCGCCAAATCGATTGCGGCGGCGCCATTTGCCGACCTGATCTGGATGGAGACCGCGACCGCGGATCTCGACGAGGCGGAGGCCTTCGCCACCGCCATCCACGCGCGGTTTCCGGACAAGATGCTGGCCTACAACCTGTCCCCGTCGTTCAACTGGGACACGACCGGCATGAGCGATGACGACATGCGTGACTTCACGAGGAAGCTCGGCTCCTTCGGGTTCGTGTTCAACTTCATCACCTACGGCGGGCACCAGATCGACGGGCTTGCGGCGGAGGAGTTCGGCACCGCGCTGCAACATGACGGCATCCTGGCGCTCGCGCGCCTGCAGCGGGAGTTGCGGCTCCGCGAATCACCATATCGCACGCCGCAGAGCCTGGTGGGCGGACAACGTCTCGATGCCGCGCTGATGGCGGCGTCCGGCCGTACGGCCACGACGAACGCGATGGGAAAAGGCTCGACCGAGGCTCAGCATCGCGTCCAGACAGAGGTGCCGCCGGCGTTACTCGATGAGTGGCTGGACATCTGGAGGACACAGAACCACGTCTCCGAGACGCTTCGGGCCGAGCTTCGGCCCGTCACGGGCAGCCCCGATCTCCTGCAGCTCCGGCTGATGAATGCCCGGCGGGAGACGGTCGCGAACATCACGTTCGCCGACACGCGCGATCGACGGGACCTCCGGATCCTGTCGGTGCGTGACCAGAACCTCTTCGATCCGGCCTGGCGCAACAAACGTTTGATGACACTGACCCAACTGTTCCTGATCCACCGCTGCAGGGCCTCGTCCGTTCACTATATGAGCCCGACCGAGGACAATCGGGTGCAGACCGGCCGGCTCAAGGACCTCGGGATCTTCGACGATGTGAACGTGCTGGACGAGATCATCGTGGCGGGCGTCAGCGGGCCGAGAGTGACCGAGCTCCTCAGCGCCGATCGCGTCGCGCTCCGGCGGTTGATCGCGAAGGGTTAGGCTCTGGGGCGGGCGGAAGACTCATGGTCCGCGTGCAGTTGCCAACGCCCCAAGATCGATACAGAACGGGCCTGAAGACTCATGGCCGCGTGCAGTTGCCTCGCCCCAAGAATCAAGGTTCTCAACAGTTGGACAAGTGGTCAGAAATCGAGGGCGTAGGCAACTGCACGCGGACCATGAGTCTTCAGCCCACGCGACCTTGCGACGATGAGTCTTTAGCCCGCCTCAGAGTCTTTCGCCCGCCTCAAAGCCTTCAACCCGCCCAGAGCCTAACCCTTCGCGATCAACCGCCGGAG
>DASZFS010000026.1:0-17803 GCA_035939575.1 Vicinamibacterales bacterium | reverse complement strand
AAGCACATCGAGGAGACCAGGGGACACCGGCATGAATAACGCCTCGAGGCTTGCCTGGTCGGCGGAGCATGAACGTTCGACACCCTCTCCATCAGCCCTGAGCCGCCAGCGGGTCTCACTAACGTCAGGGCGGCCTTCTCCACGCCGCGCACTTGAGTCGCTCGATTAATAAACGCCGGATAGTACGTATCGTTGTCTACGCCAACATGACCACCAGGAAGCGGGGCAAGGCTCGCCAAGAACACATCGTTGGAACGCATGCCGGAATCGACGGAACGGATCTGCTGAAGCGTTCGTACTAAGAGACCGGCATTCGTCAGCAGGACCAGCGCAAGTGCGACCTGTATCCCCACGAGGAGGCTGTCGACATGGCCGGCGCTCGTTGACGTGCGCGAGCCCTGCCGCAGGAGGACGTTGGCGTCGACGCGTCCAGCCAGCCACGCGGGCGCGATGCTGAACAACGTGCCCGTGACGAGAGCGACCGTGACTGCGAACCCCATGACCCGTGCGTCCGGTGCGACGACCAAGGATGCGGACACCAGATAATCGCGGAATATCAATGCCACGAGCGCTTCGCTGCACCGGTAGGCGATCCACACGCCACACGCGACGCCGATCGATGACAGCAGCAGACCTTCAACGAGCAGTTGTCGCACGAGCCGTCCGCGTCCCGCGCCGAGCGCCAGTCGCACGCCCATCTCGCTGACCCGAGTGGCGGCGCGTGCAAGCAGCAGGGTCGTCAAGTTGACGCACGCAATGAGCGGGATCAACGCAGCAATCGCGAGCACGGCCACTAATGGAGTCGTGAAGGTGTCGCGCAGTGGTGATTCAATGCCCTTCGCGGCGGATTCAACCGACGGCCGCAGTTCGAGGAAGCGATCGCGTTGAGCACCGACGTATCCGGTAGGAACCGACACCTGCATCAACTCCGGCCACATGGCCTCGAGCGCTGCTCGCGCCTGTTCAATCGTGATGCCCGGTCTCAGTCGTCCCGTCGTTCGCACCCAGAGTGACTGGTTGAGCCGGAGGTCTGTGCGCGGGCCGTCGGAAATGAGTGGAAAGGCCGTTAGCGGCAGTGTCACGTCCGGCTCAATGGTCAGGTTCAGTGCCCGAAAGTTCGGCGGTGCGATGCCGACAATCTCGAACCACTCGCCTTCGACACGGATGCGTCGGCCGATCACCTGCGGGTCGCCGCCATAGTGGCGAGCCCAAAACGTGTGCCCGAGCACCGCCACTCGGCCGGGTTCGAGCGCTTGTTCATTGACGTCGTCGTCCGTCAGGAGTCGGCCCACGGAAGGTCGAACGCCGAGTTCATCGTAGAAGTGTCCGCTCACGACCCAGACGGCCGCCTGCGTCTGTTCGTCACCTGTGTCGATGTTCACGATGCTCGCATCAAGCCACCCGACGACGGCCGAAAAGACTTGCTGCCGTCGAGCGAGCTCCCGGTACATCGAGTACGTCAATCCGGTCCGCGCGGCGGAACCCGGCCGCGTGCCAGAGACTTGCACAAGTGTGTGCGGATCACGAACCGGCGCGTCCCGCAGTAGCAGGGCGTTCAGCAGACTGAAGAGCGCGATGGTCGCGCCCGTCGCGAGCGCGAGCGTGCTGATCGCGACGACCGAAAAGACGGGCGTCTTACGGAAACCACGAACCGCAAGACGAGTGTCTTGCCACATACCTTGACCTCGTGGAACGAAGCGTCGCCTGAGCTGGGAGACGAAGCCGCGCCGAGTGACGCTGAAGAACCGGTCACTCGAACCAAATCTCAATCTCGTAGCCATCCGGATCGGCCACGTACGCGTAGGGTAGCCCCTTTGCGAACTCACCGCGACGGAGCAGGCGTCCTCCCGAGTGTTCAACCTCGGCAACGGCACGGTCGATATCGTTGGCGTCCACGAGCCGAAAGCCGAAGTGTGCGATACCACCGCCGAGACCCGCCGTGGCGGCGTCCTCGGTGAACGTGAGGATGTCATGCCTTCCGGATGCCTGGGTGTGGACGAGCCCGTCTCCGCGGCCGTATTCCCGCAGACCGAAGACTCGCTCGTAGAACCGAAGCGTACGGTCAAGGTCTCTGACCGCAAGATTGAGGTGGGTAAGGCCGTAGGTGGGAATCATTGTTTCCTCGAGTGTTAACGACAGCCAGGGCTTGAACGGAAACCCACGGCCGGCTGGCCCGCGCGGGCACCTCGAATACTCTCGCCGAGGCGGTGGGTCGATCGCGCGTTTCCGAACTCTTCAAGGCCACGGCAACGAAGCGCCACAGCACAACTCCAGCGCCTGGTTGCGATCTCACGGGTGCTCAGGCTATTTACGATCGATCAGACACGGTGTGCCTCCGGCACCGCGAACAATGACACGCCTGTGCCTGAGTATAGGAACTCAGTCGCACCGTGTCTTGGACAAAACGGCCACATGATGTGCGACGAACTTAACAGCGTCAGCCGCGGACCACTAAGAACGCACACCGGTAGGGCGCCCTCATACAACTCGACGGTGAGAGTTGCGCAGGCGTCTGGCACTCACCATTGCGCTCGCAATGCTCACGCTTCTTGTCACCGGAGATACTGATCCAAGAATGGGCGCACCTCCTGTTCGCGTACATCGAACGGGATGGCGTGGCCGTATTCCGGATAGATCAGTGCTCTCGCGAACACACCGTTTGCCTGGATTGCTCGGGCCAGCGCGCGCGCCTGCTCTGGATCGGTCCGGTCGTCCTTCGTCCCGTTGATGATGAGCGCGGGGGTGCGGATCCGATTCGCCGCCGACAGGACCGAGCGATCGCGGAGGGCACTCTCGCTCCCGTCCGTCTCCTGCGCGATGTCTGCACGAAGCTCGTCGACCATGCGGCCGCTCATGTTGCCCGGTCGTGCTCCAGGGTTGGGACCAAACAGTGCGGGAAGATCGTACGCGCCAGAGATCAGCACCATGGCCCGAATCCGCGGGTCGCGAGTGGCGACCAACCCGGCTACGATCGCGCCGCGACTGATCCCTTCGAGAGCTACGCGGTCCTGCCGCACGAACGACTGGCCGCGGAAGTGTTCGATGACCTGTTCGACGGCGCGCTGGGTGAACGAGCCCATGAAATCGGGTGGCCCTTCCGAGTGACCGTATCCGGGCTGCGAAACGCCGACGCCCACATAGCCTCGCGTGGCCATGTCGTCAAGCACCCCATAGTCGACGAACGCCTTTCCGCCCGGCGTCGTGGACCCGTCTTGATGGCCGTGAAGGAAGACTACGACAGGCCAGGGTCCCGTACCCTTCGGCTGAGTCCAAAAGATCTCCACGTGCTTCGACGGCTCGTCAGTACGCGACAGGAGCTCGACGTGCACGGCTGCCCATTCGGCACTCTGGAGAGCGCCGACGATCGACCGCGCAGAATGCCGTCCCGCCGCGAACGCCATCGCCGTCTGCGCGATGCTGAGGCTACCAAGAAGCAGACACACGCAAACGGACGCCCTCGCGCGAAGCAGTTCACTCATGATCGTTCAGCCTTCCACGCGCGCCGCCTGAATCCTGTCAAAGCGGGTAGCGCGCTATCGATAGTAACGCGACGGTGTCGTGCCGAAAGCACGTCGGAACATGGCAATGAAGCCGCTGGGACTCGCGTACCCGAGATCGAGAGCGATATTTGTGACAGCCTCGCCGGCCGCCAGGAGTCGCAACGCGTGAAGAAGTCGCAGACGCTCCCGCCACTTCGCAAACGTCATGTTCGTCTGCGACCGAAACAACCGCTCAATGGTACGTGCGCTGGCACCAGCGTGTACGGCAATTCTACCCAGGGACACTTTTGCCCCAGGATTCGTTCGCAGGTACTCTGCGACCTTGATCGCGCGTGCGTCGGCAGGTTGCGGCAGTTGCAGGGGCACGGCCTTCATTACCCGCAGTTGATCGATGAGGACCCCGATCAGCCGAGCGTGTTCAGGAATGGCGCGATTCAGCATCCCGACGTCATTGGTGTGATTGATCAGTTCTCGAAGAAGCGGGGGGACATTTACTACGCAGCAGTCACGCGGCAGCGATCGCGTCACTCCCGGTTTGAAATACAAGCTCCGCATGACCAGACCCGCCGAGACCTCGATGGTCCGCTGGGTCCCGCTCGGCACCCAGACGGCGCGATGCGCCGGAACGACCCACGTCCCCGATGCCGAACGCACACTCAAGACACCGGCCGACGCGTACAGAAGGCCGTGCCAGTCGCTGTGACCTCGGGCGAACACGTAGTCTTTGGTAAACGCCACGGAATACGGCCGCACCTGGATCCCAGATTCGGGGTGCGACGGCGAAATCATTCCGTGGCGTATTTTCGACATCAGTTGGCAGTTTAACGTAAGCACGACACGGGCGGAATTAGTAAAGTTCGCGCCATGGCACAGCCCGCGCCCAAGAACATGTTTCGGCGAATTCTGGCAGCCGGCATGACCGGTGGGATCATCGTCTTCGGGTTGAGCGCCATGCAGAACGCCGTCCTCCCGTCCGGCGCACCGAGGGCCATGCCCGAGCAGCCCGCGATCCTTGCCGCGCTGCGGGCGATTCCTCAAGCGGGTTTCTATTTCTTTCCGGGCCGCGGCCTTTCACGGAGCATGACTGCGGAACAGAGAGCTGCGGTGCAAACCGACTACATGCGTCTCTTCCGGGAGGGCCCTGTGGGAAGCGTCGCATACTCGCCGGGCGGAACGGAGTTCCATTTCGGCCGCCAACTCGGGGTTCAGTTTGCCTTGAGCGTCATCGCGGCCCTCATCGCGGCGACGATTCTCGCGATGACGGTCACCACGACAACGTACGGCGGCCGTGTCGGGATCATGTGCCTTCTCGGCGTCTTCGCCTTCGGATTCCTCGAACCGCAGTACTGGAATTGGTACGGGTTTCCCGCGACCTACACTCTCACTCGAGTCTTCGGGGGCGTCGCGACGTGGACCATCTCGGGAACTGCCATAGCGGCGATCGTTCGTTGAACAGAAGGACGGAGCCAAGAATGCCGAATCACTTGAGTCACTTCGCGATTAACGCCGACGATCTCCCGCGCGCTCGACGCTTCTATGAGAAAGTCTTCGGTTGGCAGTTCGAACCGTGGGGCCCTCCAGGCTTTTATCTGCTCCACACGGGAACTCCGCAGAATCCAGGAATTCAAGGGGCCCTCCAGCAAAGACGGGAATTGGTGGCTGGGCAGCGAATGATCGGGTACGAGTGTACAGTCGGTGTCGACTCCGCGGACGCGATTGCAGACCTCGCCGAAACAAATGGCGGGAAGGTCGTCATGGCCAAGACGATCATTCCGACCGTCGGCGAACTCGTGTGGCTGCAAGACCCTGAAGGCAATGTTCTGGGCGCGATGAAATACGAAGAGCAGCGAAAACAGCGCATGAAATCCTGAGTCCGGAAGGCCTGAGTCATGTCCTTCGTAACCGCGCGGAGATCAATGATCTGGCGGACTTCGAGCGGGAACTCCTGCGCACGGCACCACAGAAGATTCAGCCCAGCGAGCGTTGGCAGGTCGTCCAGGACACCTTTGACGACATCCTGTACTTGGACGTGATTACACCGAGCCCCTTGACAGGACCCAGACGATGGTAAGAGGTGGAGAGCGAGGAGACGTGGCGATTGAGCTGCGCGGCAGTACGCCGCTGTTCGAGGTCTTCGACATGCCGACGGCCTTTGCGTTCTACCGCGGCGTCCTCGGCTTCGAGGTCGTGAACACCGACAAGGAGAAGGACGCGGATCCGGCGGATGTCGACTGGGCGTGGCTGCGGTTGAACGACGTCGACGTGATGCTCAACACTGCGTACGATCAGGGCGAGCGTCCACCCGAACGCGATCCGAAGCGTGTGTACGGCTACGGCGTGTGCTTGTACGTGGGATGCCCCGACGTCGATGGCATGTACGCGCATCTGCGCGCGCAGGGCATCGAGGCGAAGCCGCCGAAGATAGCGCCGTACGGCATGAAGCAGCTCCATGTCCAAGACCCGGACGGATATCACCTCTGCTTCCAATGGACTCACACCACGTCGCCGGCCGGCACGTGATCACTGACGTTCGTCGAAGCCAAGACCGAGCGCACGGATCAGAGCGTTAGCTATTTCATAAGAGGGCCCGCTGTCGGTGTTGGACGCGCTAGGGAGGATGTTATGCAGCTAAGGCGGTTTGTGGCCTTCCTCGTCACGACAAACCCGGAACGGGCAACAACGTTCTATCGAGATGTACTCGGTTTCAAGTTCGTGATGGACGATGGATTTGCGCTCGTGTTCGACGCCCACGGAACGATGATTCGCATTGGCAAGGCGCAGGAGTTTACGCCCGCGCAGAACACCGTGGCCGGTTGGGAGGTAGACGACATCCGAGAGGCGGCCTCAGACCTCACGCAACGAGGCATCGCGTTCGATCGCCATCCGCGGATGGCCGCTGATGAGCGCGGCGTCCACACGTTCCCGACGGGAGACAAAGTCGCTTGGTTCAAAGATCCCGATGGCAACGTGCTCTCGATCTCTCAACACTACTATCAGTACGGTGGAGAGTAGTCCGCGCGGGGGCCAAGAATCCGAAATCTACCCTGATCAGCAACGCGGGCCTCACGAGTGATGACCGCTTTCTAAGCCTGCCGTGTAAGGAAAGGCCTCCGCCGCGGACTACCTTCATTCAGGAGGTCACAGACCGTGGTTGAGGTTCAGAACCTTCAGAAGCGGTATGGGGCAGTTGCCGCCGTGCGCGATGTCTCGTTTGCGGCACTCAACGGGCATATCACCGGCCTCCTGGGGGAGAACGGAGCAGGCAAGACGACCACGCTCGGCATGATCTGCGGGGCGATCAGTCCGGACGGGGGCTCCATCCGGGTGGACGGGCAAACGGAGTCTCCAAGCAATCGTCAGCGGCGCCTCGGGGCGCTCCTCGATCACAAAGGTCTGTACGGCCGCTTGACCGCGCGAGAAAACATCCGCTACTTCGGTGAGTTGCACGGCCTTCGCGCTGCGCCCTTACACGACCGCGTCCAGCAGACAGTAGCGAGGCTTGGACTTGACGCCATTGCGGACCGCCGTACCGCTGGCTTCTCTCAAGGGGAACGAGTGCGAGTGGCGCTTGGTCGCGCGTTGATCCACGCGCCTGCGAACCTTGTGCTCGACGAGCCGACAAACGGCTTGGACATCTCTGCGATCCGAGGACTTCGCACGCTTCTCACTGATCTGCGGAATCAGGGAACCTGCATCATCTTTTCGAGTCATGTCTTGGAGGACATCCGCCTGCTGTGTGATCACGTGGTCGTGCTGTCGGGTGGCCGGGTGGTGGCTCAAGGCAGCCCCTCCGGACTGTGTCGCGATACCGGATGCGACTCCCTGGAAGCCGCGTTCGTTCAGCTGACGACTTCGACGGAGGCTTCATGGCTGCTGGTTCCCTGATCGTCGCGCGCAAGGAGCTCCTGGACCACCTCCGCGATACGCGTTCGATCATGTCGATGACGGTTCACGCGTTGATGGGACCGGGGGTCGTGATGCTGGTGTCGTTCTCTGGCGCGGCACGGGGCGACGCGCTGTCCACAATCCTCGTCAGCATGATGTCCGTGTTTGCGCTCGTATCATCGTTCGCGGGGGGAATGAATATCGCCTTGGATGCGACGGCCGGCGAGTACGAGCGAAGGTCGATGCTACCTCTGCTGATGAACTCAGTCGCCATTCGTGACGTCGTGCTCGGCAAGTGGATGACGACGAGTCTCTTCACGGTAGGCGCGCTGTTCATCAATATCGCTGGTGTGTGCCTGGTGTTGACGACACGCGCGCCGGCCCTGCTGACCGCACACGGTCTTGGCCTGATGCAGTGGGTAGCGTTCGGCCTCCTGCCGCTCGCGTTGCTCGGTGCTGCTGTCGAGCTTCTCGTTGCCTCGAACGCCCGAAGCACGAAGGAAGCGTCAACGTGGCTGACGATCGTGGCGTTCCTTCCCATGCTGGCGGGGATTGTTCTCGTGTTCTTCCCAGGCCGACTCGGGCATTGGTGGTGTGTTATGCCCGTCATTGGGCAGCAAGTGTTGATCGGCAAGAGTCTAAGCGGACAATCCGCGTCACTCCTGTACGTCATCGTGCTCGCGGTGGTCACAGCCGCGGCTTCTGCGCCGGTGCTCACGAGCGCGACCCGCGTGATCGGTCGCGCGGAGAGGCTCTCGCGCTGAGCGTCATTCCGGTGAGCGACGCACAGCCGGAGGGCGATGGCCGTCGAGCGGATCTGGAGCGCAGGTTCAGCGCCCTCTTCGCTCAATACGGCGCGTCGGTCGCCAGACTCGCTGCGAGCTACACCCACAATTCCACCGAGCGTGAGGATCTCTTCCAGGACATCGCGATGGCCATTTGGCAGGCGCTTCCCAGGTTTCGCCAGGAGTGTTCCGATCGGACGTTTCTGTTTCGCATCGCTCACAACCGCGGCATCTCGTATGTCTCGCGCCGCCGCCTGCCTGTGGCCGCGATCGTGGATGAGATGGACGTGCCGGACATGCGCACCGATCCGGTAGCCGCACTGGTCAACCAGCAAGAAGGCGAGCAGTTACTGGACGCGATCCGTCGCCTTCCCGTGAGCTATCGCCAAATCATTACCCTTACGCTCGAGGACCTCAGTTATGCCGACATCGCCGAAGTCGTCGGTATCTCCGAAGGTAACGTGGGCGTTCGCTTGACGCGAGCGCGACAGCTGCTGCGTCAATTGTTACAGGTGCAGAAGTGACCCTCGATCGCGAACTTGAGGTCTGGCGACAACAGTGGCAGGCCGACGCGGCAGTCCCTCAGGGGCTGCCTGCCGCCATCGAGCACCAGACTCGCAACATGCGAGTCCTTCTCGCCGTACAGATCGCCGTCACCTTCATTTTCGGTGTTGGCAGCATTGCCTGGGCCTTTGTCTCCTTCCAAGAAGACGCCACGGTCCTCACGGTTGCGATGTGGACGTTCTTGACGATCGGCTGGACGTTTTCCCTAGCGAATCGTCGGGGCACGTGGAAACCTGCGACGTCAACAACTGCTGCATTTCTTGATCTCATGATCGTCCGATGTCGTCGAAGACTGCGGACGATGGCCTTTGCACCCGCGTTCTACGTGGCGGTGTTGTCGTTCAACCTCGCATGGACGTGGATCTACCAAGATTCCACACGCCACGACGCGTCTGGACTATGGACGTTTCTCACGTCCGGGCCAAACCTCGTTGTGTGGATCGTTACGGCGGGGTTGGGTGTGTTGGCCGTGGGCTACAGACGCAGGATTCAGACCCAGGTCAAAAACCTCGTCACTGTACGGCGCCAACTCGACGAACCCGTTCGCACTCTCTGACGAAGGGGGTGCGAACGGGTGTCGAGCAGATGCGCATCCTCCTACCGACAGGGTCGTAGCGATGGTTACAGACATTCTGTCCGCCTGGCGGTCTCTCTGGCGCAAGCGAACATTCGCTTGTGTTGTCGTCGCCGAAATGGCTCTGACCATCGGTGGCTGCACCGCGGTGTTCAGCATCGTGAACGCCGTCCTTCTGACGCGCCTTCCGTACAGGGACGCCGACCGTCTCGTCGTCATCTGGCACACGCAGCCCAACGCCACCGGGGTCGTCGGCATGTCGCCGAGTGATTACCAGACCTATCGTGACACAACCCATACGTTTGAATCGATCGCGGCATTGAGCACACGGGGCTGCAGCCTGAGTGAGGGAACGGAACCCAGCCGAGTGGTCTGTGGGCGAGTGACGAGTACCGCACTTCCGATGCTTGGAGTGGCGCCCCTGCGAGGCCGCTGGTTTTCCGATCTAGACGATCAACGCGGTGCTGGCCGCGTCGTGATTCTCAGCGACAAGCTGTGGCACACGCGCATGGGAGGCCGTGAGGACATCTTGGGGGCAAGACTGACACTCGACGGCGATCCCTACACGGTCGTCGGCGTCATGCCGCCATCGTTCGCGCTACCGCCGGCAGGTGTACCGCATCTCGAGATGGCCGATTGCTGGCTTCCAGCCGCGTTCACGGCGACCGAACTCGCGACGCCGTCGTTTGACACTGTCGTTATGGCTAAGAGGAAACAGAATGTCAGCCCGGCACAGGTCGATGATGACACCGCGACGGTAGCGAGACGGATCTGGGACTCGTACCCGGCGGCCGTCCAGAAGCGAGTGCAGTTGCGAGCGCGCGTTGTGCCCCTCGCTGAACAGGTGGTGGCCACGACCAGAATCGCCGTTCTCGCATTTGCGGCTGCGGCGGCCTGCCTGCTGTTGCTCGGTTGTGCAAACGTCGCCAATCTCACGCTCGCACACGTGCCAGCCAGGCAGCGTGAAATGACGATTCGGGCGGCGATCGGCGCAACGCCCTGGTCGCTGACAAGGCTGTTATTGATCGAATCAGTACTGTTGGCGGTGTGTGGGGGAATAATCGGAGCGGCGTTAGCGTCGACGTTTCTTCGTCTCGTCGTCGCAATGAGTCCTGGCAACGTCCCGGGGCTGGATCGGGCGAGCGTCGACTTGGCAGCGGGGCTATTTGCAACGGCGTGTTCGGTGTGTGCCGGACTCCTCTGTGGCGTGGCCCCAAGCCTTCGGGCCGCCCGTCGCGCTAATCTCGGCGGGATGGCGGGATCGCGCTTCTCGTCATCGGCCGGTCTCGGACGCGACAGGCTGCGATCAGCCTTGGTGGCGCTCGAACTCTCGATGGCCGTAGTGCTTTTGGTTGGCGCCGCGCTCTTGCTTCGCAGCTTTGTCCATTTGACGAGTGTTGCACCAGGATTCGACCCCGATCACGTGCTGACGTTCACAGTCGAACTGCCGAAGACAACCTATGAGCGAACGGCACAAGTCGACAACGTGGTACGAGACGTACTCGATCGCCTGCATCACGTTCCGTCAGTAACCTACGCCGCAGTCGGCTCAAGTGTGCCTCTGGGCGTGACCGACTACACGGTGATCTCCCGCCCAGGTGCGCCGCCTGCGGCCGCGGGCCTCCAGGTCGCAGGGATTCAGGCGGTCAGTGCGGAGTTTCATAAGACCTTCGGCATCGATCTGCGTCGGGGTCGCCTGCTGAACGATGAAGATAACGGGTCGGCTCTCGCCGTCGCGCTGATCAACGAAACCATGGCGCGACAATTCTGGCCAGACACAGATCCGATTGGCAAGTCCATCCAATGGGTTGTTGCACAACGCGACCTGAGGATCGTCGGGGTCGTGGCAGACGTCAGGCAACGCGGTCTCGCAAGTCCGGCACCCCCGATTCTCTATATTCCTGCCGCTCAGAACACTCAGACGAATCGACATCTCGCCTTCGCCGTTCGAAGCCGCAACGAGCCGTGGCTCATTGCGAGAACGGTTCGCGAGATCGTCAGGCATAGTGATCCCGCCCTGCCCGTCTTTGGACTGCAGACCGCAGAAGACATCGTGTCGCAGTCGACGGGGACGCCGCGTTTCAATCTCTTCATCGTGGCGATCTTTGCGGGTGCGGCTCTCATATTGGCAACGTGTGGCCTGTACGCCGTCATCTCGTATATTGTCGGGCTGTCCTTTCGAGAGTTCGGGATTCGCCTCGCGTTGGGAGCGACGTCCGGAAACATCGTTCGCATGATCATGATGCGTGGTACCCGGCTGGTAGGAATTGGAATCGCAATCGGCGTCGTAGGCGCCCTCGGCGCCACCCGATTCATCTCAAGCTTACTGTTCGGCGTCCCACCAACCGACGCCTTAACGTTCGGCACCGTCGTCATCGTGCTCGTGACGGTGTCCCTTTTCGCGATTGCTGTACCGGCGCTCCGCGCGACACGCGTTGATCCCATCATGGCAGTTCGTCAGGAGTAACACCCGACACCGAGAGAGGGCCCGAGCAAAGGAAAGAACGATGAGATTGACATCGCCTGGAGAAAGCGCCCTCTATCCCGCCCTTCAACGGCTTCTTCTGAACGGCTGGGCGACCGCCCGGTGGGGGACCAGATCGATCGAGGATGAGGCGTCTGCACCGAGCACCGGCCCGAAGATGCCTGCAGGCCACATGAGGAGATCAGCACGACGCGTGTGACCTTCGCGTCGCGCGCCGTTTGAGCACGCGCAAGGCGCCGTCGCGCGCCGGCACGATCAGTTCGTCTTCAGTCTTCGGCGCCGCGGCCTGCTGTTGCTTGACGCGATTCTTGTGGAGTCAGATTTGACGCGCTGCGCGGCGATTTGCGTCAGGCATCTCTCGTTCTTGGCGCACAATCAGGTCACGGTGTTCATCGGCCACTACGGCGTCTCGTTCGCTGTCAAGCGGCTCGCTCCGCAGACGTCCCTGGGGGTTCTCTTTCTCGCGGTGCAACTACTCGACGTCGTGTTCGCCACCTTCGTGTTGGCAGGCATCGAGCACCTCCGGGTCGTGCGGGGGTTCACCGAATACAACGCCTACGACCTGTACTACATGCCGTATTCACACAGCCTGATCGGCGCGCTGGGTTGGTCGGTGCTCGCGGGCGTACTCGCGGCGGCCATCGGTGGGCGGAAAGCGGCGCCGTGGATTGCGTTCGCGGTGTTCTCGCATTTCCTGTTGGATGTGCCGATGCACACGCCCGACATGCCGATCCTTGGCAACAGCTCAGTCAAAATCGGTTTGGGCCTGTGGCGACATCGTGATCTGGCATTGCTCGCTGAACTCGTGGCGCTCGCTGTCGGCGTCTGGATCTGGCGCCATGCGCCAACCCTGACACCGTGGCCACGCGTTCGGACCATTGCGTTCGTGGGACTGCTGTTCGCGTTGGCAGTGGCTACGCCGTTTCTGCCGCCTCCACGCGATGGGGTCCAGTTCGCCTGGCAGGCGCTCACGGGGTATGTCGCGCTCGCCGTGCTCGCCGGATGGCTGGACCGTGCATCGCCGGCAACAACCCCTACGCAGGGTTCGAATCCCTCTCTCTCCGCCAATCAAATCATTCTCGCGAAACGAGTTCGCGGTTTCGCAGGATCCCGTCTCCAAAATGATGTCATAACGACGTCGAGCGATTGCAGGGGAGCCGAGGAGCCGAATCCACTGTCGAGCGCCGCGGCACTCAGGCCTGTACCGCTGCGTCGTCGTGAGATCGCCCAGTCGATCCACCAGCCGATATTGAGCCCCAGACAGTAGGCGCGCCAGAGGAAAGCGATCGCCGGGATTGTCGTGCTCACGTTCGGCATTGGCGCGAACAGCGCGATGTTTACATCCTTTCTCGCCCTTGACTGCGGCGCCGCACGCGCATAGCGTGGGTCGAGTTCATTCGAGATGGAGTCACGTGCCGCCCGAATCTGACATGCCAATCGACGACGAGCGCAAGGGGCACGAAATACCGGAGAACCCGGCTCCGGCAGAGCCGGCCGCCGCCAATGCTGCCTTGGGGTCGCGTTTCGACCAGATGTTCCCGGTCCTTTCCGAGACGGAGATCGGTCGCATCCGGCGTTTCGGCGAGGTCAGGCGGTTCCCTGCCGGAGAGTTCCTGTTCCGGGCAGGCGAGGCCGTCTCCGGGATGTACGTGATCCTGTCCGGCCGGGTGACGATCGTGCCACGCGACGGGCTCGGGCAGAGCGTGTCAGTGGCAGCGTTCGCACAGCTAATCGGGGCGCCGGTCGAGGAAATGACGGAGGTGGTTCCGGGCGAAGTCATTGCTGAAATCGGTCAGCTTTCCGGAAGACCGGACTTGAGCGTGATCGACGCTCGAGCCGTCGGCGAGGTGGAGGCGATCGTCGTTCCGATGGAGGCGCTGCGCGCGCTCCTCGTCGCCGAGGCCGAGCTCGGCGAACGCATCCTGCGCGCACTGATTCTCCGCCGAGTCGCGCAGATCGAACTTGGCTTCGGAGGGCCGGTGATCGTCGGGTCACTCAAGTCCCCAGACGTCACGCGGCTGTCCCATTTTCTCGAACGCAACGCGATTCCCTTCCGCGTGGTCGATCCCGACGAGGATCGGGATGCGCCCGCACTGCTCGCGCGCTTCACTCCGAAGCCGGACGAACTCCCGATCGCCGTCCTGTCGGACGGCACGATGCTCAAGAACCCGACGAAGCAGGAGCTGGCCCGGGCGCTGGGCCTGATGGCGACGAGTTTCCGCTCCGACCCGTACGACGTGATCATCGTCGGTGCCGGTCCCGCCGGGCTTGCCACCGCGGTCTACGGCGCGTCGGAAGGTCTCACCGTACTGGTGCTGGAAGCGGTGGCGTTTGGAGGGCAGGCTGGCGCCAGCGCGCGCATCGAAAACTATCTCGGTTTTCCGACTGGCGTGTCGGGGCAGGCCCTGATGTCCCGCGCGTTCACGCAGGCGCAGAAATTCGGGGTCGAGTTCAGCTTGTCCACGGAGGTGACGCGGCTGGACTCCACCTCGGAACGCTCGGGACATGAGCCCGTGCACATCCTCGAGCTTGGCGACGGACGGCGCGTCCGGGCGCGCACGGTCGTCGTCGCCACCGGCGCGCGCTATCGCCGCCCGGACATTCCGAACCTCGCGCAGTTCGAGGGCCGCGGCGTCTCGTACTGGGCTTCACCCGTCGAGGCTCGGCTGTGCCGCAATGAAGAAGTGGCGCTGGTGGGTGGAGGAAACTCGGCCGGGCAGGCGGCAGTATTTCTCGCCAGCCACGCGCGCCACGTGCGCGTGCTGGTGCGCGGGCCCGGCCTGTCGAGCACGATGTCGCGCTATCTCATCGAACGGATCGAGGGTGCTCCAAACATCACGGTGCTTGCTGAGACCGAGCTCGTTGAGCTTCTCGGCACGCCCGACGTCGGTCTGCAGGGCGTCCGTTGGCGCAACCGGCGAACCGGGGCAGAGGAACACCACCCGATCGCGCACTTGTTCCTCTTCACCGGCGCCGATCCAGCGGCAGCCTGGCTCAACGGTGGCGGCATCCCCATGGACGAAAAAGGGTTCATCCGGACCGGTCCGGACGCAGGTTCAAGCGAGCGATCACCGCTCCCACTGGAGACAGGGGTCGACGGGATCTTCGCCGTTGGCGACGTGCGCTGCGGCTCGGTGAAGCGAGTGGGAGCTGCCATCGGCGAGGGGGCCGCGGTCGTCGCGCAGCTGCACACGTTCCTCGCCCGGAGTGATCGTACGCAAGCGGGCGCGACGCGCGTAGAGGCGCGCCGATCCGCGCCTCCTCTCGCCTAGCTCGATTCCAGACGGCCCGCATGTCGCGAACGCTTCCAGACGATGAATCTGCGAATCGCCCCGTCGACGGATGCTGACAAGATTTCGCCAATGGCGAGATTTAGACAACAACACGTCGCCCAAGTGTCGTTGCCGACTCGCGACCTCGCCAACGCAACCCAAGGTGCAACCTTCACGCGCCACGATGTGAAGGCCTTCGCCCGCGCGTGCGTTCACCAGACGTTTGCGCCCTTCAATCGTCACTGCTCGGAGGACTGGCACCCCCCGTGCACTCGTTTCGAGTCGTTCCTCACTCAAACGGGAGCAGTTCATGCCGATCCAATTCACGTTGAACGGGAAGCCGCAAGCCGTGGACGTCTCGCCCCAAATGCCGCTGCTGTGGGTGCTTCGCGACACCCTGGGCCTGACTGGCACGAAGTTCGGCTGCGGCGTGGCGCTTTGCGGCGCGTGCACAGTGCACCTGGACGGTAAGGCGGTGCGGTCATGCCAGACTGCCGTGCAGGCGGCCGCCGGCAAGAGTGTCACGACCGTCGAAGGGCTGTCGGCGGACGGCAGTCATCCCGTCCAGCGGGCCTGGATCGAGGAAGACGTGCCGCAGTGCGGCTACTGCCAATCGGGCCAGATGATGAGCGCGGCAGCGCTGCTCACCAGGACGGCAAGTCCCAGCGACCCTGAGATCGACACAGCGATGCGCGGCAACATCTGCCGGTGCGGCACGTATTCCGACATCCGCCGCGCCATCCATCGCGCGGCTGGGTTGATGAAAGGAGCCCGTGCATGAGCCGCTCGATCAATGTCAGCCGACGGGACTTTCTGAGCTCGTCCGGCGGGCTGGTGCTCGGGTTTCTGATCGGGTGCCGCGTGGCCGAGGCGCAGGAGGTGCCACGCCCCCTTTTGAGCGGCGGTCTCGACCCACCGCCGTCGCATAAACCGAACGCCTACATTCGGATCGGCACGGACGAGAGCGTGACGTTCCTCATCCCGCGCAGCGAAATGGGGCAGGGGCCGACGACCGGCTGCTCGCAGATGCTGGCCGAAGAACTGGGGTGCGACTGGTCGAACGTGCGCATGGAAATCGCGCCGGTCGATCCGGAGTCCTACGGGTTGCAGACGACCGTCGGCAGCTTGGCCACGCGGACGACCTGGGTCCCGCTGCGGCAGGCGGGTGCCGAGGCGCGTGAGATGCTGATCGCGGCGGCGGCGCAGCAGTGGAACGTGAGCGCGTCGCAATGCAAGGCAGAGAACGGGTTCGTCATCAACACGACGAACAACCAGCGCCTCAGCTTCGGCACCATCGCGGACAAGGCCTCGAAGCTGCCAGTGCCCCAGAACGTCCAGCTGAAGGATCCGGCACAGTACACGATCATCGGCAAGCCCGTGAAGCGGCTTGACACGCGCGACAAAGTCACCAGTCGCGCACAGTACGGCCTCGACGCGCGGCCCGAGGGCGTGCTGTATGCGGTGATGGAGCGGTGCCCCGTGTTCGGTGGCAAAGTCGGGAGTGTCGACGCGGCCGAGGCGAAGAAGATGCCCGGTGTGCAGGGTGTGATCCAGATCTCCGGCTGGGAAAAATATCAGATGCCCGGCGGGGTGGCCGTCATTGCCGACAACACGTGGTCCGCGATTCAGGGGCGCAAGGTGCTCAAGGTCACGTGGGACGAAGGCGGCAACGGGGGCGTCACGAGCGCTTCCATTCGGCAGATGTTCATGGAGAAGGCGACCGATGGCAACGGCGCCACCGCCAGCAAGCGGGGCGACGCCGACGCGGCGTTGTCGCGGGCGGCACAGAAGGTCGAGGCGGTCTATGAGGTGCCGTTCTTCGCGCACGCCGCGATGGAGCCGATGAACTGCACGGTCCACGCGAAGGGTGACGGCACCGCCGAAGCGTGGGTCTCGACACAGAGTCCGACGACCGCGCGGGCCGTGGTCGCCCAGGTGCTCGGCATCGTGCCCGAGAAGGTCACGTTTCATACGTTGTTTTGCGGCGGCGGGTTCGGCCGCCGTGGCGAGGGTGAACTGAGCTACGTGTTCGAGGCCGCTGAGATCGCCAAGCGCGTGAAGGGGCCGGTCAAGCTGACGTACACGCGCGAGGACGACATGCAGCACGACATGTATCGTCCCGCGGCGCTCATCCAGCTCGCGGGCGCGCTCGATGCTCAGGGCTGGCCGGCGGTCTTCAAGGCCTCGCTGGCGTGTCCGGTGATCCTGAAAATGCCGAATGGCGTCGACCCTATCAATGTCGTCGGGCTTGCGGATCTCCCCTACGCGTTCTCCGACTTCCTGGCGGCGTTCCACGAGGCCAACACCCACGTCCCGGTGTCGTTCTGGCGGGGACCCGGCGCGGCGCACAACACGTACTTCGCGGAGTGCTTTTTCGACGAGCTCTGCGCGGCGGGCGGCAAGGATCCGGTCGAATCCCGGCGGCGGCTGCTGGCGAACGCGCCGCGGCTGCTCAATTGCCTCAACGTCGCCGCCGAGAAGGCGGGCTGGGGCACGCCGGCCCCAGCCTGGCGATTCCGTGGCGTCGCCGTCAGTGATCACATTGGCAGCTTCAACGCACAGGTGGCGGAGGTCTCCGTCACGAACGGGCGCGTGAAGGTGCACAAGGTGGTCGTCGCGTTCGATGCCGGCCAGGTGATCAATCCGAACATCCTTCGGCAGCAGATCGAGGGCGGGGTCATTTACGGGTTGTCGGCGACGCTCAAAGGCGCCATCCACATCGATCGCGGGCGCGTCGT
>DASZFS010000025.1:0-2617 GCA_035939575.1 Vicinamibacterales bacterium | reverse complement strand
CGCGGGTGTCCGAGCTGCTCGCGACCTGCGGGCTCGATCCGAAGTTTGCCGACCGCTATCCGCACGAAATGTCGGGCGGCCAGCGCCAGCGGGTCGGGATCGCGCGCGCGCTCGCGCTCGATCCTGAATTCATCATCTGCGACGAAGCCGTATCGGCCCTCGACGTCTCGATCCAGGCGCAGATCGTCAATCTGCTCGAGGATCTGCGCGCGCGCTTCGGCCTCACCTACCTGTTCATCGCTCACGATCTCTCGGTGGTGCGGCACTTAAGCCAACGCGTCGCCGTGATGTATCTCGGCCGCATCGTCGAGCTCGCGGATTGTGACGAGCTGTTCGACAACCCACTCCATCCCTACACGCGGGCGCTCCTCGACTCGGTGCCGGCGCCGGATCCGAGCGTGGAAGCCGGCCGCAGGTTCCGACCCGTGAAGGGGGAGGTGCCGAGCCCGATCAACCCGCCGAAAGGCTGCGCGTTTCACCCGCGTTGCCCGATCGCGGTCGAAAGCTGCAGCCAGGTTCGTCCGGAGCTGCGTGAGGTGCGAGCCGGCCACTGGGTGGCCTGCAGCGAGGTGCGTTAGATTGCGTCGAGCCGGGCGTTTTCCGCGGCCGCGGGTTCGGCGTCGCAATATGATCCGGACCAACAACAACGGAGGGAAGGAAATGACCAGGACATCAGGATTGGCCGCAGCCAGTCTCGGGACAGCGCTTTGTCTCGTCGCCATGGCCGGCCCTGCGTCGGCTGCAGACACCCCGAAGCGCGGCGGGACGTTGACGTACATGATTCCGGCGGACGCGCCGCCGAGCCTCGACGGCCATCGCGAGACCACCTTCGCCACCGTGCATGCAGCGGCGCCGTTTTACAGCGTGCTGATACGCGTCAATCCCGATAATCCGTCCTCAACCACCGACTTCGTCTGCGATCTGTGCACCACGATGCCGACGCCGACCGATGACGGCAAGACCTATACGTTCAAGATCCGCGAGGGCGTGAAGTTCCACGACGGCACACCGCTCACCGCCGCCGACGTGGCGGCGAGCTGGCAGGCAATCATCCACCCGCCGGAAGGCCTTTCGAGCGCACGCGAGAGCTTTTTCATCATGGTCGACAAGGTCGAGGCGCTCGACCCGACCACGGTGGTAATCCGCCTGAAATTCGTCACCGGCGCGTTCCTGCCGGCACTCGCCGATCCCTTCGCCTGGATCTACGAAAAGGCGATCCTCGACAAGGACCCGCGCTGGTACGAGAAGAACATCATGGGCTCCGGCCCGTTCAAGCCGGCCGGCTACGAGATCGGTCAGTCGATCAAAGGGGTGCGAAATCCCGACTACTATCACGCCGGGCAGCCCTATCTCGACGGCTTCACCGCGATCTTTGCGCCCAAGGAGGCGGTCCGCGTGGACGCCATCCGGGGCGATCGCGCCGCCGGCGAGTTCCGAGGCCTGCCGCCCTCTGCGCGCGATCAGCTCCAGCAGGCGTTGGGCGACAAGATCGTCATGCAAACCAGCGATTGGAACTGCGGTAACGTGATCACGCCCAATCACAAGAAGAAACCGTTCGACGATGTGCGGGTCCGGCAGGCACTTGCGCTGGCGGTCGACCAGTGGCACGGAGCGCCCGCGCTCGCCAGGATCGCCGACGTGAAGACAGTCGGCGGCGTCGTGTTCCCGGGCTCGCCGCTGGCCGCGACCAAGGCCGAGCTCGAGACGTTGCCCGGATACTGGCCCGACATCGAGAAATCGCGCGCCGAGGCGAAGCGCCTCCTGAAGGAGGCGGGAGCCGAGGGGGCCACATTCGAGCTGCTGAACCGCAACGTCGACCAGCCCTACAAGTTTGTCGGCACGTGGTTGATCGACGAGTGGAGCAAGATCGGGCTGCACGTGACCCAGCGCGTGGTGCCCACCGGGCCGTGGTTCGAGGCGATGCGAAGCGGCAACTTCGACGTCGTCGTCGAGGCCAACTGCAACAGCGTGGTGAACCCGCTGCTCGACGTCCAGAAATACCTGCCGCGGTCCGTGTTCAGCGAGAACTACGGAAACTTCGACGATCAACCGGAGATCGATCTGTACCAGAAGATGCTGCACGAGGCCGACGACGCGAAGCGGCGCGCGCTGATGCGGGAGTTCGAGAAGCACGTGCTCGATACCCAGGCGCACGCGCTGGTGGTAACTTACTGGAACCGGATCATACCGCTGCGCTCCTATGTGAAGGGATGGAAGATCGGCCCGAGCCACTACGTCAATCAGGACCTCGCCAATGTCTGGCTCGATCAGTAGGCCCGTTCGCATGCGCTGACGGCGCAACCAGGATCGGACGCACGGGATGTACCGATATATCGTGAACCGGGTGCTGCTTGCGGTCCCGACGCTGCTCGGGGCGGCGGCGCTCGTGTTCGTCCTGATGCGCCTGATCCCCGGCGATATCTGCATGGTCCGTCTCGGCTCGGGTGGCGCGAGTGTCGATCCGAACGCGCTTGCAGTCTGTCACGGCGAACTCGGGCTTAATCGTCCACTGCTGCTCCAGTTCCTGGACTTCGCCTGGGGCTTCTTTCGCCTCGACTTCGGGATCTCGATGTGGTCGGGCAAGCCGGTCGCCGAGGAGATCGCGGCGCGCCTGCCG
>DASZFS010000024.1:0-1835 GCA_035939575.1 Vicinamibacterales bacterium | reverse complement strand
GCACTGCTGGACTACGAAACCGACCGCCGGCACGGCGACAACCCGGATCCCTACATCTACGAGAGCAGTCGGCTGACCAAGCGCGACCTTTCGGTTCTCGTCCTGCTGGACTGTTCGGGCTCGACCGCGGAAGACTCCGGCGGCAGAGTGGTGTTCGAGGAGGAACGCCGGCTAGCCGGCAACCTCACGGTGGCGCTGGAAAGGCTGGGCGACCGGGTTGGGACATATGGGTTCTACTCACGCGGCAAGGACGCGGTGCGGTTTCTGAGGGTCAAGAATTTCAACGCGAGGTTCGACACAGCCGCCAAGCGGCGCCTGCAATCGGTTCAACCGTCCGGGTTCACTCGGATGGGCGCCGCGATCCGACACGCCACGCATGTCCTGGAGTCGCAGGCGCTGGCAAAGAATATGGTGCTGCTAGTAATTGGCGACGGGCTGCCTTACGACGACGGCTACGAGGATCGGTATGCACGCGCCGACGCGCGGCAGGCGATTCAGGAAGCAGTGCTGCGAGGGATCGGCGTTGCCGGAATCGGCATCCGGTCATCGACTGAACCAGACGTTCTCGAGGACGTGTGGTCGGACGCATCGTTTAGGGTGATCGGACAATGCGACGATATCCAGCGACATCTGCGCGGCCTGTTGCTCAACGCGCTGAGCGTGACGCGCAGCAACGGGCGGCGGCGCGAACTGCTGTCCGAAGAACACCACGGATACCTACGGTCGCTGCACGCGGCCAGGCGCAGCGCCATGAACACATATGCCTGAACCTGTGAGGTGGGGATGAGTGAATTGATAATGGATCAGCGGGATTTGATGCGTGACATCGACCAGAGGAAACGCCCTTACATCCCCGTCGGTGATGAAGTCGACGTGTTCGCCGCGGCTTGGCGGTCGGGTCTTCCGGTTATGTTGAAGGGGCCTACCGGTTGCGGTAAGACTCGGCTCGTCGAGCACATGGCGGACCAGTTCGGGGTGCCGCTGTTCACCGTATGCTGCCACGAGGACATGACGTCGTCGGATCTGTTGGGCCGATTCGTCCTGCGCGATTCGCATACCGAGTGGGTGGACGGTCCCCTGACGCAGGCGGCGCGCCAGGGCGGCATCTGCTATCTCGATGAGGTGGTGGAGGCCCGCCAAGACGCGATCGTCGCGGTGCACTCGCTCTCTGATCACCGGCGCGAATTGAACATCGAGCGACTGGGCGGGCTCAAGCTGCAAGCGGCAGAAGGCTTTCAGCTCGTTGTGTCCTACAATCCCGGCTATCAGAGCGTCCTCAAGGACCTCAAGATGTCGACGCGCCAGCGCCTCGTCGGCATCGATCTGGACTTCCCACCACCGGACGTGGAGAAGAAGATCCTGCGCCAAGAGAGCGGGCTTGACTCCGAGATTCTCGACGACATCATCCGGCTCGGCCAGGCGATCCGGCGCCTCGATGATGTCGCATTGCGGGAGACGGCATCCACTCGTGCGCTCGTCGCGACGGCCAGCCTGGTGCGGGCCGGTCTGCGCCCACGCGCGGCGGCGGTGTCGGCGATCGCCAGTCCACTGACCGACGACGCCGAAACACGTGAGCGGCTGACGGTGCTGATCGAGTCGTATCTCTGAGCTTTAGAACTCAGGACGCGATGCTTGCCGAACGGACATACCGCGCGGCGCGCCGCGGCGGCACGCCCGCCATTCGCAGCAGCACTTCCGCGCAGGTCAGATCGGCCCCGTCGCCGAGCCGCCCGTTGAGGATGCCGTGGATCACCTCGAAGGCCGCCGCCATGGACATCGTCAGCGTGGTCTCAAGATCATCGATGGCGAAAACGCCCTCGGCCACGCCGCGCTCC
>DASZFS010000023.1:0-1859 GCA_035939575.1 Vicinamibacterales bacterium | reverse complement strand
CGCCGCGGGCGTGGTCATCGCGCCGAGGGCCATCACGGAGTACGCGCCGCTGTACAAGGGGGCGCGCGACGAAATCGTCACGCAATGGTCGATGAAGGAGATCGAGCGCGTCGGCCTGCTGAAGATGGACTTCCTGGGCCTGTCCACCCTCACGCTGATCGACGACGCGATTGCGGAGATCAACCGGACGACGGGGGAGACGCTGGACATCGACCACGTGCCGCTGGACGACGCCAAGACGTATCAGATCTTCCAGGAGGGGCAGACCTACGGCATCTTCCAGTTCGAGTCGAGCGGCATGCGGGACATTCTCCGCAAGGCCAAGCCGCAGCGGCTCGACGACCTCATCGCGCTCAACGCGCTCTACCGCCCCGGCCCGCTGCGTAGCGGGATGGTGGATGACTTCATCGCGCGCAAGCAGGGACGGACCGAAGTCACCTACGAGCTCGAGCAGCTGGAGCCGATCCTCGCCGACACCTATGGCGTCATCGCGTACCAGGAACAGGTCATGCGCATCTCGAACGTGCTCGCCGGGTTCACGCTCGGCGAGGCGGACCTGCTGCGCAAGGCGATGGGGAAGAAGAACCCCGAGGTCATGGCGACGATGCGCGGAACGTTCGTGGCCGGCGCCAGGAAGAACGGGATCGCCGAGAAGAAGGCCGCGCACATCTTTGACTTGATGGAACACTTTGCCGGCTACGGGTTCAATAAATCGCACTCGACGGCATACGCGTTCCTCGCCTATCAGACCGCGTACTTGAAGGCCAATTACCCGTGGCACTTCGCCGCGTCCCTCTTCACCATCGAATCGCAGAACACAGACAAGCTGGCGATGTATCTGGGCGAAGCGCGCGAGCGAGGCGTACCCCTGCTGCCGCCGGACATCAACCGGAGCCAGCTCCGGTTCACGGTCGAGCCTGACGGCGTCCGGTTCGGACTCGCGGCGATCAAGAACGTCGGCGAGGGCGCGATCGAATCGCTGCTCCAGGTCCGGGCGAAGCAGACGCGCATCGTGTCGCTGCACGCGCTGTGCGAGCATCTCGACCTGCGCCTGGCGAACAAGCGCGTCTTCGAGAGCCTCGTGAAGTCGGGGGCCATGGATTCGCTCGCGAGCAGCGACGAGCGGAACGGGACCACCCGCGAGTTCCGGCCGCGCCTGCTGGCGCAAATCGATTCGGCGTGCGACTCCGGCGCCCGCCTGCAGGCCGACCGCGAGCGTGGCCAGGGCGGCCTTTTTGGAATGTTGAGCGCGGCGATGGACGACGGCGTCGCCGGCAGGGTCGACGGGGGTCTCGCGCCGTCCGGGATCGCGCCGTGGACCGAGGCCGAACAGCTGGCCTTCGAGAAGGAGACCCTCGGTCTGTACTGGAGCGGGCACCCGGTCGATCGCTACGCCCAGGCGCTGAAGGAGATCGGGGCGCGGTCGATCGCGGAGCTCGCGGACGCGCGACCGGCAGCGGCCGGGGACAGCTGGGGCCCCGGGGGGCGCAAGCCGATCGAGCCGGACACGAGTGTCGGCGGCATCATCGCGGCGTGCCGGCAGCTCAAGACCCGCAAGGGGGATCGCATGGCCGTGTTCACGCTCGAGGACTCTCAGGGCGGCGTCGAGATCATTGCGTTCCCCGAGACCTACCAGCGCAGCGCGAGTCTGATCGAGACCGGCGCGATGGTGCTGGTGCGTGGCAAGCTGGAGCGCGACGACGAGACGGTGCGGATCCTGGCGGTGGAAATCGCGCCCATCGAGACCGTCCGCGAGCGTCTGGCGCGCGAGGTTGCCATCCACCTGACCCGGCCGGCCGACCGCGGCACGCTCGAGACGTTAGGCGAGATCTTCTCCAGGCACCGCGGCGATCGTAAAG
>DASZFS010000022.1:0-42843 GCA_035939575.1 Vicinamibacterales bacterium | reverse complement strand
GTCGGCCTGCTTCGGTTGATTGTCGAGCCACGTGGCGCATCGATCGTGAGGCTCATCCCGACGTTCTTTCAGCAGATGCTCATCGGGACGCTCGCCGGGGTCGCCGCCGGCCACGCCACGCGCTGGGCGATCAACCGGGTCAAACTGGAGTTCGAGGGGCTGTACCCCGTGCTGAGCGTCGCACTCGTGGTCTTGACGTACGGCGCGACGCAGACCATCGGCGGCAGCGGGTTCCTGGCGGTGTACGTGTCGGGGATCGTTCTCGGCAACAGGAACTACGTACACAAGCGCAGCCTGACCGAGTTCCATGACGGCCTGGCGTGGCTGATGCAGATCGCGATGTTTCTGACGATGGGGCTGCTCGTCCTGCCGAGCGAGCTCTCACGCCTGGCCGTTTCAGGCATCGCCCTGTCCGCGTTTCTAGTGCTGGTTGCCAGGCCCGTGAGCGTGCTCCTCTGCCTGACGCCGTTCCGGTTTCCGCTGCGCGAGCAGTTGATGGTGTCGTGGGCGGGGCTGCGCGGGGCCGTGCCGATCGTGGTCGCGACCTACCCGCTGCTGGCCGGCGCGTCCGACGCCAAGACCCTTTTCAACCTGGTCTTCTTCGTCGTCTTCATTTCCGTGCTGCTGCAAGGGGCGACCATCCCGCTGGTCTCGAGGTGGCTGGGCGTGACCGCGCCGCTCGCCAGGAGCTTCCGTTATCCCATTGAATACAATCCGACGAGCGATCTGAAGAACGAGCTCGTCGAAGTGCCGATACCCGGCCGATCCCGCGTGGTCGGATGCTCGCTCATCGAGCTTGCCCTCCCGGCCGGCGCGTTGGTGGTCCTGATCCGGCGGCACGATGATGATGTGTTCGTGCCGCGCGGCGTCACGCAGATCGAGTCGGGAGACACGCTGCTCGTGCTCGCCGAGCGCGAGGCTCTCGTCCGGATCCGGGCCATCGTCAACGACACGTCTCCTGCGTAGCCGATACTCACGACAAGTCACGCTAGTTACGCTAGATACCAGGGCACGTTGATCACGACGATGTCCTCATCGCCCCGGACGAGCAGCAGCGCCTTCAGCATCGCAGCGCGCTTGTTGTGCAACAGGTGGTGGTACCACCGGCGCGCGATGAGCTCGGGAATGAGCACGGCGATCTGGCGATCCGGTTGCGCGCGCTTCGTGGCCAGAATGTAGTCGATCAGTGGGTTGAATACGTGCCGATACGGCGAGGCGACGGTGACCAGCTGCGGCGTCGCCAGGTGGGCGGCGGCTGTCGGCGCGACGACGTATTCCGTCCAACGTCTCGTCAGGTCGTCCTCGGTGCGATTGCCTGCCCGCACCTGCACAACGAAGATATCCGGGGACAGCTTCAGCGCGAATCGCAACCCCTTCTGCGACATCTTGTTCCACTGGCTCATCGGGATGATCACGATGGGCGGCTGGATATTGGCTACGTTCAGCGGATGCGGATTCGCGATCTCAATCGCGACGGCGTGATAATGCCGCCGGACCGCGCCGAACGTCGCGAGCAGCAGCGGGATGAGCAGCGTCATCACCCACGCGCCTTCCGCGAACTTCGCGATTAGCACGACGACCAACGTGACGGCGGTGGCCATGGCGCCGACGCCGTTGACGACGATGCTCCGGGCCTTGTGGGCGCCACCGATCCGAATCCAGTGCGCCACCATGCCTGCCTGCGACAGGGTGAAGGCGAGGAACGCGCCGATGGCGAAAAGCGGGATGAGGCGGTCGGTGATGCCGCCGAACACGATCAGGAGGAAGGCCGACAGCGCGCTGAGCACGTAGATACCGGACGAATAGACGAGCCGCCGTCCCCGCGACGCGAAAACGCGTGGGAGAAAGCCGTGCTGGGCGATGAGCCGGCACAGACGTGGAAAATCGGCGAACCCCGTGTTGGCGGAGAGCGCGAGCACGGCGAGGATCGCGGCGATGCAGACGTAATAGAACGCGCCGCGCCCGACAACCGCGGCGACCAGAAGCGACAGCACGCTCTGGTAGCCCGCCGTGCCCGGTTCGGTCGCGCCGATGTGATACACGCGCGCCAGGTACGCGATGCCAGCCAGGAGGATGACGAGGATTCCGACGATCACGGTAAGCGTCGCGCGGGCCTGCTTGACGGCTGGCTCGCGGAACGCGCTGACGCCGTTGCTCACCGCCTCGACGCCGGTCATCGCGGTACACCCGCTCGCGAACGCCCGAAGCAGCAGCCACGCAGTAGCCGTCGCGGTCGCCTCGGGGAGCGCAGGCGGTACGTCGACCGGCACGGGCTGACCGCCGCTCAGCCAAGTCTTGACCAGGCCGATCGCGATCACCGCAAACAGGCACGCGACAAAGAGGTAGGTCGGGAGGATGAAGGCGACGCCGGAGTCGCGCACGCCGCGGAGATTGACGATACCGATGAGCACGAGGATGGCGAGGCAGAGTGTCAGCGTGTATGGCTGGAGCGCGGGCACTGCCGACACGAGCGCGCCGACACCGGCCGAAATGCCGACCGCGACGACCAGCACGTAGTCCAATAACAGCGCCGCGGCCGCCAGGAGTCCGGAAAACACGCCCAAGTTGCGCCGCGCGACGGTATATGATCCGCCACCCGTCGGGTATGCCCCGATCGTCTGCTGGTACGAAAAGTAGACGATGACCAGCAGGGCGATGATGATCGCGCTGATGGGACCGATGTAGCCGACGCCGAGAATGCCGAGCGGAATGAGCAGCGTCATGGCCGCTTCCGGGCCATACGCCGCCGAGCTGAGCGCGTCGAGGCCGAGCATCGGCACGCCGGCGAGCCAGCCGACGCGCTGGCCCTCCTCGTCCTCGGACGCGAGGTGCCTGCCGAAGAGCAGATCTCTCAGGGACATGGGCTATCGGCGTTCCAGGTTCTCGCGGTCCCAGTGTCCCAGCGTGGCGGCGGCCTCGTACGTGCTCTGCAGAAACGCCAGCACCGCGCTGCGCGGATCGGATGCTTCCCGCATCTCGTCGTACGGCAGCAGGAAAATGGAGAGCTCCGGGCTGTAGAAGGCGGACGCCGGGCGGATCGGCGCCTCCTTGAAGCCCGGCGGTTCGGGCGCGGCGTACGAGTAGAAGGCCGGGCCGGTGAGGCTACCGCTGCCGAACCAGAACCCGCAACTGCTCACTTCATGCGAGTACCCCTCGCGGGTGATCGAATCGGCGCCCGGCCGCTCGGGCGCCCGGCGCCCGGAGAACCGGGTGACCGCAAGATCGAAACCGCCCCAGAAGAAGTGCACCGGGCTCACCTTGCCGATGAAGAAGGCTCGGAACTCCTTCAAGATCTCGTCGGCCGCGAGCAGCACCCGCCAGGCTCGATGCGCGTACGCCGCATCGTACGCCGCGTGCTGCCGGTCCTGCTCGAAGCGAATCGGGTCAGGCATTTCTGACGGCACGGTCCAGATGCGGACGTCGATCCCCAACCGCCCAAGCGCCGCCATGAGATCGCGATAGAAATCGGCGACAGGCTGCGGTCGCAGCGCGATCCGCTCGGCTCGCCCGTCGTCCGTCTGGACGATCAGCACGTGATCAATGAAGTCGAACGTGACATCAAATGCGCGACCACGGAACGGGATCGGCGTCGTGGTCAGCCCGCGGGACGTCAGGTAGAGGGGCACCTGCCACCAGTGGTTGACGTGCGGTGCAAGCTTCAGCCTGATTTTCCCGACAATCTGCGTCCACATGTGAATCGTGTCGCGCGTATCCCGCCACTCCTCGAGCGGCAGTGCAGGCCAGGTCTCCTCATCAACAGGCATCTCAGGTCTCCCGGGGACCATTATGTCGTGAGCAGGTATACTCGGTCGCTGCTGGCTGTTGCCTGTATGAATCGCCGAGACTTCTTCGTGCTCGCCGCGGCGGCGCCTCCCCTCCTCCAGCAGAGGCCACCGGGATCCCTCGTGGTCTGTATGCACGAAGCGAGCTCGGACCGGTTCGATTTCCGCACGGCAATGGAGGGCTATGCCAGGGCCGGCATTCGGGCCGTGGAGCCCTCGTTGATCAAGGTGCGCGAGTTCGCGCAAGAGGAGTCACCCGCCGCCGCGAAGCGTCTGCTCGACGATCTGGGTCTCAGGCCCGTATCCTCCAGCAATCAGATCGGCCTTGCCGAGCCCGGCGACGCGCGCGCCCGCGCGCTCGACGATTTGAAGTGGAAAGCCGAGCTCGCGCAGGCCATCGGCTGCGACCGCCTGGTCGCGCCCTCCGTTGGGACCGGGCCGTATACCGAGGACGACTACAAGCGCGGCGCGGACAACCTGCGCGAAGCCGGCGAGATCGCCAAGCCGTTCGGCGTCTCGGTCATGCTGGAGTTCTCGAGGACTTCGCGGTTTGCGGGCTCGCTGCCGACGGCCTTGAAGCTGGTGCGCGAGGCCAACCATCCGAACGTGCGCGTGATGATGGACACGTATCATTTCTGGGGCGGCATCAGCAAGTTCGAGGATCTGGAGCTCCTGCGTGAAGGCGAGCTGCACCACCTGCATTTCGAGGACGTGCCAGCCGATCCACCGCGCGAGATCCAGGGCCAGCCGAACCGGGTCTATCCAGGGGAAGGCATCGCGCCGCTGCGGCGTATCGTCGATCTCCTGAAACGGAAGCAATACGCGGGCGCGTGTTCGCTGGAGATGTTCAACCCGGCGATTCAGGCGATGGATCCGTATCAGGTGGCGATGAGGGCCCGCGCGACGATCGAGCCGATCATCGCCTGAGGGCGCTGAGGCGGGCTGGCAGAAGATCATCAGGAATCGAGGGCGTAGGCAACTGCACGCGGCCATGAGTCTTCAGCCTGGTGCACGCGAGGCCGTATTTCTTCAGCGTCGGCCAATCCTGCGGTGCGACGAAGTCGAACCCGCGGTAGCCCGCGCTCGCCGCCTCGCGGCACATATCGTCGAATGTCAGTTTCGAGCCGGAACCGAAGTTGACGCGCATGACCGCCTGCTTGATGCGTCCTTTGCGCCCTACCTGGGGTGACTGGCCGGGGGGCACGGGCCCCCGGAGGGTGGATGGCCCGCGCGCCGCCATTGTGGCGCCAACCGCCGCGACGCCTGCCAGAAAATCCCGCCGCTGCATGCCGCGCTTCTGCGTCATCGCTCACTCTGGGGGCCCCTGCCCGCTGTCACGCTCGCCGCCGCCGGAGCCTACTTCGGCGGCTGGGCCGCCGCGCCTGGCTGCCGCGTCCGATCGGGACGTTGGCGGTCGGGACGTTGAAGGGAGAGCTCGTTCAAACGGCGATCGGCTTTCTCCAGAAGAGCTTTGTCACCCGGATACCAATAGATCAGATGGCAGCTTTCACAGGCCTGATCCAGGTTCTCGCCGGCATCCCACAGCTCCTTGGTGTCCTTCCTCCTCACGATGTCCATGACCTCGAGCCCGACGTTGCGCAGCGCCTCGATCTTGGCGTTCCAGAGCACCGGGTCGGCCTCGAGCTTTGCCTGGATTTGAGCCGGCGACAGTTCAGCCGCATCAGGGCCGGTGCTGTTGTTCTGGTCCCCAGGCGGCGCGAAGGGTCGTGGAATCTTGAGCAGATAGACGCCCTCTGCCATTGTGACCGCCCCGATTCGGACCTTCTCCCAGTCCTCGTCGGTCTTGGGCACTGTCTCGACGATGCCGTTCTTCGTGACCTCGGTCTTGACCGCGCCGAACACGTAGTCGGACGCAGGATCGATCATGTCGTGCATCAGCTCCTTGACGGAGACAACCGGTTTGAGCTCACCCCAGAGCTCAGTCGCGGGCGTAGAGGTTGCTGATGATGATCGTGATGATGATGAGCCTGCTGATGATGATCGTGATGATGATGATCGTGATGATGATGCTGAGCAGGATGACAACAACCCTGCCATCGCCAGGAAGCCGATCGCCAACACGCCGGCGAACAGGCGCTCCCTTTGAACCCCGCGAACCCCGCGAACCCGTATTTGTATCACCGCCCTACTTCTTCAACTGCTCGAGCTGCCGCTTGGCGTTCTGGTTGTTCGGATCCAGCTCGATGGCCTTCTCGAAGCTCTTGATCGCATTCGCAGTGTCGGTCTTCTTCGCATAGGCCTGGCCGAGCGCCGCGTAGGTCGGCGACGATTTCGGATAGAACTCCGCGTTCAGCTGCAGCCACGCAATGGCGTCGTCCGGCTTGTTCCCGTTGATGAGCGGTAATGCGGTGGCGACGAGCGCGGTCTCGCTGAAGTCGTAGCTCTGGCCGCCGTAGTACTTCGCCCGCAGGTCTCGGTACTGCTGGACAGCGCCGGCGATGCCGCTCTTGGCCGCCGTATCCGTGAGGACGTCGGGCAGCAGCTTGGGAATCGCCACGCCGCGGTGGCACGTCGCGCATCGCACTCGGGTGACGTCGGCCGCCGGTTTCCCCGTGATCTCGGGAAGCCTGGTGGCGATCTCACGCGACATGACCATCATCTTGCGCGCGACGCCTTTCGCCGGTTTGGCGTCGGACGCGAAGTCGAACGCCGGCGCCGTGCCGGCGTGGCAGTAGCCGCACCCTCCTGAGGACTGGACACCGAGCGCCTGGACGAAGCCCTGCATTGCGGCGATCAGCTCCGCGCGCGGCGTCTCCTTCGGGAAGATCTGCAGATTGGTTATAGGCGGCGGCTGCTGCGCCGGCACGGGGGTCGGGTTCGTCTGTGCGGCCGCAGCCGTCGCCAGAATCCCCGTGATTGCGAACGCGGTGACCGGTGACACCAATCGCCTCATGATCGCTCCTCTTGTGAGATCACACCGCGGCGAGAATACTACTTATACTCCCACTTCTTCTATCCTGGCGCGCGACTATGAGTAGAACGTATGTGCACGGCTATCACCGGCGCGAGCACGAGCGCCTGCAGGACCAGGCCGGAACGCTCGTCGACCTGTTGCACTCGGACACGGCTTACCCTGGCAAGAGCTCGGTGCTCGAGGTCGGGTGCGGCGTTGGCGCCCAGACGATGACCCTGGCATCGCGGAGCCCCGAGGCTCGATTCATGTCGGTGGATGTCTCTGGGGACTCAATCGTTGAGGCCAGGCGAAGGGCCAGTCGGGCCGGGATCACCAACGTGGAGTTCCAACAGGCGGATATCTTCGCCTTGCCCTTCGATGCCGAATCCTTCGACCACGTGTTTGCCTGCTTCGTCCTGGAGCACCTTTCGCGCCCCGTCGAAGCGTTGGCGATTCTCAACGCGCTGCTCAGGCCAGGTGGCACCATCACGGTGATCGAGGGGGATCACGGATCGACCTCTTTCCATCCCGATAGTCCCGCAGCGCGCGCGGCGATCCAGTGCCTTGTCACGCTGCAGCGGGAGGCCGGTGGCGACGCGCTGATCGGCCGCCGGCTCTACCCGCTGATGGTGGAAGCAGGTTTCGGCGGGGTCCATGTCTCTCCCCGGATGGTGTACGTGGATGCGAGCCGGCCTGACCTGGTCGATGGCTTCACGCAGAAGACATTTACGGCAATGATCGAAGGCATTCGCGATCCGGCGATCGCGGCAGGGCTCACCGACGCCGACAGCTTTGACGCAGGCGTTCGCGATCTGCATCGAACGACCGGGCCGGACGGTGTGTTCTGCTACACGTTCTTCAAAGGCGTGGGCGAGAAGGCGCTATGATCGAGCACGTGCGGGCGATGCACATGAGCGCTGTCGGCATGCTTCAGTTCGCGTTCGCGCTCCAGGTCGCGATCGTGGCAGGGGGCTGCACAACCCGCCCTGAGAATAACGTGAAGAACGTGGAGAACGTGAAGAACGTTCAGACGGCACGACCAGGTCAGGCAAAGGCGCCGGGCCAATCGAACGTCGCCTGGCGTCAGCTCGGCTCATGGTCCGGTCATGGCAACGCGCAGACAGAATCGTTTGACAGCGAAACCGGCACCCTCCGGGTGCGCTGGAAAGCGACCGCCGGAGACGAGGGCGCCCCGCCAGACGAGGGCGCGACGCGGACCGGCCCGGGCGTGTCCTTCCGCCTCATGGCTCATAGCGCCATCAGCGGCCGGCCTCTTCAGCCCGTCGTCGAGCACGCGGGACCGGGCAGCGGGATTGGATATGTCCAGCAGGATCCGCACGTCTTCTATATGGTCGTTGAGTCGACCCGGCTGAATTGGACATTCACGGTCGAGGAAGCAATCGGCTATCCTTAGCAGGCTGCGTTGTTCAAGCAGCCTGTTAGCGTCGCCCTGTGGTCGAGTTTGATGTGAGGTTGACATCATGGCGAACAAACTGATCGGCCAGAACTACACGACGCCGGATCTCGTGGCGAAGGTCACCGGCCAGGCGAAGTACGCCGAAGACTTCCGCGTCGACGGGATGCTGTTCTGCAAGCTGCTTCTCAGTCCGCTGCCGCACGGGCGCATCAAACGGATCGACACGGCGAGAGCGCTCGCGATGCCCGGCGTGAAAGGCATCCTCACCGCAGATGAGCTCCCCGCCCCCGCCGATGTCGTGACCGATCTCGGCCAGCGCATCGCCGCCAACACGAAGGGCGAGAAGGCGCTGACGAACGAGCCCGTGTACCAGGGCGAACCGGTGCTCGCGCTCGCGGCCGTGGACGAGCGGACGGCGGCCGACGCGATCGAGCGGATCGAGATTGACTGGGAGCCGCTCCCCTTTGCGGTGGATCCGGTCAAGAGCCTGCTCCCCGGCGGTGCCAACGCACGGCTCGACGGCAACATCTGGGGCAAGCCGAAGCCGGCCGCTCCCGGCCAACCCGTGACCCCGCCCGCGATTGAGGAGCTGAAGTGGACTGACGCCGAAGCGGCCGAATACGCGCAAGGACGCCTGCCGATGGGCAAGACGCCTGACGAATGGTCGTACGGCGACGTCGACGCGGGGTTCAAGAACGCAGCGCTCGTCCTCGACGAAACGTTCGTCACGCCGAACACGAGTCACCAGACGCTCGAGCCGCGCACCGCGATGGCGTACTGGCAGAACGGCAAGCTGTACCTTCACTGTTCCACCCAGAGCGTCGTGCAGACGGTCGGATCCGTGTCGCGATGGCTGCACATGGATCAGAAGGACATCGTGCTGATCAGCCAATACACCGGAGGCGGCTTCGGCAGCAAGGCGACCGGCACAATCACGGCGGTGATTCCGGCGCTCCTGTCCAAGAAGCTCAACGCGCCGGTGATGATGCGGATCGATCGCGAGACCGAGCACTTCATCGGCGGCGCGCGTCCGGCCGCGCATGGTCGTCTCCGGGCCGGGTTCTCGGCGGACGGCCGCCTGACCGCGCTCGACATGTTCGTGGTCAACGAGAATGGACCGTACGAGCCGGTCGGCGACACCGGCATGACCGGCCGCATGGTGTCGCTCCTCTTCCAGCCGCAGGCGATGCGGTGGCGCGGCGTATCGGTCCTCACCAACACGCCTCCCCGGCGCGCGCAGAGTCAACCCGGCGGCATGCAGGGCATCACCCTGATGGAGCCGATTCTCGCGAAAGCGTCGCGCAAGCTCGGCGTCGATCAGGTAGCCATTCACCGAATCAACGCGCCGGAGGGCAAGGCCACGTTCGGCCCGGCGAATCCGCGCGGGCAGCGCGCGTACGCGACCAGCGCCTTCGTCAAGAACGCGCTCGACCGCGGCGCGCAGATCTTTCGCTGGGACGAGCGCAAGGTGCAGGGCGGCAAGCGTCAAGGATCGAAGGTCCGTGGATATGGCGTGGCGACGAGCGCGTTCGTCGCTGGATCGACTGGCTACGACGGCCTGTTCGTGATCAAGCCGGACGGCCGCATGTACATTCAGTCGGGCATCGGCAATCTCGGCACCGAATCGATGAGCGATTGCCACCGCGTGTCCGCGGAGCTGGTCGGGATGCCGTGGGAGAAGGTCGACGTCACGTGGGGCCACACCGGTAAGAATCTGCCGTGGAGCTGCGTGTCGGGCGGGAGCCAGACGACGCACGCGCACACCCGCGCGGCGCACGCGGCAGGGATGGACGCGGTCAAGAAACTGCAGGAGATCGCCGCGAAGACACACGGCGGCAGACCGGAACAGTACACGGTCGCCAACGAGCGCGTGTCAGGACCCGGCGGCAGCTTGACGCTGGCGGACGCCGCGCGCAAGGCCATCGAGCTCGGCGGCAAGTACGACGGTCACGAGCTGCCGGACAACGTCAACGCGTTCACGAAAGCGTCCGCGACGGCGCTCTCGGGGCAGGGGCTGATGGGCGTCGCGCGCGACGTGTACCCGCACGACGGGGCCACGCACTCTTTCGTGGCTGCCTTCGCCGAAGTGGAGGTCGATGTCGAGACCGGCCATTACCACATCGTGGACTACATCGCGGTCGCCGATGTCGGGACGGTCATTCACCCGCGCGCGCTCGGCGGACAGATCCTCGGCCGGTCGATGCTCGGCATCGGTCATGCGATCGGGCAGCATTGGGTGTACGACCAGCACTACGGGCTGCCGCTCGCGAAGCGCTTCCATCACAACAAGCCGCCGACGATTCTGGACGCACCGCAGAAGATGACGTGGGAAGCGCTGAACATCGCCGATCCGGAGACGCCGGTCGGCGCGCGTGGCATCGGGGAGCCGCCGGTGGCTGCCGGCTGCTGCGCCGTGCTCAATGCCCTGTCTGACGCGCTCGGCGACAGCGTGTTCAGACGCGCGCCGGTCATGGTCGGCCCGCTGCTCGCCGCGCTCGAGGCGGGGCATCCGGTGCAGGAGCCGCTCACCGCACATATTTAGCCCGCGGCGCCCAGGACCTCCCGCACTTCGATCGACAGGTTCAAGGGCGTGCCGCCGGGTCCGGGGGCCGCCGACGCGCGGGCGGCGATCTCATAGGCGCGCGCGGCGCTCTCGACTTCGACGATCCAGTAGCCGGCGAGGAACTCCTTCGCCTCGGGGAACGGGCCGTCGGTCACTTCGGGCACGCCGCCGCCTTTCCTGGCTCGCACCACCCTGGCCTGAGCCGGCCCGGCCAGCCCCTCCGCGCCCACCAGCTCGCTGGAGTCCCTGAGCTCCTTGTTGAGGCGCTTCATGAAGTCGATGTGCGCCTTGCGATCCTCCGGGGGCCAGTTGAGAACGGCCCAATCGCCCTTCCCCCGCGGCGCGTGCATCATCAGTATGTACTTCATGTCCGGGCTCCTGAAGTTTGGCGTCACGTCGGACTTTTTCGACGCGCTTCTAACCCGCCGCGCGGCGGGTACCGGGAGGCAGGGAGCGCCGGAGTGAGACCTTGACCGACGGCGTGTGCTGGGCAGGTGCGGCCATGCGATCCGCAACGGCGATCAGCCTTGTGCGGTCGCGCATGTAGCGAGCGTGCAACAGCCTGCAGTCGTCTTCGATGGCACGAGTCAGGGACCCCAGATCCCGCCACGCGCTGAGATCGGGCGTCGACAACGACGCCTGCACCTGTCTGACCCACTCGAGGAGCACTTCGAGGTCATGAAGGCGACCGAGCACATCTTGCGTGCCCTTGAGCACTCTGAGGTCCGCACTGGTTCGATCGCGCCTCGTTTCCCTCAGCAACTCGGCCGCGTAGCGCAGCTTCTTGAGCGCAATGCGAACATCATGAAGATACTCGGGCACGTACATCGAACCAGCGACCTCGACCGCGGCTTGGACCGCCGCCGCGCGGCGGGCGAGGCGCGCCTCGAGCGCAAATCGCCACGCCTGCCTGGGGCGCCCCGCGTCGGCGCGACCAGACTTCATATCGGCTGACTCGAGACGCTTGGCGGCGCGCTCGAGCTCGTGCGCGACCCGCTCCAGCTTCGCAATGGGCAGTTTCGCGGCCAGGCGTTCGCGCGCCGCGGCTCGCGTACGGGCGACCTCCCGCCCGACCTGCTCCAACGCGGACGCCGCATACCGACCGCTCCGCCGGAGCTCCTCGACGAGGAGCATCAGGACATCGAGCTCGCGAACAGCGCCGAGCCGCCTGGTCACCCGCCGCAGACGCCGGCTGAGCTTTCGAGTGGTCTCGCCATCTAATTCCAGGACCGGAACCAATTCGCGGAGCCGACGCGAGGCCACGCGGGCGTGGTGAAGCGCCTCGAGGTCGCCGTCTTCAACCCGCGGCAGCTCACGGGCAAACGCATCGAGTCGTTTTCGAAAGAGGCCGGACCGACGGGGTGAATCGACTGAGGCCAACCTTGCAATTGTAACAAATAAGTAACGGGACTATTTTTCCTCCCAGCGGACCTCGAGATACGTGATTCTCCCGTCGAGATCCGTGTACCAGTGCGGCAGCCCCGCCGGAATCAGGATCACGTCTCCCTTGCTGACGCGCTTCCTGACGCCGTTCTCGATCGTTGCAGCCCCGGATGCCGTGCCTGCCGCGCCTGCCCCGCGCGCGGTCGCGGGGCGCACGATCGTGCCACCCGTCACCAGCGTCGCGGAACCCTCGATGATGTGATGGAGCTCCGCGAAGCCGTCGTGCGCGATGGCGCCGGCGCCCTTGGTTCGGCGCACGACATTGATGCGGTGCCGATCGGCAATGGACACTGCCGACGTCAGCATGTCGGGTGTCGTGGGGCCTGCGGTCAGTGCGCCGAGCAGCTCGGCTTCGGTCTTGTACGTGGCCGCCGGCGGACCATCCGCCGCGGCCGGCGTGGCAACAAGCCTGGTGGCCCCAAGAACAACGACGGCAACGGCGCCGGTGATCCCAACGGTCGCGATGAGTCGTGTGACCCCGGCGATCCCGGTGACACCAGTGATAATGTTCGGTGGGTTCTTCATGGCCACGGAGTATAGCTCGGACGACTGTGAGAAGGTCCCCGTCGCGAGGCGGTGAGTGAGCGGCGGACGGAGTTGGCCGGAGCGTCTGTTCGTTGTCGCCTTCGTCGCCTTCATCGCGCTCGCGGCGTCCCGGATGGCGCTGCGCGTGACGCACGGACTTCGAGGCGAGTACTTCGAGACGATCGAGCCATCGGGCTCGCCCGTGCTGACGGTCGTGGACGACGAGATCTCGACCGATCGCGTCACCGGAAACTGGCTGGGATCGCCGCCGACGACGTTCTTCGTCAGGTGGACGGGATACCTCGCGGTCGACGAGGACGCGCTCTACACCTTTACGCTGACATCGGACGACGGCTCGACGCTGTCGGTCGACGGCCGGCCCCTGGTCGATAACGGCGGGCGCCACAGCGAGATCGCGCGCAGCGAGCGGGTGCGGCTCGATCGCGGTTCGCATCTGCTCGTTCTCGAGTATTTTCAGAGCGACGGCCCGTACGCGATCCATCTGTCGTGGGCGCAGAACGGCGCTCCCGCGGAGTCCTTACCGGCATGGCGCCTCTCGACGAGCCGGGTCCCCTCCTGGAAGACGACAGCCGCCCGCCTCCTCGACCGGCTCTGGTTGGCCGCGGCGATTCTCAGTGGCGCGCTCCTGGCGTGGCTCGTGACGACCTCCTGGCGCCCGGCCGTTGTCGAAGGCATCCGGCGCCGGCCAGCGCTCGCGTCGCTCCTGTTTTTCGTCGCGCTCTCAGTCGTCGAGACCTGGCCGCTCGCGACGAATCCGGCCCGGTTGTCGCGGAACGATAACGGCGACACGGTTCTGAATGAGTGGACCCTTGCCTGGGTGGTGCATGAGGCGCCACGCGCGCCGCAACACCTGTATGACGGCAACATTTTCTATCCCGAGCGTGACACGGTTGCCTATTCCGAGTCTCTGATCGTCCAGTCTCTGCTGGCGGCCCCAATCCTGTGGCTCGGCGGGTCACCGGTGCTGGCCTACAACCTGGTGCTTCTCGCCGGCTTCGCCCTGACCGGGTGGACCATGTCTCTCGTCGTCTCGCGATGGACGGGCGACCGGGTGGCCGGTCTCGTGTCGGGAATCCTGTTCGCGTTCAACGCGCACACACTCACGCGGCTCCCACACCTCCAGGCACAGCACGTGGAGTTCCTGCCGCTTGCCCTGCTGGCGCTCGACGCGCTGTTGCGCGATCCTCGCGCGCGCCACGCGCTGTGGCTGGCCCTCTGGTTCACATTGCAGGGACTCACGTCGATGTACTTGCTGGTGTTGACCGCGGTCGCCATCACGACGGCCACGCTCGCCAGGCCGGAAGATTGGGCGGGACGCCGATTTACCAGGGTCGGCCCGCTCGTCGTGCTGGCGGCGGCAACCGCGTCGCTCGCGCTCGCGCCTTTTCTGGCTCCGTATTGGCGCCTGCGATACGTGCAGGGCTTCTCGAGGTCAGTGGAAGAAGCGATGACGTTCTCCGCTTCGTGGCGCGATTACGCGTCGACGCCGGGGCGTGTGCACTACGCATTGTGGAGCCACGACTGGTTCTCGGGCAACGCGCTCTTTCCCGGCGTGCTCGGGCTGATGCTCGTCGGCGTGGCTGTCGCACGCGGTATCGCGTTCACCGACCGTCGCGCACGCATGTGCCTCGCGTTCGGTCTCGCCGGTATTGTCCTGTCATTTGGAGCGGCGGTTCCCGGCTACGCGACGCTTCATCGGGCGATCCCACTCCTTCAGTCGATCCGCGTTGTCAGTCGTTTCGGGTACCTGGAGATCGTCGCGGTCGCGATCGTCGCCGGCTTCGGAGCGGCATCCCTCCGCCGCACGCTGCCGCGAGGGTGGAGCCGGGCGTTTTCTGCCGGGGCGCTGGGGCTTGCCATTCTCGAGCCGCTTGCAGCGCCGATTGAGCTCACACGGTTTGATGCCATCTCTCCGATTTACGACCAGCTGGCTCGGGAATCGCGCGCCGTTGTCGTCGAGATCCCGTTCTACCGTCCGAGCGCGGCCTTCGCCAACGCAAGGTACATGCTGAACTCAACCCATCATTGGAGGCCGCTGCTGAACGGCCACAGCGGGTTCTTGCCCGCGAGCTACCAGCGGCACTACGAGGCTCTCAGCGGGTTCCCAGACAGCACATCGATCGCCGCGCTGCAGGGCGCAGGTGTCACGCACGTGTTCGTTCACACGACCGAGATCGGGCCAGACGCTGTCGAGCGACTCGCGCACGTCCCGGCGCTGCGCAAGATGGCTGAAGATGGGTCGACGGTTCTTTACAGGCTTGAACACTGAATGTGCTTCAGCGCAGGCTGAACGTGATCTCCATCGTCACAACGACGGGAACCGCCTGGCCAAGGCGCGTGCCCGGACGAAAGCGCCATTCTTGCGCGGCTTTCACGGCTTCCTCGTTGAGCCCAAACGAGGGATTCAGCCCGCGCACGATACGGACGCCTCGGCACTGCCCGTTTGTTTCAACGATGCACTCGACGAGGACGGCGCCTTGGAGCCGCGCGCGCATCGCGTCCGCGGTGTAGCGCGGGACTCCATGGCGCAGTTCGACCGGAGACGTGACGCCGTTGCTGCCGGGGCGAAATACATCGCCGCCAGTTCCTCCGTTGCGTCCTGGACCGAGGCCGGGGCCGTCACCCGGACCATCGCCAGGCCCGTTGCCGGTCCCGGCCCCGTCCCTGCGGCCCGGGCCCTGCGACGTCGTCGGAAGACTCGACAATGCCTCGATCGCGCCAGGCACCGACACGAACCCCGAGGCGAGTGGCAGTGCGGGCAGGTTCAGCCGCGCGATCGGATCGTGGTCGATCGTTGTCGACGCCGCGCGACTGGGCGCGGGGGGCGCGACGTTCACAGTGCGATCGTCGCGGCCGGGCTGCTCGGCTCGCCGCGGTGGTTCCTTCTGCTGATTACCGCCGCCGCCCCCTCCCCGACTTTCACCAGCAGATCCGGGCTCGACGAGCCAGACAATGCGGGCAGCGGGCGGCTCGGTCGGCTGGTCGGCGGCCACGCTCGAGTGCTGACGCGGGCGCATGAGCGCCACTACGAGCATCAGCACGCCGACATGGATTGCCGCAGACGCGGCGAGACCGCGACGCATGTGAAGCTATAGACGGGGCGGCTGCGCGTTTGGTCGGAACCAGGACGGCCTCACCGAGGGTGCTCACAGCCTCGCTGAGCGTGCGGCAGCTGCGCCGGCGTGTTGTCGTTGTAACGATTTGACGAATCGGGTGTAGTCAGCGGCCGTCTGCTCCGAATACGCGACAGCGAACGCGGTTATCGCCTCATCGAGCTTCCCCGACGCGCCGACATAGCCAGCCAGCACAGCGGCGTCAGTCGTCCGCGCGTGCCCTTTGGCGAGGACCTCGCCGCAGAGCCTGGCGTACGCGACCAGCGTCTTGCCCCTGAGCTCCGTCGGATCCAGTCCAGCTTTATGATCCGCGAGCTGGCGAACGAGATAGTCAAACTCACCGCAGCGCGTGTAGCCGAGAAGCGGGTCCGAGACGGTCTGCATCATCTGCTGTCCCTCGGCGACGCGCCGGCCCTGATGCGTCGTGCGCGGAGAGGACGGGAGATACGGCGCCCAGCACGAGGGCAGTTCCTGCTTGACCTGGATGAACAACGGGTCGTGCGCGTCGTTTCCGAAAAGCGCGACGACGTAGTCGCGCGTGCCCACGCTGCCGGTGCCGACGAGCTTGAACGACACGTCAGCTGGCCGGTAGCGCGCGAACACCATGCGGCGGCTGGCGTTCAACATATGTCGATACGGATTCAGCGCATTCACGATTTCGGCCGCCGTTCGCGAGGGCACGTGTTCGAGGTCGGGCTTCCGGTCGTGAAAGCGATAGCCGCCACGCCTCTCGACCATCAACTTGCGGAGGTTGCGCCGCGGCGTGATGCGCTTGGCGTCTTCAAGGATGTCGTTGAGCAGCGGCTCCTCGTGCCCGCGTGTGATGAGATGTCGCGCCAGCACGGCAAACGGCATCGTCGCGAAGGTGCGCAGATGCTCCCGGTAGGACGCCACGAACGCGCGGACCCCCGCCTCGAGCTGCGCCTGGGACCGGCCCGCTTCGTCGCCGGCGAGCACCAGGCTGGTGGCGAGACGTTTCACGTCCCACTCCCAGGGGCCGGGGATCGTCTCGTCGAAATCGTTGATGTCGAATACCAGCCGGCCGTCAGGCGCCGCGTACGCGCCGAGATTGCGGACGTGTGCGTCGCCGCACAACTGCGTGATGAGGCCCGTGCGCGGCAGCGTCGCAAGATCGGAGGCCATCAACACCGCCGCCCCGCGAAAGAAAGCGAATGGGGACGTTCGCATGCGCCGATGCTTCTCCGCCAGCAGCTTCGGGATCCGGCCCTTGTTCACGCTCGCGAGCGTGTGCAGCGGATTCGGCCGGTTGGTGGCCGGCGCCCAGTGTGCCTGATCCTCCCGTGGCAGGCGCCTTCGCAGTCGTTTGCCAGCGTCATAGCGCGGGCGGATGGACGCGGCCGGTTGCTCGAATTTCACAGAAGCGTTGCCTCCTCAGCTGAACGTGGGCGCCACTCATCTTAGCGTCCGCTCAGCTATGTAGTATCAGGAACCCATTGCACTCTCAGCGAAGCCGTCCGTCCGGGTGATCGGTAATCACCGCATCGACGCCGAGATCGACGAGGTAGTGCGCCATCTCCGCTCCGACGCTGTCGAATCGACCGATGGTCGCCGTCCGAAAGGTCCAGGGCGTGACGCGAAGGCCGGCCTCGTGAGCCCATCCGACCATCTCGGGGCGCTGGCTGACGATCGATTTCCCAGGTCCGATTCCCGAGGCGAACCGGGCAACATCGGTCACGTGCTCGCGGTCGCGCAGCCGCGCCGCGTCCGACGGCTCGACGAGCAGCACGACCGGCGCATGCGCGCCAAGCCGCTCGCTGGCCCGGCGGACGGTCGGCTCGTGGAACGACTGCACGGTCACCGCAGTATCCGTTTGCCGCGCCAGGAGCCCGTGGCGGCGGATCGCCACCTCGCACAACGCCAGCAGGTCGACGCCAAACGTCTGGTAGACCTCCGGATCCTTGAGCTCGGTGAGCACCGCCACGCGGTTCGTGGCCCAGTCCAGCAGGTCGTCGAACGTCGGCACGCGCGCACCAGCGAATTCCGGGCTGAACCAGGACCCGGCGTCGAGCCGCTGGATCTCGGCGAGAGTCAGATCGTGGACGAACCAGCGCCGCACGGTGTCGCTCCCCTCGCGCACGTCCCGCCCGTGACGCGGGAACACGTCGCGGACATTCGTGGTCCGCTCGAGCGACCGATCGTGCAGGCACACCAGCACGCCGTCCTGGGTCACGTGCAGGTCGTGCTCGACGCATCCGGCATCCTGCCGGACCGCGAGCTCGAACGACGGCATCGTGTTCTCGGGCGCGTACGCAGAGGCGCCGCGGTGTGCGATTACTTCCGTGTTGGCCATTAATTTACCGTTAAAACGAGCAGTGGACGGTTTCTCCGGCACGCCGCGTGCTAATGTTTATAGGATCGTTACAGCTGGGATGCGCCTCGATTCGAAACCTGTCTGCATAGGCATCGTTCTCAGCGCCGGCGGCCTGCGCGGCGCGGCGCACCTCGGCGTGCTGCGCCGCATCGTCCGCCATCGTATCCCGGTGGAAGTGATGGTGGGCGTCAGCGCGGGCGCGATTATCGCGGCGTATTATGCCTCCGTCGGCCTCAGTGTCCACGAGATGATCGAGCAAGCGCCGGTCTTTCGCGGTCGCCACATCCTGATGCATGGACTCACATTGCGGTCGCATACCCTGCTGAAGCCATTCCTGCGCCGATTCTGCGGCATCATCCCGCACCGGCTGGAACAGCTCGAGGCCGCCAACTTCACGAGCCTGCATCACGGGATCAAACGACTGGGCATCGTCTGCCACGATATCGATCGCAAGCAGCCGCGCTATTTCTCCACCATCGAGTCATGCGGCGTTCGGCTGGCCGACGTGGCGCGCGCGAGCGCCGCGGTGCCCGGCGTGCTGCCGGCGAAGACGATGGCGATTGGCGCCGACGTCGTGCGTCTGGCCGATGGCGGCCTGAGCGACTCGCTGCCGATTGACTTCGTGAGGTCGCCGCTGATGGGCGCGACACACGTCATCGTGTCCGACTGTCGCTATTCCGCAATCGCACCTCCGTCCGGAGACGAGTCGCTCATCTACATCAGGCCAGACCTGGACGGCATCCGACCGCTCCGTGCCCCGCGCACCGCGCTGATGAAAGCCGTGTGGCGCGGCGAAGCCGCAGTAACCGCCGACGTCGTCGATCGGATACACAGCTGGACGCGCGTGCCGGTGACCGCATAGGCTGATCTCGGTTCATGCCCCGACCAGGCGCTGTTGTCTTTCTCGATTTCGACGGGACCATCACGCTCCGTGATGCGACTGACGCGATCCTCGACGCGTTCGCGGATCCGGCGTGGCTGCGGATTGAGGACGCGTGGCTGTCCGGTCAGATTGGATCGAGGGAGTGCCTGGCCGCGCAGATGGCGCTCGTGACAGCAACCCGGAGTGAGGTCGACTGCCTGCTGGACGAGATCGGGGTCGACCCGGGTCTCCCCATGCTGCTCGACGCGTGCGCTGCGGGCGCGGCACCGGTCCACATCATCAGCGATGGGTTTGATTACTGCATCGAGCGAATTCTGGGGCGGCCGGATTTGAATCTTCTTGCGCGCCTGAACGGCGCGCGCATCGTGTCGAGCGGTCTCCGCCCGGAGGGCGGTCGGTGGCGGGCGACGTTTGGTCACCCCCCGCAGCCATGCGCACACGGCTGCGCGACCTGCAAGCCAACGGCGATCGCGGACCTGAACGCCGCCGGCGCGGTCTCTGTGTTTGTGGGAGACGGGATGTCCGATCGGTACGCGGCGATGTGCGCTGACGTCGTGTTCGCCAAGGGCGCCCTGGCGGAGTTCTGCGAGACGGCGGCCATCCTCTATACGCCGTACGACACGCTCGCGGCCGTCGCCGAGGGCGTCGAGCGCTTGCTGGGTGCCGGCGCGCCGCTTGCCCCGCGATCGCTTTCTGGAAAGGTGTTTCCCGCCGTATGACCGACAAGACCGAGCTGGAGCTTCTGGAGCTGGAGCGCAAGCATTGTTCGTGGGGCGATACCGTTCATTACCTGGATCCGCCGAAGTGCTTCGCGCGCGCGGACGGCAGCTACCTGTACGACCGCGAGGGGACGCCCTACCTCGATCTGCAGATGTGGTACTCGGCGGCGAATTTCGGCTACGGCAACCGCCGCCTGAACGCGGCGCTGACGCGGCAGCTGGAGACACTGCCGCAGCTCGCCTGCCAGTACCTGCACCCGGAAAAGATCGAGCTGGCCGCCGCGATTGGCCGGCTGAACGCGTCCCGGTTCGGCGTCGACGGCCGCGTGCATTTCAACGTCGGCGGCTCGCAGGCCATCGAGGATTCGCTGAAAATCGTGCGGAACGCGACCGGCAAGAACCTGGTGTTTGCGTTCATGGGCGGGTATCACGGCCGGACCCTGGCCGCGAGCGCCATCACGTCGAGCTACCGGTATCGCCGCCGCTTCGGGCATTTTTCCGATCGCGCGCACTTCGTGCCCTTCCCCTACTGTTTCCGATGCCCGTACGACAAGAAGATCGATGACTGCGGGCTGTACTGCCTGAAGCAGTTCGAGCAGAATTTCGACACCGAATACAACTCGTTCTGGGACCCGAAGGCCGGTGAATCCGAGTTCTCCGCCTTCTACGTCGAGCCCATCCAGGGAACCGGCGGCTACGTCATTCCGCCGCCCGGCTACTTCGCCGGCCTCAAGAAGATCCTCGACGAGCGCCACATTCTCATGGTGGATGACGAGATCCAGATGGGGTTCTACCGCGCAGGCAAGTTCTGGGCGATCGAGAACTTCGGCGTCACGCCCGACATCATCGTGTTCGGAAAGGCGCTGACCAACGGACTCAATCCGCTCAGCGGCGTGTGGGCGCGGGAAGACCTGATCTCGCCCGAAGTGTTCCCGCCAGGCTCGACACACTCCACGTTCGCGTCGAACACGCTCGGCACGGCGGTGGCGCTCGAGGCCGTGCGCATGATGGCGGAACACGATTACGAGGAAGCGACGCGCCGCAAGGGCGCGTATTTCCTTGCGCAGATCAAGGACCTGCAGCGCCGGTATCCGAAGGTGATCGGCCACACGGACGGGATGGGCATGGCCCTGCGCATCGAGATCTGCGGCGAGGACGGCTTTCGGCCGGATCGCGAGCTGACCGACCGGATATTTGCCGAGGGTATGAAGGGCGACCTGATAGCCCGCGGCAGGCGCATGGGACTCGTCCTGGACGTCGGTGGCTACTACAAGAACGTGTTCACGCTCGCGCCCTCGTTCGAGATCACCGAGGAGGAGATCGACCTGGGCGTCGAGCTGCTGGAGCAGCTCATTCGACGCTGCGCGCCGGGGCGCGTGTGAGCGGGCTGTTGGGATGCTGACATCGCTCGTCGAGCTCGCCGAACGGCTCGCGCTTCGGACCAGTCCCCAGCGCGCCGTCGAGCTGCTCGGCCTCATTCCCGCGCCGGCGTTGGAGGCGATGCGGCGGGCGCGCTTCAGGCGCACGCTGCGGATCGCCGCGGAACGATCGCCGTTCTACCGCGAGGAGTTTCGCCGCCGCGGCATCGACGTCCGCCGCATCGATCATCCGTCCCAGCTCGGCGATTTCTACACGACCGGCGAGGACTTGCGTTCGCATGGCGCCGACCCGTTCGTCGTACGCCGTGCGGACACCGCGTTCGAGACCACGGGCACCACGTCTCCCGTGCCGAAGCGCGTGTTCTTCTCGCGCCGTGAGATCGCCGACATGGGGCGGCTGAGCGCGCTGTGGCTGCACCTGCTCGGCCTGCGCCCCGACGACCGCGTCGTGAGCGCCTTCGACTGCTCGTTCTGGGTGTCGCCGTACGTGCTGCGGTCGGGGCTCGACCTGCTCGGCTCCTTTCACGTCGAGGCCGGCAAGATCGACGCCGAGGAATTCTACGATCGCGCGAAGCCGTACCGCCCCACGGTCATCTTTGGAGAGCCGTCGTGGATCGTCCGGCTCTCGGAGATCGCCAGGGTCCGAGGCCCGTGGCCGCTGAAATTCCTGTTCGCCGGCGGAGAGAACATCTCTGAGTCCGCGCGGCGTACGGTCGAGGAGGCCTGGGGGGCGCCGCTCTATCTCAACTACGGACAGACCGAGTCGTTTGGCGCGCTCGGCGCGGAGTGCCGGTGCAAGAGCGGCTATCACCGCAACGACCTCTACTTCTTCTTCGAGGTGCCGGCCGCGGACGCCGACGGATACGGCGAGGTCGTCTACACGACGTTGTCGGACCGGGTCATGCCGCTCATCCGCTATCGATCGAGCGACCTCACGCGGCTCGTGGACGATCCGTGCGAGTGCGGCATTTCGATGGGCCGCCTCGCAAAGATTCGCGCGCGCTGCGATGAGATGGTCGTCTGTGGCATGGGCAACGTCGGCCCGTGGGTCTTCGACGAAGTGTTCCGCGGCATCACGCGCATCAGCGACGACTGGCAGATCGTCATCGCTCACGAGGGCCCGCGCGATGCGGTCGTCGCTCATGTCGAGATGGAAGACGCGGCGGGTCAGACTGCGGTGGAGACGCGCATCCTTGCCAGCCTGCGTGAGCGCTTCCCGGACTTCTGGCGAAACCGCGAGATGCGCTTATACGAGCTGCGCGTCATCGTCCACCCCGTCGGCAGCCTGCGCGGCCGGGGCAGAAAGCTCCGGCGGGTCATCGATGAGCGGCAGATGAGCGCGCGGCCGTCGGTCCTGGCCGTGTGAGCCTCCCGGTTCGGCTGTTCCGCGCGGTCGCCCTCGCGAGCTCGGTCGTCGGAGGGCTTACCGGGCAGACCCGCACGGACGTTAACCCCGACGAGTTGTATCGACAGCGCGAGCATCTGGCGAGCGCCGCGCGTGCGGCGGACTTGTGGGCCGAGCGATCCAGCACTGATTTCGAGGCCGCCTGGAAGCTCGCGCGGGCGTGCTACTGGCTCGGCACGCACCAGCCGGAAGAAACCCGGAGAGCCGCGCTCGAGCGGGGGACCAAGGCCGGGGAGATCGCGATTCGCCTCGCAGACGATCGCCCGGAAGGCCACTTCTGGCTGGCCGCGAACATGGGACGGCTTGCGGAATCCTATGGCCTCGTGCAGGCGCTGAAGTACCGCGGGCGGATCAGGGACGAGCTCGAGCGGGTCCTGACGATCGATTCCGCGTGGGAGGGCGGCTCCGCCGACGCCGCGCTCGGTCAGTGGTACGCGACTGTTCCTCGACTCTTCGGCGGCAGCCGTCAAAAGGCCGAACAGCACTTGCGGCGCGCCCTGGAGCACGACGCGAACAACGCGTCGGCGCTCTCGTTTCTCGGCGAGATGCTGGCGGCGGAGAGCAAGACCGGCGAGGCCAGGGCGCTCCTCCAGCGGGTCATCGACGCGCCGTTCGACGCCGAGTGGGCGCCGGAGGATCGCGAGCTCAAAGAACGGTCGGCCGCGCTCTTGAAGAAGCTCGGCGGGTGAATTGGGGGTGACTGGCGGCCGTCGGCAAGTCCGTCACAAACCGTTCGACCCCGTGTCCCGTCCAACGCTGTTATGCCCAACCTGAAGCTCGCCGCGCGTACGCTGTTCAAAACGCCGTTCGTGACGCTGATCGCCGTCGCGTCGCTCGCGCTGGGTATCGGGGCCAACGCGGCCATCTTCTCGCTCTTCAATCAACTGCTGCTACGGCCGCTTCCCGTCCCGCAGCCCGAGCAGCTCGTGAATCTCGCCGCGCCCGGACCCAAGCCGGGCGGCGAGACGTGCGGAATCGCGAGCGACTGCGACGACGTGTTCAGCTACCCGATGTTTCGCGATCTCGAACGCCAACAGACGAGCTTTACGGGCATCGCCGCGCACTTCCTGTTCGATGCCAACCTCTCTTACAAGGGCCAGACGCTCAACGGAGAGGGCGTGCTCGTCTCCGGCAGCTATTTCCCCGTGCTCGGCATCCAGCCCGCGGCCGGACGGCTGCTGATGCAGGCCGACGCGCCGTCGATCGGCGAGGCGCACGTCGTTGTGCTCAGCCACGCGTACTGGCAGTCGCGCTTCGCTCTGAACCCGTCGGTCGTCGGCGAGGCGCTCGTCGTGAACGGCCGGACGCTGACGATCGTCGGCGTCGCGCCGCGCGGATTCGACGGCACGACGATCGGCGCGACGCCGAAGGTGTTCGTTCCGGTGACGCTCGGCAGCGAGATGCAGGCGGCTGACAAACAACCCGACAGCCGCCGCAGCTACTGGCTCTCTCTGTTCGCCCGACTGAAGCCCGGCGCCACCATCGCCCAGGCGCACGCGTCGCTCGATCCGCTGTACCGCGCGATCATCAACGACGTCGAAGCGCCGTTGCAAAGCGGGATGAGCGAGCAGACGATGGCGCGCTTCCGCGCGAAGCCGATCCTCGTCGAGGCCGGCGCGCGCGGCCAGAGCGGCATTCCCCGAAACGCCGGGCCGCCGCTTCGGATCCTGCTCGGCGTCTCGGCGTTCGTGCTGATCATCGCGTGCGCGAACATCGCCAACCTGCTGCTCGCGCGGGCCATTGGCCGCGCCGGCGAAATGGCCGTCCGCCTCTCGATCGGTGCAAGCCGGGCGCAGCTCGCGATGCAACTGCTGACCGAGTCGCTGCTGCTCGCCGCGTGCGGCGCCGCCGCCGCCGTGTTCGTCGCGCAATGGACGCTCGACCTGATCGTCTCGGTGCTGCCGGCGTTTGCGACGGTCGGCATCGACTGGACGGTCGATCGCGGCGTGCTCCTCTTCACCGGCGCCACCGCGACAGCCACCGGGCTGCTGTTCGGTCTCTTCCCCGCCGTGCACAGCACGCGTCCGGATCTCGCCGTCGCGCTCAAGGGACAGGCGGGCCAGCCCTCCGGCGCGCGTTTGGCGGCGCGCTTCCGCTGGGCGCTCGCGACGACGCAGATCGCGCTGTCGATGGCGCTGCTGGTGGCAGCGGGCCTCTTCGCGAAAAGCCTGCTGAACATCAGCCGCGTCGATCTCGGCGCAGACGTCGAACACGTCGTCACGTTTGGCGTCGCGCCCGCGCTGAACGGCTACTCGCCCCAGCGGACGGCGGAGCTCTTCGCGCGTCTCGAGGACGAGCTCGCGGCGCTGCCGGGTGTCACGGCCGTCAGCGACGCGCTCGTGCCGCTGCTCGCCGGCCACAACAAGGCCCACGACGTGAGCGTCGAGGGCATGACCCCGGGTCCCGACACCGATATGCATTCGCACTACAACGAGGTCGGGCCTGGCTATGCACAGACGGTCGGGATGACGCTGCTATCGGGCCGCGAGTTCACGCGGGCCGACGCGGAGCGCGCGCCGAGGGTCGCCATGGTCAATCAGGCGTTCGCGAAGAAATTCAATCTGCTCCCCAACCCCCTCGGCAAGCACATCGGACGCGCGCGAACGGCGCCGGATGCGGAAATCGTTGGCGTTCTGCGCGACGCCAGCTACAGCCAAGTGAAACAGGCGCCGCCGCCGCAGTATTTCAGGCCCTACACGCAGGGCGACGCGATCGGTCTCGGCTCGCTGACGTTCTACGCTCGGACAGCGCAGGCTCCGGGCGACGTCATGGCTGACATCCTGAAGGTCGTGTCGGCGATCGATCCGGCCCTACCGGTCGAAGATCTCCGCACGATGCCCGAGCAGATCAAACGTAACGTCTCCCTCGATCGGTTGATCACGGTGCTGTCAGCGGCGTTCGCATCGCTCGCGACGGTGCTCGCCGCGATCGGGCTCTACGGTGTGCTCGCGTACACCGTCTCGCAGCGGAGGCGCGAGATCGGCCTGCGCATGGCGCTTGGCGCGGCGCCGGCGCACATCCGCGCGATGGTGCTGCGTCAGGTGGGGGTGATGACGGCGGTCGGCGGCGCGATCGGACTGGCCGCCGCAGTCTCGCTCGGCCGCCTCGCCGGGTCGCTGCTGTTCAAATTGGACGGCTACGATCCGGCCGTGCTGTCGGAGTCGGCGTGCGCGCTTGCTGCAGTGGCGTTGCTCGCGGGATTGCTGCCGGCGCACCGCGCCGCCGTGATCGATCCGATGCGGGCGCTCAGATACGAGTAAACAGAGTGCTAGTCAGGGCTGGGGCTTGAGGTCCGCTCGAAACGTGATCGAGCGACCCGCCCCGATCATCACGTCGAGACCGAGCGTCTGATAGCCGGGCGCCTGAAACTCGAGGCGATGCGGACCGGCCGTCAGCCTGACTCCCCCGAGCGTGTTGGCATAGTCTTCGACGCTTCCCACGAAGTAACCGTCCACGAAGACCTGCGCCGACGCGGGCTGAACGTCGAGGCGCAGGTTTCCGCTGTCCGCCGCGGTCTCGTCACTGCGGACCGGCGGAGGGGCCGAGCAATCCACGCCTGCGCACGCAGGATACCCGTAGTCCGAGTACCCGTTCCCCGGCCAGAATCCGCCGCCATAGAAGCCTGCGGCGCCGATATACGGCGAGACGATAAAAGGTGAGATGAAGATCGGCGCGTACGTCCACCGCGTGGCGAGGAAGGGTGACGAAGGGAGGATCGGGCGCGGGACTGCTGGACCGATCGTGCTGATTCCACCTCGCGGGTGCGCGTGCGGAAACGTGAGCACTGTCGACCCCGTCGACACTGTCGACGCCGTCCCGGTGACTGACCCGCCGGCATTGACGTGGGAGCCCACGGGCGCGGCCGTGGATCCTCCAGATGCCTGGCTACCAGACGAGTGGCCTCCAGAGGCATGACCGCTTGACGAGTGGCCTCCGCCCGAGTGACCTCCAGAGGCATGACCGCCTGACGAGTGGCCTCCGCCCGAGTGGCCGCCACCCGAGTGCCCGCCACCGCCGTGACCGCCCCCCTTGGCGGCGAGAACGCGCGGCGCTGCCAGACAACAGGCGATCGTGAGCACAGCCCCGACGCGTGTGACCTGCATGGCCATCCCTCAGCGAACAGTTTACTCCTGTCGGCGCCCGTTGGCGGCCTCTGCCCGGCTGTTGTCTTCCTTTTCGCCCGATCAACGCTCGCCTCGGGCTCATCGTCATATACCTTGTTCTACATGGTATATGATGGCGCCATGCAGGATCTCCGATTCGGCCTCCGGATGCTCAGGCGCAACCCCGGGTTCTCCTGTCTGGCGATTCTGTGCCTCACCCTCGGCATCGGCGCGAACGCCGCCGTGTTCAGCTGGATCGAGGGGATCCTTCTTCGACCGTACCCGCTCGTGGTTGACCAGGATCGCCTGTTCGCCATCACGGGCACGAATCGTGGCTCGATCGGGATGAGCGACGTGTCGTGGCCCGACTTCATCGATCTCCAGCGCAACTCCACGCTCGTCGAGGCGTTCATCGCGGAGAAGATCACCGGCACCACGCTGAGCATTGGCGATCGCGCCGACCGTGCGCCGGGCAGCATGGTGTCGGCCAACTACTTCGACGCGATCGGGGTCCGTCCCGTGTTGGGACGCGGTTTCGAGCCGGGCGAGGATACGGGGCGAAACGCCCACCCGGTGACGGTGATCAGTTACCAGACGTGGCAGGACCGCTTCCGCGCGGATCCGGCGATCATCGGGAAGACGCAGATTCTCAACGGGCTGCCCCACACCATTGTCGGCGTGGCGCCCAAAGGTTTTTACGGGACGTTCGTCGGCTACGCGTTTCAGTTCTGGGTGCCGGCGTCGATGCAGCCGCAGTTCAGCGCGGGCGTTTACAAGCTCGAAGACCGCGGCGCACCGTGGATTGAAGGATTCGTCCGGCCCAAGCCAGGCGTGACGCTCGAGCAGGCGCAGACAGAGCTGTCAGCGATCATGGCGCGCCTGGAAACGGACTACCCGGACACGAACCGTGGTCGCGGCATCAAACTGTTCCCGCTCTGGCAGACGCCGTTCAACAACGCCGGCGCGATGCTGCCGACGCTTGGCGTCGCCCTGATCGTCGTGCTGTCCGTGCTGCTCATTGCCTGCGCGAATGTCGGCAACCTGCTGCTCGTTCGGGCGCTCGCGCGCCAGCAGGAGATGACCATCCGCATGTCGATTGGCGCGGGCCGCGGCCGTCTCGTGAAGCAGATGCTGACGGAAGGACTGATCATGTCGGCCCTTGCGACGCTCGGGGGCCTGGTCGTCGCGGTCTGGCTGCGCGACGGCCTCGCCTTCCTGACGCCGCCGCGCGGCGGCACCGTGCTGCGGCTGCCGGGCGAGCTTGATTGGCGGGTGCTGGCACTGAGCGCTGGAGTGAGCGTCGTGGCGACGCTCCTGTTCGGCCTCGTTCCCGCGATCATGACCAGCCACGTTGATCTGGCCGGCGCGCTCCGGTCCCAGACAGGCGGTGTCGTCGGCACGCGGCGTGCGACCTGGGTGCGCTCCTCGTTGGTCCTTGTCCAGATGGCGCTCAGCTTCGTGCTCCTCGTCGGTGCCGGTCTGCTCATCCAGAGCTTCCAGGCCGTGCGAACCGCGAGCCCGGGATTCACGACGCAAGGGGTGCTCACGACGCGCGTGGACCTGTTTGCGGCTGGATACGACCTTCAACGCGCGAAGACCTTTCAGGACGAGCTGCTCGATCGGATACAGGCGCTCGGCGGTGTCGAGTCGGCTGCCCTGTCATTGGGAACGCCGTTCAGCTACGCGAGCGTCTCGTCGGCGCCCATTGCGGTCGACGGGTACAACCCTCCGCGCGATCAGCAACCCACGGCCCAGTACAACACGGTCGGACCTGGCTATTTCAGGACGATGGGCATTCCGCTCGTCTCCGGCCGCGAGTTCACGCGCGCGGACGACGAGCGGGCGCCCCAGGTGGCCATTGTCGATGAAACGATGGCGGCGCAGTTCTGGCGCGGGATCGATCCGGTCGGCAGCCGGGTTCAGGTCGCAGGCCGGTGGCTGCAGGTCGTCGGCGTCGCGCGCGCGGCCAAGTACGGGAACCTGCTGGAGGTCCCGAAGGCGTACTTCTACGTGCCCCTGCGGCAGAACCTCTCCGCATCGGTCGCGCTGCAGATCCGATCGACGCAAGGCCCTGCGGCCATCAGACCCGGCATCGTGCGCGAGATCCACGCGCTCGATCCGGATATCGCGCCGGGAGAGACCATCACCATGCGCGAGCAGGTCGATCGCACGACCGCCCCGCAACGGATTGGGGTCACGATGCTGACGGTGTTCGGCGGTCTGGCGCTCGTGCTCGCAGCGATCGGTCTCTACGGCGTCATGGCGTCCTCGGTTGCGCAGAGCACGCGCGAGCTCGCGCTGCGCATGGCGCTCGGCGCCGGCACCCCGGACCTGCTGCGGCTCGTGATGTCGAGGGGGCTGGCGCTGACCGCGGGCGGCGTCGTGGCCGGCGCAGCGACGGCGTTTGAACTGACACGGCTCCTGGGGTACTTGCTCTACAAGGTCAGCCCGCGCGATCCGCTGGCGTTCGGATCGGCGTTCGCCGTGATCACCGCGGCGTCGCTCGCGGCCTGTTTCGTACCCGCGTGGCGCGCCACACGGACAGATCCGCTGCACGCTCTGCGGGGGTGACCGAGCGGCTCAGCAGGGCCTGATACACTGATCGACAGTGTTCGACACGGTTGGCTCAGAATGGGGCTGAAGACCCATGGCCGCGTGCAGTTGTGAGGTGGGCTGAAGACTCACGGTCGCGTGCAGTTGCCTCGCCCCAAGATCAAGGTTCTCAAGGGTCGTAAAGTGTCGTAAGGGATCGAGGGCGTAGGCAACTGCACGCGACCATGAGTCTTCGGCCAACTGAGAGTCTTCGGCCCACGTCAGTGTTTTCGGCCCGTTCATGACATAGCTCTTCGACACTTGGGGGACGCGCGCTATGGAATACGATCGTGAGTTCTTGACAGGGACCGTGGGAGTCCTGCTCCTGAGCCTCCTGGCCGAACGCGAGATGTATGGGTACGAAATGCTGCAGGAGGCCGAGCGCCGCAGCGCACGCATGTTCCGGCTGAAGGAGGGCACGCTGTACCCGGCGCTCCACCAGATGGAACGCGCCGGCCTGCTCAAGGCCACATGGCGCGAGAGCGCGGCGGGACGCGCGCGCAAGTACTACGGCCTGACGGCGAAGGGCCGCCGGCGGGCCGAGTCGAAACGCCGGCAATGGGCAAGCATTTCCACCGCCATGCGCGCCATCCTGGGTAACGCCCATGCATGATCACGAGACGGTCTCCGCGCTCATCGACCGCGTCGTCGCTGGCGCGCGCGTTCCCAGTCGCACCGAGCGTGAAGACCTCCGGCGGGAGCTGTGGACACACTTCGAGGACGCCGGCGCCTCGCCCGAATCCGTTCGCAGCGCTCTCGGGCGGTTCGGAGCCGAGGCGATGATCACCGAGTCGCTTCGCCGGGTCTACCGGCGGGACTACGTCCTTCTGTATCTTCTGAAGATCGCGGCGTCCTTCATCGCATCGGTCACCGTCGCGATCGTGATTGAGGCGCTGGCGAACTTGCGCGTCGAGTCGCAGACGGAAGCCTGGCGGCTGGGGCCAGGATTCTTCCGCGGCGCGGGGCTGTCGGCCGGCGTCGTTCTCGGCCTGGTCACTGCGTGGGAGGTGAGCCGTCAGCCGTTCAATCGCTGCCGCGCGGCGGTCGCCGTCGGCACATATGCCGCGGTGTGCTTCCTCGTCCAGTTCCTGTTCCTCGAGACCGCCCGCGCCTTCGTCACGCCGACGCTCCTTGTGGTCCTCGGGTACCTCTGCTCGAGGTTCGAATCGAGGCCCGCAAAATGGTTGTTCACGTTCGGGGCCTTCGCCGCAGCCATCTATGGCACGCACCTCATCCTGAGCGTGACGTTCGGCGTGACGCGAGCGCTTGCCGCGAGCGCCGTCCTGGTCGTGGTCTGGTCGTCGACGGGCACGATTCTGGCGCGCGTCGATCACGCGTTCGCCAGCTTCTTCGAGCTCGCGAAGTGAGGAGGACAACGGGGCTGAAGACTCATGGTCGCGTGCGGGGGCTGAAGACTCATGGTCGCGTGCAGTTGCCTACGCCCTCGATTTCTTACGACTTGTACAGCCCTTGAGAATCTTGATCTTGGGGCGAGGAAACTGCACGCGACCATGAGTCTTCGGCCCGCCTGGAAAGTTTCCAGCCCGTTTATGAGTGGGGTTGTGGTGTCGTCGGAAGCGTACACGGACCGTCAACGCTGGATGACACCCCAGGCGCTGTCCGCACCAAATCCTGCCGACTCCCCGGCCTGTCGATTGCAGCAGCGGGCTCGCAATCGGAGATTGCTGTGCCGGAACGACTGCTCATCATCGGGCCCGACGCTCAACTGCGGCACTCCGTCTCGCTGCACATCTCGCTTGAAGGGCTGGGGTGTGAGGCGGTGGACGACACGTCTGCGGCCCTGAAGCGGGCCGCGCAGGAGCGCTTCGACGCATTTGTCGTGTGCCAGGGGCGTCCCGTCCAGAGCCTCGGCGTCTTCGACGAGCTGGGGAGCGGACGCGGCGTTCACCGCGCCCCCATCCTGCTCCTCGCCCCGCGATCGCTCGAGTCCGAGGCGTTCGCGGCCCTCGAGCGCTGCGTGGACGACTACCTGCCGACGCCGTGCGGTATGCGCGAGCTCATCGCGCGCATCCGTGCGCTCCTGCGTCGCGCGAGGCTCACGCAGGTCCAGCAAGCGGTCGACTCCTCAAGCGCGATCGCTCGAGGCGGGCTCGTGATCGATCCGGCGCGGCGGCGGACGCATCTGGGCAAGCAGTCGCTCTCGCTGACCGAACAGGAATTCAAGCTCCTGTACGTGCTCGCCGGCAGTCCCGGCGTCGTGTTCAGCCGCGACGACCTGCTGGCGCAGATCTGGGGCGAGCACACGTTTGTGACGATGCGGAGCGTGGATGCGCTGGTCAAGCGCTTGCGCCGCAAGCTGCGCACCGCGGAAGAACGATCCGAGTATCTCGTGACCGTGCGCGGGGTTGGATACAAGTTCAGCGACGCTACGCCGGCGGCGTCGTAGCGGCCCCACACAACCAGCGCCGGGCCTCACGACGACCTCGGGAGGATGACGGTGAACGTGCTGCCTGCCGCGCTGCTCGCGGTCAGGCTCAGCGAGCCGCCGTGCGCCTCCGCGATCCACCGTGCGATCGGCAGCCCGAGGCCCGACCCGCTCGCCCGCCGCGCCGGGTCGAGCTGCACGAACCGGTCGAAGATGCGCTGACGCTCCGCTGCGGGAATGCCGGGGCCCTGGTCGGAGACAGAGACCACGATGCCGTCGGCGCTCGGTTCCGCGTCAATCGTCACCGCGCCGCCGGAACGCGTGTAATGGATGGCGTTCTGCACGATGTTCAGCAGCATCCGGCGCAACAGGTCTTCGTCGCCGGACATCGGCAGCTCGCCGGGCGACCGCGCTTGAAGCGCCACGCCGCGCTCGCGAGCGAGCAGTTCCAGCGTCCGGGAGCACTCCGCCACGAGGTCGTCGAAGTAGAGATGCACCGGCCGCAACGGATACCCGCCGGCGTCGGCCCGCGCGAGGACGAGCATGTCGTCGACGAGGCGCCCGACGCGACGCGCCTGACCATCGACGATCGAGAGCGCCTCCCGGTATTCGGATTCTTCCCGGTGCTCCCGCCCGAGGGTCACGTCCGCGGCCGATCGAATTACAGAGACGGGCGTGCGGAGCTCGTGTGACGCGTCGGCCATGAACTGGCGCTGCGTCTGGAGGGCGGCGCGAAGCCGCGCCACCAGGCCGTTGAACGCCCGCGCGAGTTGACCGAGCTCATCGCGCCGGTCGGATTGGCCCAGATCTTCCATTCCGGTCAAAGGAATCCGGCCGGCGCGCGACGCCATGTCGGTAATCGGATGCAGTCCGACGGAGGCCAGCCATAGGCCACCGGCCGCCGCGAGCACGATCGCGATCGGGATCCCGATCCACATGGCCTCCTGAACCTCGCGCCGCTCGCGAAGGACATCGGTCAGGGGGCTCGCAATGAGCAGCACGAGCGTGGTCGGGCCGAATGTCTGCGGGCGCGCGTGCACGCGCCACGCGCCGGAGCTGGTCGTTGCCGTCCAGATACGCGCCGCCTGCGCATCGGGCAGCGACTCGGGAAGCGTCAATCCGTTCCACGTCGCGGCGAGCGGGATACCTCGATCGTCGAGAATGGCAATCGCGCGGCCGGGCGCCGCAACCGTCAGTCGCGCTTGCCGCGCCGCCAGTGCGGCGTTCCCGATCTCGTTCAGCTCGTCCCTGAGCACGTTGACGATCGTGGCGTTGAGACCGTCCAGCTCACGATCCACTCGCCGCAGCCCGATGCGCCCCTGCTGCCACAGCACATTTGCGCCGAAGAGCGACAGCACGACGAGCAGCGCAAGCGTGTACCAGACAGTCAAACGCGCCCGCAGTGACAGCGGCCTCATCTGGCGTTCCGGGGGGCAGGGGCCCCCGGCGTGAAGGGGACGCCTGCAATCAACTGATAGCCCTCGCCGCGCCGCGTCCGGATGAGCGACTCCTCCCCTATGACATCCAGCTTCCGTCGCAACCGCTGGACGTAGACGTCGACGACATTCGAGAGCGGATCGTAGTTGTCGTCCCACACGTGTTCGGCGATGTCGGCCCGGCTGACAACGTCGCCGGCGCGGCGTGCCAGATACTCGAGCAGCGCGTACTCCTTCGCGGTCAGGACCACGTCGCGCGCCCGAATCCGGACCTGGCGGCTGCGCGTGTCCAGCGTCAGGGGACCAACGGTTAAACGGTCCGGCAGGATGGGGTGGCGTCCGCGCCGGATGAGCGCCCGGAGCCTCGCGAGCAGCTCGCCGAAGTCGAACGGCTTGACCATGTAGTCGTCAGCGCCGCAGTCGAGCCCTTCGATCCGCGCCTCGACGGCATCTCGCGCCGTGACCATCAGAATCGGGACCGCGCATCCGCTCTCGCGAATCGACCGGCATACGGCAAAGCCGTCCTGGACCGGCAGCATGACGTCGAGGATCACCGCGTCGTAGTCGGTCGTGCCTATCTGGAAGACCGCGGCCTCGCCGTCGGTGGCCAGATCGACGGCATACGCCTGCTCCCGCAGCCCCTTTGCCAGGAGGTGGGCGGCGTTGGGCTCGTCTTCGACCAGCAGGACGCGCATCGACAAACACTATGCCATGCCTGCCGTTCATGCTCACTTCATGATTGAAGCCCTAGACTGGCTGGGCAACGTGATTCGATTCTCGCCGGCCCGTGTCCTATGCGCTGTCTGCGTGCCCCTGCTGCTGCTCTCGCGGGCGCCTCTCGCGGCGGCGCAGACCGGGCAGGCAACCGTCAGCGGCGTCGTCCAGGATCAGACCGGCGCTGTGCTGCCCGGTGCGCCCGTACAACTTGTCCAGCTTGTCCAGCCTAGCCGATCGGGCCCGCCGGCCCAGGCAGGTCGTAGCGCAGCCGCCGCCGAGACCGTCCAGACCGCCGACGCCGACTCGAGCGGCGCGTTCCGGTTCGAGCGCGTCGCCCCGGGCAACTACGAGCTGCGCGCCGCCTTCGAGGGGTTCAAGCCGGCGAGCATCCGCGTGCGCGTGGGCGCCCGGCCCGTCTCATCGCTGAAGCTCGTCCTCGAGGTCGCAGGGCTCACGCAGGAGATCACCGTGAGCAGCGCGGGACAGGTGGAAGCGACGTCGGCTGCCAACCTCGACGCCGTGGCGGTCGACCAGAAGATGCTCGAAGGCCTCCCCGTCTTCGATCAGGACTATATCGCGACGCTGTCGCGCTTCCTCGATTCCGGATCCCTTGGAACCAACGGCGCGACGATAGTCGTCAACGGGATGGAGGTCAGCGCGCTGCGCGTCAGCGCATCGGCCGTCCAGCAGATCAAGATCAATCAGGATCCATATTCCGCGGAGTACGCCAGGCCCGGCCGCGGCCGGATCGAGATCCTGACCAAGCCGGGCGGGCGCGAATACCACGGCGAGGCCAATCTCATCGGCCGCGACGCGCAGTTCGACGCCCGGAACGCCTTCACGACGACGAAGCCCGCGGAGCGGAAGACGATCGTCGAGGGGATTTTCGGCGGTCCCGTCGGCGGAGGCGGCAAGACGTCCTTCCTGCTGTCGGCCCACGATCAGAAGGACGATCAACAAGCCTTGATCTTCGCGATTGGTCCGACCGGCACCATCGAGGACGCCGTCCCGCAACCGAATCGACAGTCACTCGTGTCGTTCAGCCTGACCAGGCAGCAGAGCGACGCGACCACGATCTCGATCCGCCCCAGTTACGAGTACGAGAGCAACGAGAATCGCGGCGTGGGCGGCGTCACACTCGCCACAGCGGGGACGAATTTCACGCACAACGAGCAGCAGGTCTCGTTCACGCACCAGACGATCATCAGCCCGACGCTGCTCAATCAGTTTCAGGTGCTCGTCGGGCACGAGCGCGAGCCGACCGTCAGCGTGTCGCCCAGCCGGGGGATCGTCGTCGCCGGCGCGTTCACGGGTGGTGGCGGACAGGGCGATCTGCTGCGGACCGAGACCCACATGCAGTTGACGGAGAGTCTCGGCTGGACCAAGGGGAAGCATCTGGTCCAGGCGGGCTTCCAGCTCCCCGATTGGAGTCGACGCGGGTTCTACGATCGGACGAACTTCGGAGGGACTTTCTATTTCAGCGGCCTCGATACCTACTCCTTCGGTCTTCCGTATGCGTTCATCCAGCAGCAGGGCAACGGCGATGTCGCGTTTCTGGAGAAGCAGGTCGGCACCTACGTCAAGGACGACTGGCAAGTGCGGCCGGGCCTCTCGCTCTCCGTGGGCCTCCGCTACGACTGGCAGAACTACTTCCACGACAACAACAACTTCGCGCCGCGTGCGTCGGTGGCGTACTCACCGGGGAACAGCAAGACGAATGTCATCCGCGCGGGCGTCGGCGTGTTCAACGACCGCAGCGGTCCGGTGGTGATCGCGGATCTGCTGCACTACCAGCCCGGCGGGCTGACTCGATTCGTCGTCAGCAATCCGTCATATCCCAACCCTGCGCTCTCGAGCTCCGGTACAGCGGACGCACCGAGCATCGTCCGGCTCGCGCCGGACGTGCAGATTCCGCAGACGCTGCAGTACAGCGTCGGCCTCGACCACCAGCTGCGGCAGGCATTGACGCTGTCGGTGGGCTACACGGGCGCGCGCGGCTACAACATGTTCCGGTCGCGCGACATCAACGCGCCGCTGCCGCCCTTCTACGCGGCGCGGCCCGACCCGGCGTACAGCGTCGTGCGCGAGATCGAGTCGAACGGACGCCAGCAGAGCGACTCGGTTCAAGTGACGGTTCGAGGCAGGATGAGCCGCTGGTTCAACGGCCAGACGCAGTACACCTGGAGCCGGGTGTACAACGACACCAACGGCATCACCGCGTTTCCCGCGAACGACTACGATTTGTCGGGCGAATGGGCGCGCGCGGATTTCGATCGCCGGCACCGTTTTCTGGTGCTCGGCCGGGTCACTCCGGGGAAAGTTGCCGACTTCGGCGTCGGTGTCACGATGAATTCGGCCGGGCCTTACACCGAGCTGCTCGGGCCGGATGTGTACAACAACGGCCGCGGGCGCGCACGCCCGCCCGGCGTGCCACGCAACAGCCTGGAGGCGGCGGGCTACGCGTCCCTCGACCTGCGAGCGTCGCGGGATTTCACGCTCGCCGGAACCGCGAAAGACGGTCGAGTGCTGACCGTCGGGCTGGACGCGTTCAACGTGCTGAACCGCGTGAACTACGCGACGTTTGTCGGGACCGTTGGCTCGCCGCTCTTTGGCCAGCCGATCTCGGCGCGCACCCCTCGCCAGCTGCAGTTTTCTGCGCGTATCCGGTTCTGAGCTCTACTGGTGGCCGCGTGGACCGGCCACTAGCGCAGGCCGTTGACGACGGCCGCGTTTCGCGCAGCCACGCCGGCCATGATGCCGTTGGCCACGACCATGAGCGCGATCGCTTCGCCCCGACGGCGCTGCTTCCACAGGTGTTCCGCAGCCACGATCGAGGCTGCCGTCAGACCGCCCTTCAGTGCCCACATCCCGGCCGGATTGCGCGACAAGCCTGACATCACCGGGTTCGCCTCTTGCGCGCCCAACTGGACGCCGCGAAGCGTCGAGACCGCGTCGAAGGCCTGCAACGCCGCGTAGCTGCCATAAAGAAGGGGCAGCACGGCGCCGCGCGTGGGCGCGCCGATCTGGATGGGAGCCAGGCCGGGCACGAGCGGTTCTTCTGATGCCACGTCGGCCGCCGCCGCGGGGCTCGGAGCCGGTGCCTTCGCTGCGGATGCCGCATCCGACGCGAACGCCGGGGTGCCCAGCAGGCTGAATATCAGGACAAGCGCAGCGGCTCGGCGGATCATCATCGGTCGCTCCTCGGACATTGGGAGAGGGTCGAGTGCATCCGTCGGGCCAGCTGCGGCACGTCAGCGTCCGTCCGCGGTGCCTAGCAGATTCAATGACTTACGCCCAATCATGCGGTCACGAGCAACCCCCGCTGTGCGGGCCGGGCGTGTGCGGCGTGCGGAGGCGCACAGCCTGGTCGCCGTGCATGGTGCTTGGTCCAGCGCGGTATGCTGTGCGGGATGAGCAAGTTCACTGCGGCGGTCGTTCAGCATGCGCCGATTGTCTTCGACTCGGAGCGCACGCTCGAGAGAGTGCACGATTTGACGGCCGAGGCGGCGGGCCTGGGCGCCGCGCTCGTGCTGTTCCCCGAAGCGTTCGTGTCCGCGTACCCAAAAGGTCTGGACTTTGGCGCCCGCGTCGGCATGCGGTCCAGCGAAGGGCGCGATGCGTTCCGGCGATACTTCGACAGCGCGATCGCGGTGCCTGGCCCGGCGACCGAATCGCTGTCGAAGACCGCCAAGGCCTTCGGCGTGTACCTCGTGGTCGGCGTCATCGAGCGGGAGATCGGCACGCTTTACTGCACGGCGCTGTTCTTCGGTCCGGACGGCGCCTTCATGGGCAAACATCGGAAAGTGATGCCTACCGCAATGGAGCGCATCATCTGGGGCTTCGGTGACGGATCGACGATGCCGGTATTCGACACGCGTCTCGGGAAACTGGGCGCGGTCATCTGCTGGGAGAACTACATGCCACTCCTGCGGATGACCATGTACGCGAAGGGCATCGAGATCTATTGCGCGCCGACCGCGGATGATCGCGACACGTGGCTGTCCTCCATGCAGCACGTGGCGCTCGAGGGACGGTGCTTCGTCCTGACGGCCTGCCAGCACCTGCGCCGCGCGGACTGTCCGCCGGACTACGGCGCGCCTGCGATCCAAGCCGGGGCTCCTATGCATGGTCAAGCCGGTGTCCCGGAAGCCGCGGTCCCGGGCGGCAATATCGGCAATGACGGCGGCAATCCCGACGCCGTGATCATGCGCGGCGGCAGCGCGATCATCGGGCCGCTCGGACAGGTGCTGGCCGGCCCGCTGTTCAATCGGAGCGGCATCCTCGTCGCGGAGCTCGATCTCGGCGAGATCGCGCGCGCCAAGTATGACTTCGACGTAGTCGGACATTACGCGCGGCCCGATATCTTCCGCCTGCACGTCAACGCAAAGCCCGCCACGCCGGTCGTCGAGGACTGATCGCGGCGCCGGCGGCGGAGCTCCTGATACACTGCTCGCCTGTGGACTGGCAGGCCATCGTTCTCAGCCTCGAGCTCGCCGCGCTCGTCTGCGCGATCCTGCTGATCGCCAGCGTTCCGATCGCGTACTGGTTGGCATTCTCGGGTTGGCGGTGGAAGTTTCTCGTGGAGTCGGTGGTGGCCCTCCCGCTCGTCCTGCCCCCGACCGTGCTGGGCTTCTACGTCCTCGTCGCGATCGGATCCCGCAGCCCGATTGGGCGAGCCTGGACCGCGTGGACCGGGCACCCGCTTGCCTTCACGTTCGAGGGCCTGGTCATCGCATCGCTCTTCTACTCCCTGCCGTTCGCCGTACAACCGATCGCGACCGCGTTCGCTCAGATCGACCGGAGCCTGCTGGACGCATCCGAGACGCTGGGAGTCAGCCGGATGGGGACATTCCGGCGAGTAGTGCTGCCGCTCGCGGTCGACGGACTCCTGACGGGCGCCGTCCTCAGCTTCGCCCACACCGTCGGCGAGTTCGGGGTGGTCCTCATGGTGGGCGGCAACCTGCCGGGCGTCACCCGCACGGTCTCCATCGCGATCTATGACGACGTCCAGAGCTTGAGATTCGCGGCGGCGAACCAGACATCGCTCCTGCTCCTCATCTTTTCCTTCCTGGTGCTCGCACTCGTCTACGCGCTCCGGCGGAAGCCCTGGGCGATCGCACCGATTCAATGACGCTCGCCGTCCGCGTTCGCAAGCGCTTCGCCGCGTCGTTCGCGCTCGACGTGGAGTTCAGTGTTCCTCTCGGCGTGACCATCCTGTTTGGCGCATCCGGTTCCGGCAAGACGACGCTGCTGCGATGCGTGGCCGGGCTGCTGAGGCCGGATGCGGGAGCGCTCGCGGTAGACGCCGACATGATCTTCGACGACCGGACGGGCATCGACGTGCCGCCATGGCAGCGCCGGTTCGGGTTCGTCTTCCAACACCTGGCCCTCTTCCCGCACCTGACGGCGGCGGACAATATCGCGTACGGGCTCGCGCATCTCGACGCCTCCGATCGCCGGCGGCGCGCCGAGGCGATCGCCGAATCGTTCCGAATCGGCCACCTGCTGACGCGACGACCCGCGGAAATCTCCGGCGGCGAACGGCAACGCGTCGGGCTCGCCCGCGCGCTCGTGACGGATCCCCGTGTCCTGCTCCTCGACGAGCCCTTGTCCGGCCTCGACCGCATCGCGCAATCCCGGATCATCGAGGACCTGCGGGCGTGGAACGCCGCTCACCGCATCCCGATCCTTTACGTCACGCATTCGCATCGCGAGGTCTTCGCGCTTGGCGAGCGCGTGCTCGTCCTGGAGGAGGGCCGGATCGCGGCCGACGGCGCGCCGGACACGGTCCTGCAGCTGCCGGAGACCGACGTCATGGCCGCGCTCGCCGGATTCGAGAACGTGTTTGATACGATGGTCGAGACGCGCATGGATGCAGCGGGCGTCATGCGCACGAGAGCGTGCAGCAGCGCAGTGGAGCTGGAAGTGCCGCTGACATCGGCTCAGCCCGGTGCCACCATTCGCGTCGCCATCCGCGCCGGCGACATCCTCGTGGCCACGGAGCTCCCGCGTGGGCTGAGCGCCCGGAACATCCTGCCCGGCCGAATCATTTCACTGACGCAGGAAGGCCCGCGCGTCCGCCTCAGCGTGGACGTCGGCCTCACGCTCGAGGTGCACGTCACGCCAACGGCCCGGACGGCGCTTCAGCTGCAGGCGGGAACGCCGGTCTGGCTGGTCATCAAGACACATTCCTGCCGCGTCGTGTACGGCGGTTGAGCCCGTCGGCGAAGCACACTGATGAGTCAAGATGGGGCGAGACGGGGCCGAAGACTCATGGCCGCGTGCAGTTTTAGAGTCTTCGACCGGCCTCAGAGTCTTCAGCCCGTCGGACTAGCCGATCGCGACCAGAGCGTACCCATGCTCCTGGGCGCGCGTGACGGCCACGACTCCCGCAGGGACGAAATGGCTCACGGCGATCGTATTGGCCGTCAGCTCCTTGTAAATCTCGTCTGCGTCGCCGTGAATCGCGTCGGCAATGATTCGGGTATAGGCGCGCGTGGTCAGATTGCAGACCGCCAGCTGTACGCCCTGCTTGGCGAGATTCGAGATCTGGGCACCGTACACGTTCGTGGTCGGCGCCTGCTGGGTCTTGGGATCGACGAATGACATCCGCGCCGAGAACTGCTTGCCGTACTTCGCCCACATGGCGTCCGTGAACGCGAACGGCGCCGTGCGATGCCTGACGCAGATGACCACGGCGACATCCTTCTCGGACAGGCCGTACACGTCCTTGTTGACGCGCACGTAGTTGCCGGCAAATCCGACCGCCTCAGCGAACCTGTCGGCCATCCACGTATCGAAGATGACGCGGTGCGTACCCGGTACCTGATCGAACCAATCGTCCTGCGGGTGCCGGGCGGCCTGGAACGGCTGCGCGGACCGTGCCGGCTGCGCGGGCTGCTCCGGCTGACCCAGCTGATTTTGTCGGGATTCGTGGAGCCCGGGACTCGTGACGCCGAAGAACGCTGCAGCGCCACCGAAACGGGACAGGAAGGAGCGTCTCAGCATGAGGTGATTGTCGCACAAGGTGCGATAATGCGCGCTTGCCTGACGTCCGCAACGCCTCCTCCTTCGTCGGATCGATTCCCGAGTTGTACGATCGTCATCTGGGTCCGGTCTTCTTCGATCCGAGCGCGGCCGACCTGTCCGCGCGCGCCGACCCTTCGGCGGCGCCGGTTCTGGACCTCGCGTCGGGCACCGGCCGACTGACCGCGCCGCTCCTGGATCGGCTGAGTGGCGGCATGCTGGTCGCCTTGGACTTGAACGGTGCCATGCAGCACGTGGCCCGCGCGCGCCTTCGCAGCCCGCGCGTCCGGTACGTGCGTGGCGACGCCATGCGCCTGCCCTTCGGAGACGCCGTCTTCTCGCAGGTGGCCTGCCAGCACGGCATCATGTTCTTCCCCGACAAGACTCAGGCAGCGTCCGAAGTCAGGCGTGTGCTGAAGCCCGGCGGATCGTTTCTGCTCAACGTCTGGACCGGCCTGGACGAGAACCCGTTGGGGGAAATCGCCGACCGCGTGGTCGCGCGCTTCTTTCCGTCGGACCCTCCCCGCTTCTACCACGTGCCGTTCGGGTACGGCGATCCCGCTCGTATCCGCGCGGATCTCCAGGGCGGCGGGTTTCGGTCCGTGCAGATCGAGGCAGTCGACCTCCGCGGTCCGTGTGCGTCGGCGGCGCACATTGCGGTCGGACTCGTGAAGGGAAGCCCGATCGCCGTCAGTATTCAGGACCGCGCGACCGTGTCGTCGGACACGATTGTCGACGCGGTCGCGCAGGAGCTGGAGCGGCGATTCGGAACCGGCGCGTTCGACGTGCCGATGAAGATCCTGTCGATCAGCGCGTCCGCCTGACGCGTGTGTCACACGTCCCCGCGCCGGTCAGCTCCAGAAGCCGGTGACCGATGCGATCTTGCCGTCAGAACTGAAGATGAAGACGTTCGTCCCGGCGCCACGGGGCTGGCCGTCGCTCGCAACCGCCGCCCAGTTGGCGAGCACCATGCCCTGGCACCGCTTCACGTCGCCTTGACGTTGCAGCGTCGTGCCGGGCATGAAGCGCTGCGCAGCGCCGATGTGCGCGACGAGCTCGTCCAGTCCCTCGATCGCGCTGAAGCGATCGTGCAGTTGAACGCTCTGCCCGGCCACTGCCGACAACGCCCGCGCGCGCGACGCTTCGTCGGTGTCCGCCCAGGCCGCAAACCAGGCATCCGTCGCCTCCGCCGCTCGAGCCAATGCTTCGTCGGCGACGACGTTCGCGAACAGGGACAACTGGTAGCGCCATCCCTGCACGTGATGGTCCCGTACAGCGGCATCCGCGAACTCGTGCCGAAGCGTCAGACGCGTGCCCTCGGCGTGCGCGGCGAGGCGAATCGTGACGCGCGAAGCGCCTGCCGGAATTGGCGTGCCGCTCGCAAACCCATAGGTGAAGGCAAAGAGACTGGGGCTGGCCAGCTCGAGCACCTCGCCTGCGACTTCGGTCCCATCCGGGTACCTGATGTAGATGCGTCCGCCCGGATGCGGATCGACCGTTGACCCCGCGCCCCACCACGCGGCCCATCGATCGGAGTCGGTGAAATAGCGGAACACGGTCTCGGGCCTCGCGCGAATCACGACCACCCGATCGAGCGTATGCATCAACGCGATCATCGTCGCCTCCTTCGTTGTCTAGGTCGTCCGCTCGCCCGCCTCGGGCCGCGACGCGTGTCCTCGAGCTCCGCCGCCAGCTTCAACCGCCACAGCGCGTCATCCCACATCCGCTCGAGCGTCGGGGCGAGCGGCCCCAGCGCCGCCTGCCTCGCCTTGTAGTACCGGTGCCGGTGATCGGCGCGGACGTCGAGCAGGCCGGCCTGGCTGAGGACCCGCAGCTGCAGGGAGATGGCGCCGAAGGTAACGCCGGTGGCGTCGGGCATGGCCCGGTGAATCTCGCCGGCCGAGCGCTCCGCATCCCACGTCAGGCGAAGGATCTCCTGTCGTCGCGGCGACGCCAGCGCGGACAGGAGCGACGGCTCCAGCGACATGTTGTCATTTTAGTTTAAACTCAATTTAACGTCAACACACTCAGAACCGGGCTGAAGACTCATGGTCGCGTGCAGTTGCCTACGCCCTCGAGTCCTGACA
>DASZFS010000021.1:0-2497 GCA_035939575.1 Vicinamibacterales bacterium | reverse complement strand
CTGGAGCGGATCGGCGACCACGCGACGAACATCGCCGAGGACGTGATCTTCATTGCCGAAGCGCGCGACGTACGCCATGCCAACTTCAGCCGGACCTCCTGAAATGTCCGCCGACTCTCAAACCGCGAGCCGTCCGCCGGTGCTCCACGATCCGTCGCTGTACACGAACCGGGAGCTGAGCTGGCTGGAGTTCAACCAGCGCGTCCTCGATCAGGCGATCTCGGACTACCATCCGCTGCTCGAACGCGTCAAGTTCCTGGCCATCGTCGGCTCGAACCTGGACGAGTTCTTCATGGTGCGGGTGGCGACGCTCCTCAAGCGGAAGCGCGCCGGTCTGGAACAGGTATCGCCCGACGGCCTCACGGTGTCGCAGCAGCTGGCGGCTATTCGCGAGCGCGCCACGCGGATGATGAAAGACCAGGCCGCGTGCTGGCAGGAACGCCTGCGGCCGGCGCTGGCCGAGGTCGGCGTCACGTTTCTCGAAGAGGACCAGTACACCGACAAAATCCGGCGCTACCTGGCCGCGTACTTCAAGACGGATGTCTTTCCGCTGCTGACGCCCCTGGCGTTCGATCCCGGCCACCCCTTCCCGCAAATCTCGAATCTCAGCAAGAACTTCGCGGTCGCCGTCCGTCACAACCGTCGGACGAAGTTTGCGCGCGTCAAGATTCCCGACATCCTACCGCGGTTCGTGCCGCTGCCATCCACCGACGGCCCGACGTTCGCGTTTCTCGAAGACGTGGTCCGCCAGAACCTGGACGCGCTGTTTCCCAACGTCGAGGTACTCAACGCGCATCTGTTCCGGATTATCCGGGACACCGACATGGAGGTTCGGGACGATGCGGCCGGCGATCTGCTCGAGTCGGTGGATCAGAGCCTGAAGAAGCTGCGCGGGGCGCCGCCGAGCCTCCTCCAGGTCGAGAGCACGATGCCGCGCCGCGTGCTGAACATCCTGGTCGAGAACTTCGAAGTCGAAGACGACATCGTGATGCACAGCCGCGACCGTCTCGGGTTCTCGGACTGGCGCGCGCTCCACAGCCTCCCGCTGCCCACGCTCAAGGACGTGCCCTTCGTGCCGAGGACGATGTGGCTGCATCACGAGACGTCGGTCTTCGACGAGATTCGCGAGCAGGATCGCCTCGTCCATCATCCGTTCGACTCGTTTTCGGCCGTCGAGACTTTCGTCAGGCAGGCCGTGGCCGATCCGAACGTGGTGGCGATCAAGATGACGCTCTACCGCATCGGCGAAGACTCGCCGCTCGTCGATCTCCTGATCGAAGCGGCCGACGCCGGCAAGCAGGTGGCGGTGCTCGTCGAGCTCAAGGCGCGGTTCGACGAGCGCAACAACATCAAGTGGGCCAACCGGCTGGAATCGGCCGGGGTGCACGTCGTCTACGGCGTCGAGAACCTCAAGACGCACTGCAAGCTCTGCCTCGTCGTGCGGAAGGAACCGGACGGCGTCCGCCGCTACGTCCACGTCGGCACGGGCAACTACAACGTCGCGACGTCGCAGATCTACACGGACTTCGGGCTGTTCACCGCCGATCCGGACATCAGCGACGATGTGTCGGATGTATTCAACTATTTGACGGGATACTCGAAGCGCAAGGAATACAGGCAGCTGCTGGTTGCGCCGGTGAGCCTTCGCGCGGGGTTCCTCGCGCTCCTCGATCGCGAGGCCGAACATGCGCGCCAGGGCCGGCCCGCGCACGTGATCGTCAAGACGAACGCCGTGACAGATCCGGCGATCATCCGCGCGTCGTACAGGGCCGCGCAGGCCGGCGTGGAGATCGACATGATCGTGCGCGGCGTCTGCTGCCTGAACCCCGGCGTGCCCGGCGTCAGCGACACCATCCGCGTCCGGTCCGTCGTCGGACGATTCCTCGAGCATTCCCGGGTCTACTGGTTCGCCAACGGCGGACGGCCGGAGCTGTACGTCGGCAGCGCGGATCTCATGGAGCGCAATCTCGATCGGCGCGTCGAAACGCTATGCCGCGTCCGCGACGAGGCGCTCGCCAATCACATCCGTTCCGTCGTGCTCGACACGTATCTGCAGGACACCGATCGCGCGTACGTGCTCAACGGCAGCCGCTATGAGATTGCCGGCGCCGGCGACATGCCTCGCGTGAGTGCCCAGCAGAAGCTGCTCGAGTGGTACACGGCCGCGCCGCAGGCGGAAGACGCGGCCGGAGAATAGCGAGCGCAAGGCGCACGCTTGACCTTGACAGGTGTGCCCGACCAGGCGTATTTCTAGGCACATGGGTGAAGAAACACCGCCGGGCTGGCACGGCGCATCCTCGAGGGCTTGAGGGAGTTTGACGGCGACGTTGACCTGCTGTGGCCCTTCGTCGATGCGCGAGACGACAAATGTAAGCCTTTAGATCCTGGCTCCTGCCAGGACGCGTGCCAGATCGGTACCAATCGGTAATGGACACGCAGTGCCGCCCGGCTCCAGGCTTTGGCCTGGGCCGGGCATTTTCATTCATGGTCGGCGTAA
>DASZFS010000020.1:0-2214 GCA_035939575.1 Vicinamibacterales bacterium | reverse complement strand
GTGTGCACAACTGGGATCGCCAGGGCCGCCAGGGTCCCGACGCGCGCGCCGCGATGGCAGGCGACGGAATCACGGAGACCGATCTCAAAGCCGTCGCGAAAGTGACGTACGAATCGTCGCCGATTTCGGCGGTCAAGACGTGGCGCTCGCCGGTGCTGCTCATCCATGCAGACGACGACAGGAACGTGGAGTTCCATCAGACCGTGGATCTCAAACAGCGGCTGCTGGAGCAGGGCGTCGACGTCGAGGAACTCGTCATCCCGGACGACATCCACGACTTCCTTCTCTTCCGCACCTGGAAGACCGTCGCGACGGCGACGGGCCAGTACTTCGAGCGGCGTTTCATGTCCCGCGCGGCCGGCTCGCAGCCGTAGTCAGTGATTTGCCAATCGGATCGCCAGTCCCTGGTCCGTAGTCGGTCGGCCCTGTAGGATCCGCCCGTGTCATCAGCACGTGGGCGCGTGCTCGCATTCGCGTTCCTGCTCGCCGTCGTCACGTATCTGGACCGCGTGTGCATCTCGGCCGCGGCGCCCGCGATCATGAAGGATCTCCATCTGAGCATCCTCCAGATGAGCGTGGTGTTCAGCGCGTTCACGCTCGCGTATTCGATCTTCGAGATCCCGTCCGGATGGCTGGGCGACGTCCGCGGTCCGCGCCGCGTGCTGACGCGGATCGTCCTGTGGTGGTCGGCGTTCACGATGCTGACCGGCGCCGCGCGCGGCTTTCAATCGCTCGTGAGCATCAGGTTTCTTTTCGGCGCCGGCGAGGCCGGGGCATTTCCCAACATCGCGCGCGCGTTCTCCCGCTGGTTCCCGCCGAGCGAGCGCGGCCGCGCCAACGGCGTCATGTTCCTCGGATCGCGGGTCGGCGGAATGCTGTCCGCGCCGCTGGCGCTGTTCCTCATCGGACGCTGGGGTTGGCGCGCCAGCTTCGTACTGTTCGGCACGTTCGGCATCATGTGGTCAGCAGCTTGGTACGTGTGGTATCGCGACCGGCCTGAGGATCATCCCGCGGTCAGCGCTGAAGAACTTGCGCGGATTCGTACGGGCACACTCAGCGGTCGTGAACCTCTTGAACCTCTGAACCCCTCGCACCTCTTGAACCCCTTGCACCCCTTGCACCCCTTGCACCTCTTGAACCGTAATCTGCTCTTCATCAGCGCGATGTATTTCGCGTTCGGCTACGGCCTGTACTTCTACTTCACGTGGCTGCCGACGTATCTGATCACCGTCCTTGGCTTCTCGGTCTTCAGCGGCGGACTCTTCGCGGCCCTGCCGTTTGTCCTCGCGGGCATGGCCGACATCGTCGGCGGTTGGCTGACCGATCGCTGGGTACAAACGCATGGCCTGCGCGTCGGCCGCTGCTATCTCGGATTCGCGGCGTTTCTCACCTGCGCGGCGTTCCTGCTGACGTCCACGATGTTCGCAGCGCCGGTGGCGAAAGCCATTCTGATCGCGATGGCGCTGGCGTCAGCGGACCTCTCGCTGGGCGCGTGCTGGGCGGTGCCGATCGACATCGCGCCAGACCATGCCGGCGTGGTCACCGGCTGCATGAACACGCTGGGGAATCTCGGCGGCTTCGTCGGCCCGCTGGTCGTCGGCCTCGCGGTGGACCGCTGGCACTCGTGGACGATCCCGTTCTACATCACCGCTGGCGTCTACGCGTTCGGCGCCGTGTGCTGGCTGGCGATCGACCCGTCAAGAGCGATGACTGTTGATTAGCCTCGTCAGGGTACAGCCGGCGGAGCGACGCGTTTTTTCGTCGCCTGCTCGAACGAGTACGCGAGCTCGAGAAGGCGCGGCTCGCTGCACGCCATCCCGGTGAAGCTGACGCCGAACGGCGCGGGCTGCGCGTTGAAGCCGTCTGGGAACGGCGGCGTGGGGGCGTTGGGCACGAATGCGAACGGAACGATGACCGTCGGATACCCCGGTTTCGCGGCGATGCCGGCGCCGCTCGCGCCGGGGAACAGAATCGCATCGAGGCGGGCTTCTTTCATGATCGCGTCGATGCCCTGCGTGCCACCGAGGCGGATGTCCTTCGCGCGGTCGGCTTCGTAGCGCGACTTGTCCTTCTCGACGTCCATTTCGTCCGAGACGTCGAGGTTCGACTGGCCGTACTTGATCGACCCGGCTTTCTCGTGCGCCTTGTTCCACGCGATCAGATCGCCAAGCGTCTTGAACGGCGCTGCCGGGCCGAGCGACGCAAGCCACTTGT
>DASZFS010000019.1:0-2823 GCA_035939575.1 Vicinamibacterales bacterium | reverse complement strand
TCCGACGACCTTTGTTGCATACTCCATACTGCCGAGCACGTCCTCGTTGACGATGTTGCCCGCAATGCGGATCCCGAAGACGTCGCCAATTCCCTGATCGAAGATGATCTCGATCGGAGCGCGAGAGTCCATGCACGCGAGAATCACCGCAAACGGATACTGACCGCCCGCAGTCGCTGACACCTTGGCCAGGCAGTCGCGACTCCGCATGTTCTTCTCGACGAAGCGAGCGTTACCCTTCTTGAGCTTCTCCAAGGCCGAGGCCGGCGTCATCGCGGCCTGCGATTCCGCCGTCTGAACGGCCGGGGCCTTCTTACCCTTGGTGTCGGCGGAAGTTTGCGCGAGGCCCGATGCCGAGACGGCAAGAGCAAGGGACACGAGCCCGATCGCGAATGTCGTTCGTCGCATGAATCCTCCTTGAATGTTTAAATATCACAACACGCGTCACACGTGGTGTCAATACCAGGACGTTGTCTTGGCGGTCTAACGAGACACAAGATCAGCGACCGCTGGCGAGGGCGCGTGTGGCGGCAGGTTGGATGTGGAAGTCATCGAAAGCTAGAACGCGGAGCGGCCAACGGTTCGCTGCATCGCATGGTTAGGCAACGTGCGCCGAGACGCCGACGCCGCTCGCGACGATGTCGCCGCCGACCGCACCGCGTGTCGCTGTGTCGACGCGGACATCTCTCGCTAGCTGCGGTCCGCAGGCAACACATTTTGGTTCGACCGGAACAGATTTGCCGGGTCGTACTGTGCCTTGATGCGAGCCAGTCGGGGATAGTTCACCCCATAGATCTCGCGAATTCGATCCGCGGAGCTGGGCGCGAGGTAGTTCACGTAGGCGCGGCGCGCCCAAGGGCGCAGCGCAGCACCATGCTCCGCCACCCATCGCTCCGCACGTTCACGTTCCTCGGGCCGCTTCCACTCGGCGGACAGAAGACAACTCAGTCCCGTGCCGCGCAGTGGGTAAGCGGTGTCGGTCATCGCGATACGTGACGCGACACCGTTGGAGAGGCCCATCAGTATCTCACCGACGCCCCTCGCTGTGACGGCCGCGCGCGCCAGCACGTCCACGACCCCATCGCCTAGGCCCTCCAGAAACGCACCGTCGACGGCCAGCGACGTGGTCGCCCACACCTCGCCTTCGGGGTTTGGCAGGGAGCTCCCCATCCGAGGTTCGATCGACGGAAACGCGGACTTCCACTTCGCGAGATAGGCGGCGGCCGCTGCCGCATCGCCGTAGAATCCGCAGTTCGCAGACGCGCCGGTTTCCGCATTCACAAAAAACCCCGCGCGGACCTCGTCCGGTGTCTCTCGCACAAGCTGGCCGAACGTTCGCATCGCGCCCGCGATGTCGTTCCAGCCGAACTCGAAGTTCGCGAAATGGAAGGTCAGAACCGAGTGCAGCTGGAAATCCATTCGCGTGACGACGCCAAAGTTGCCGCCGCCGCCACGGATCGCCCAGAAGAGATCCTCGTTCCGGCCGGGCCCGAGTTCCAGCACCTCGCCGTCAGCGGTCACGAGTTGCGCACCGATGACGTTGTCGCACGCCGTCCCGAAGAGTCCGCGCGAGGCCGTATCCCCGCCCGCGAGTGCCAGGCCCGCAACGCCAACGGCACCGCAGGCGCCCATCGGGGTGAAGAGCCCGGCCGCCAGCGTAGCGGTGAGCAGCTCCCGGATTTTCGTGCCGCCTCCTACCGAAGCGACGCGGCGGTCCTGATCAACTCTAACGGCGTTGAACCCGCCGAGGTCAATCTGCAGCGCGCCGTCGGCAACCCCAAACCCGGCATAGCTGTGCCCGCCCCCGCGGACCGCGACGGGAATGCTGCGTCGGCGTGCGAACTCCACGCAGCGCCGCACGTCGTCAACGTCTGCGCAGCGTGCGATCGCGAGCGGGCGGCGATCGTAGGCGAGATTCCAGACCTTCCTCGCCTCGTCGTACAGAGGCGACCCGTCCCGCAGGAAACGCCCACGAATATGCCGTGCCAGATCGTCGAGGTCGGCCGCTGTCCCAGTCGCCAGGGGGCGCGGAGTCCCGGTGCGCCCGCAGGCACCCAGCGCGAGCGCGCCCGCGGTGGCGATGCCGCCGCGGACGAAGTCGCGTCGGGTCCAGCTCGGAATCTCGTTGCGGCGCGTGGTCATCGGCGGTGCTCGATAGAGAAAGGTTCGTTGCCTAACGAGACAGAGATAAGCCGCGCCAGGGTGTTGTGGCAAACATGTTCGTAATTATCCGGCTGGGGGCCGTCGGCTTCATCGGCTGGTTAGGTCTTAGCGGAGGTCTTTAGGAATCTCGCTCTGACCCATCGTGTACCCAATCGGCACCTTTATCTTGGTGAATTTTCCGGGTTTAAAACGCCACTGACGCAACGCCCGGACCGCAGCATCATCAAGTATTTTATAGCCGATGCTTTTCGAGATCTCTACCGAAGTCACAGTGCCGGTTTCACGGTCGATGTGCAGGATCAAAAGGCCACGGCCGGTAAGATGCTGCCGCCGCGCTTCTAATGGATATTCTGGGCGTGGCGCGTACAAAGCGGGCGCCTTTTGTTGTGTGTCTGGTTGCGCGACCGCGGCTGGAACAGAGATGAAAACGAACCCGAAGCAGATGATCAGGATCCCAATCGGGCGAATTCGAAGGAACACGGACGCCATACACCTAACGAGAATAAGACCAGCTACCGCTGGCGAGAACGAGCTTCGTGATCGTAAAGAACTCTCTCATAAAGTAAATCGTAGTCACGCGGCAGTCAGTGGTTAGCTGCATCGCCTGGTTAGATGCGTTCATCTAGCGAAGTTTCTCCGGTATGATTTCCGAAATCCAAG
>DASZFS010000018.1:0-15395 GCA_035939575.1 Vicinamibacterales bacterium | reverse complement strand
GAGGGCACGGCAGGTCCGCAGGATGATTGCGACCTACGTCGGGGAGAACAAGGAATTCGAGAGACAATTTTTGACAGGTGAGCTGGAGGTCGAGCTCGTCCCGCAGGGCACCTTTGCCGAGCGCATTCGTGCAGGGGGGGCTGGCATTGGCGGGTTCTTCACGCCGACCGGCTACGGGACGCTCGTCGCTGAGGGCAAGGAGACACGGGTCATCGACGGCAAGCCCTACGTGCTGGAGGCGCCGCTGCGCGCTGACTTTGCCTTCGTCAAGGCATGGCGGGGGGACCGGGCCGGCAACCTGGTCTACCGGCGGACCGCCCGCAACTTCAACCCGGTCATGGCGACGGCGGCACACGTCACGATCGCCGAGGTCGAGCACCTGGTCGAGCCGGGCGCGCTCGACCCGGACCAGGTCGTCACGCCCGGGATCTTCGTGAAGCACATCTTCGAGGGCGAGCGGTACGAGAAGAGGATAGAGAAGCGAACGATACGGCTTCGCTGAGGGTGCTACGGCTTCGCTGAGGGTGCTGCGGCTGCGCTGAGGGTGCTGCGGCCGCGCTGAGGGTGCTGCGGCCGCGGACGCCGGTGATCGCCGGGCCGGACGAACTCGGAGATCGCGCGCGTGTGAGCCGTCCGTCGACGACCGGAGCTCACAAGACGCGGCGGCGGCGTCGAGACGAGGCCGCAACCCTGCGGCCGAGTACGTGGAAGGAGAAAATGCCGCCGGCGCCGCGTGTTGTTCGGACGGTCGAACCCGCGTGCGAGAAACGAGGTCGTCCGGCGCGGCTCGCCGCGCGGCTGGGCGGAGGGTGCTGAGGGTGCTCGACCATGGCTGACCTGCGAGATCGCATCGTCAAGCGGATCGCCCGCGAGCTGCGCGACGGCGACTACGTCAACCTGGGTATCGGGATGCCGACGCTCGTTGCCAATCACGTCCCGCCGGACGTGCACATCACCCTGCACTCGGAGAACGGGCTGCTCGGGATCGGGCCGTACCCGACCGAAGCGGAAGTCGACCCGGACCTGATCAACGCAGGCAAGGAAACGGTGACCGAGACCCCGGGCTGCTCGTATTTCAGCAGCGCCGACTCGTTCGCCATGGTGCGCGGCGGCCACATCGACCTGACGGTCCTCGGCGCGCTCCAGGTCGATCGGGAGGGGAACCTCGCGACCTGGATGATTCCCGGCAAGATGGTGAAAGGAATGGGCGGCGCGATGGACCTCGTCGCCGGCGCCAAGAAGGTCATCATCGCGATGGAGCACACGACTAGGGACGGCGGCCACAAGATCCTGAACCGGTGCACGCTGCCGTTCACCGGACTGAAGGTCGTCCATCAGATCGTGACCGAGCTCGCCGTGATCGATGTCACCCCTCGTGGTCTCGTGCTGAAAGAGATCGCCTCGGACACGACGATCGATCACGTTCGCGCCGCCACCGGCGCGGAGTTGCTGGTGGAGCAGACGCCCGCGACGTTTTGAACGGGTCTCCCGTCAACCTGAATGCGCCTCTCGTCAAAAGTCGCCCTGGTCACCGGCGGCGCCTCGGGGTTCGGCGCCGGGATCTGCCGCCGTTTCGCCGAAGAGGGCGCGCGGCTCGTGCTCGTGGACCGCGATCACGAGCGCGGCGCCGCTCTCGCGCGAGAGCTCGATGCTGCCCTGGTTGAAGCGGACGTGGCGTCGAGCGCGGATGCGCAGAGGATGATCGCCGCCACGACCGAGCGTTTCGGCCGGCTGGACATCCTCGTCAACAACGCCGGCACGCCCCAGCCGCCAACCTCCGTCGTCGACACCACCGAGGCCGAGTTCGATCGGCTCATGGCGGTCAACGCCAGAGCCATTTTTCTCGCCGCGAAGCACGCCGTGCCCGTCATGCGGCGCCAGGGGGGCGGGGTGATCCTGAGCACGGTCTCAGTTGCCGCCGTCCGGCCCCGGCCCGGCCTCGCCGCCTACAACGCGAGCAAGGGCGCTGCGCTGGTCCTGACGAAGTCGCTCGCGATCGAGCTCGCCCCCGACCGGATTCGCGTGAACGCCGTCTGCCCCGGGCCCGGCGATACGCCGATGCTCGCGACGTTCGTTGGCGGTGAATCCGAGGCCCACCGGGCCGCCTTTCTATCGTCGATTCCCCTCGGACGCCTGTGTACGCCAGCTGACGTGGCGGCCGCCATGGTGTTTCTCGCCTCGGACGAGGCCAGCTTCATCACCGGCGCGGTGCTGGAGGTCGATGGGGGGCGGGGGATTTAGCGGGTACTCGGTAGCTGGAGACTCGTGGTCGCGTGCAGAGGCTGATCATGGTCGCGTGCTGGGGCTGAAGACTCATGGTCGCGTGCAGTTGCCTCGCCCCCAAAATTAAGGTTCTCAGCGGTTGGACTTGGTCGTCAGAAATCGAGGGCGTAGGCAACTGCACGCGACCATGAGTCTTCGGCCCGTCTCAGAGTCTCAGCCCGTTTCTGAGACCTAAGGCGCCGACGGCTTGTCGCGAGCGGCCACGACGTCGAGGGCGAGCGTGACCCTGGAGGGGCCAGCGGTCTTTTCCGGCGACACGGGTCCGCCGAACGCGGCTGCGATCAGATCCGGGTCGCCGACCGTGCCGGTCACTTCGATCTTCGTGCCGCGCTGGAGCGACAGCGCCTGGGAAAACCAGTATCGGCGCCCCCAGTCCGGGCGCGTCGCGAAGCGGATCATCGGCAGCCGCACGCCGTCCGGTTGAACGGCATCCACCTCGAGCGTGAGGTTGTCCGGGACGCGGTCCGGACTGATGGCGAAGGCCTTCACATCGCGATCGAGCGCCCGCTCGAACGTGAAGGTCCGTCCGACGGCTGTCGGGATGTCCGATGAAGTAACCAGCAGGGGTGTCAGCTCCTGCGCGTCCTGCGACGCCGCGAAGTAGACGCCAACGAGGCTCCGGTCGCTCATTGGCTTGCCCTCGTACGACCAGGTCTTCTTGTAGCGAATCTGCGCGACGAGCTCGGCGCCGGCAGGCAGCCGGAACGCCGCGCCGTCCAACGGCTGGGGATCCTGTCCCGGCAGCCAGCGCGCGAGCACCTGGCCGGGAGAGCCCTTGAGCGTGATGACCGCGCTTCGGACGATGGCCGGGTTTCCGGGCAGCAGATCGACGGCGCGAACCCACCGGGCGTCCTTGGCGCCGGTGGCCAGCGTGAACTCGTGGGTCTCTTCCATCGAGTCAGCTGGCAGCGTGAACTCCGCCGGCAGCTGGAGCGCGAGGTCCGGCTTGCCAAGCGCCCATTCGTTCGTCAGCGTGACCTCCGGCAGCTTCTGATCGATCGCCCCGCGTGGGTTGCCACCGGTCGCCCACGTGAGAATCACGTCCACTTCCTCGGGCGTCAGCGATCGCGCATGCGAGACCTGCCCGACGCCTTCGTCTGCCGTCGCCGGCGGCATATGGGCCGCCACGAGCTCGGCGCGGATCGATTCGGCCCAGGGAAAGGCCTCCTCATAGGTCATCAGCGACATTGGGGCGACGCCGCCCGGGACGTGACAGCGCGCGCACCGCTCCTTGAAGATCGGGAACACGTCGTCGTTGTAGGTGTACTTCGACGTGATGGGCTTGTGCGCTTCGCCGCGCTCGGTGGCCAGCGCCACGACGAGCATGGCCGCGAGAGCGAACACGATGGCGTGCAGAAGTGACTTCATGGTTGTTTGGGGAATGCGGATTCGATGTCCTGCACCGCTGCCGCGAATCGCGCGTATGCATCGATGATCTGCTGCTTGTTGCCGAGATCGCCGAACGCATCGAGCAGGTAGGCACCGCGAACCAGCCGATTCACCGCGGGGCCGACGATCTTCTGCCGATCGGGCGGCAGGCTGTTCTTCTTCCCGTCGAGCGCCAGCGCGACGTCCTTGGCCTGGAAAGCCGGGACGTAAACACTCCCGAACGCTCCGCGGTCGATGAGCGTCTTGATCTGCCGGTTCCGATCGCGCAGCTGGTCGAGCATCTCGGGCACGGTTTCTGGAATCGCTGACGTCGTGAGCGTGGAGTCAGGGAGCGTCTCCGGCAGCGGCGTTGCCGTTGTTCCCGTGGCGGCGGTTGCTGCAGGGGCCCCCGGGGCTGGCGTAGCTGGCGTAGCTGGCGTCGCTCCCATGGCACCCGGGGATCCGGGAGCTGGGGGCGCTGCCGCCGGCGCCGCCATCATCGTTGTCGTCGCGGCGGGAACCGGCAGGTCTTTCGAGTACTTCTCGAAAGTGAAATCAAAAAGGTGCTCGGCTGCGCCTGGCTGAAACTTCACCTTGGCCTGCACGGCGACGGGAAATGGCAGCTTGCCGATTCGCGCTTCGAAGAAGCGGCCGTTCCGGACGAGCGGCACTTCCTTGCCGTTGGCGAGAATGATGCGCGCCTGCGTCGCGCGCACCTGCGCGAGCGGCAGCGGCTTGGTGAAGTCGTCGTACAGATAGAGGCGGAAGGTTCCCGGCGAGAAGTAGGCACCCTCGAGATGATGCCAATTGTCGGGCGCCATGAAGAACGCGCCGCCGTGCTGGGGATTGTGATTCCCGTGGGGGCGCGGCGAGTACTTGCGCTCCATCGGTGTGCCGTCAGCGCATGTGCCGGGGTTGACCGATTCAGTTGTCGAGCCCGCGCAGACAAACGACACCGACATCGTCATCTGGACCAGATCACGGCCGTCGGTCGGACACTTCCCGGGCGCGTCGCGAACGATCGCCGTGTTCGTGAGGCACGCCCAGACGCTCTCGAGCCGGATCCCGTGCAGCTCCATGCCGCATTTCGGACAGCGGCCGGCCTTGTCTTCAATGACGTCCTCGTCGCCCGGCATGAGGCAGATATAGGACATCGGCGGAAGGCTCTTGGGCTTCGAAGGACTGCTCTTCGTCTGCGGGGGAGGGAGGCTCCTGGTCTGCGTCCGGACGACGACGGCCATGCGCACCGCGACCATACCCACGACCAGACCCGCGAGCAATGTGGCGCGTCTCATTAGCCCTTCTCTATGTTATACATTCCGCGCTGATGAAAACGAGGCGCGTGTGCGCGGCGGTCCTTTGGGCCCTCCTGGCGTTCGCACCCGTGCCGCCGCCCGCGCTCGGCGCCCAGGCGACTCAGCCGGGCGTTGGCGCCGCATTCGCGCGATTCTGGAGCGCTGGGGGGCCGGACGAGGTCGCACGCGCCACAGAAGACCTCGCCCGCAGCGGCGTCTCGTTTGCGGAGGCGTACAAGCGGCTTCAGCAGGGCCGGCCGTATGGCGCTCAGCGGACCGGGCTCGTGCCCTTCACGCTGCGGACGTCGAACGGCGTGGAACACCATTACGCGCTGACCGTTCCGGAGACGTACGACCCGGCCCGGAAATATCAGGCGCGGTTCCAATTGCACGGCGGCGTGATGATGCGCCACGACAACCAGCCGCCGGCGTCAGGTGGCGCTATAGGCGCGCTTGCCGGCGATGCCGACCAGATCTACATCGTGCCATTCGCCTGGGACGCCGCGCCGTGGTGGACCGACGATCAGGTGCTGAACCTGCGCGAGACGCTGGCAGCCGTCAAGCGCCTGTACAACCTCGACGACAACCGCGTCGTGGTGTCCGGGGTCTCCGACGGCGGCACGGGCGCGTACTACATCGCGTTGCGCGACACGACGCCCTACGCCGCCTTTCTTCCGCTGAATGGTTTCTGGGGAGTGCTGGCGAACCACGATCTGCCCGTTGACGGCCCGCTGTTTCCAGGCAACATGAGGAACAAGCCGTTCTTCATCGTCAACGGGGAACGCGATCCCTTGTACCCCGCGGACCTCGTCAACCCTGCGATTGAGCATTACCGGCGGATGGGTGTCTCTCTGGACTACCGGCCGCAAGCCGGCGCCGGCCACAACACGCAGTGGTGGCCGCGCGTGAAGGACAGCTTCGAGGCGTTCGTGAAGGACCATCCACGCGACCCGCTCCCCGACAAGCTGACCTGGGAGACCGCGAACCCGCTCGCGTTCAACCGGGCGCACTGGCTCGTGGTCGACGCGCTTGGCGCGACGAGAGATGACAGCGCGCTGGACGACCCGAACCTTGTCCCGTCCGGCACGCGCCTCGAGTTCGGCGTCCACAGCATCGGCAACCGCGTCAACCGCGTGCTGCCCGGCTCCAGCGCCGAGCAGATCGGCCTCAAGAAGGGCGATGCGCTCGTGCGCGTGAACGACGAGTCGGTGCACGTCTCCATCGACATCGAGGAGGTATTCGCCCGCATCACGCCTGGATCCCCGATCACGCTGCTCGTCGCGCGTGATAACGCGCCCGTCGAGTTGTCGGGCACGTACCAGCCGCGAAGCGTCAGCGATCCACCCCATCCGATGTTCGATCGGGGCGTCCCGTCGGGACGCGTCGACCTGATCCGGGAGGGCAACACGGTGACGGCTCATACCAGAGGCGTCGCGGGACTGACGCTCCTCCTGTCACCCGATCGCTTCGACCTCAGCAAGCCGGTCACGGTTGTCGTGAACGGCCGGACCGCTTTCCGCGGCCGCGTCGAGGCGAGGCTCCCGACGCTCCTCAAATGGGCGGCGATCGACGGCGACCGCACGATGCTGTTCGCGGCTGAGCTGCACGTGGCCTTGGCCGCGGCAAAGCGATCAGCGGACTGAGCGGGCGTCATCAGTGTCATCGATGTCATCCATGACAGGGGCGCATGACCCCGATGACGGACGGGCACATGTGCATCATCTCGAGAACAGATAGTTCATATCTGTAAGTTCTATTTTACTTATCGACCGGCCGCTGCAATAACCGATGCCCATGCAGCACGATGCCTGCGGGGTCGGGTTCATTGCCCGGGTCCGCGGCGGGGCCGGCACCGATATCGTGCGCCACGGCCTGACCGCGCTCGTGCGGCTCGCGCACCGCGGCGCGCCGGCGTCTCTCGGCTCCGTCGACGGCTGCGGGCTTCTGACCGCGATTCCCTGGCGCCTCGTCACGGACGCGCTCGGCCGCGCGTTGCCGCCCGGGCGGACCCGCGCGCTCGGCATGTTCTTCGTCGACCCCGCTGACCGCCAGGCGGCCGTCGCGCTCGTCGAGCGCGAGCTCAACGCTGCCGGCGCGGCCGTGGCCTGGCGGGCCGTGCCGACCGATCGCTCCGCGGTGCTCCGCGCGCAGCGCGGCTCCACGCCACTTGTCCTGCAGGCCGTCGTGGTGCTCCCTGATGGGCTGCTGCGCGCGGAGGAAGCGCTCTATCGCGCGCGCCTGCGCGTCGATCGCACTGCGGCGCGCGACGGCGTCCGCCTGGCCATCGCATCGCTCTCCACGACGACGGTCGTCTACAAAGCGCTGGTGACGCCCGACGCGCTCGCGCGGTTCTACCCAGACCTGGTCGACGATCGGTTCGCCTCGCGCTTCGTGGTCTTCCACCAGCGGTTCAGCACGAACACGTCCGCCGACTGGGCGCTCGCGCAGCCGTTCCGTGTGCTGGCCCACAACGGCGAGATCAACACGATCGGCGGCAACCGCGCGTGGATGCGGGCGCGGCTGCTCGACCCCAGCTCGCTTCCCGGGTTCACCGGCGAGCAGCCGATTGCGAGCGCGACGTCCGATTCCGGATCGCTCGACGACGCCGTGGAGCTGCTGCGGTCGAAGGGGTATTCGACGGCGCATGCGCTGTCGCGGCTCATGCCGCCCTCCTGGGAACGCGATCGGGATCTCGCGCCCGATGTGCGGGCGTTCTACGAGTTTCAGTCGCTGGTCAGCGAGCCGTGGGAAGGCCCGTCCGCGCTGGCGTTCGCCGACGGCCGCCATGTCGGCGCGGCCCTCGATCGTAATGGGTTCCGCTCCGCGCGCGTTGTCCGGACCGGCGCAGGTCTCGTGGCGGTGGCGTCTGAGGTCGGCGTGCTCGACTCGACCGAGCACGAGATCGTGGACCGGGGGCGGCTTGGTCCTGGCGACATGCTGCTGGTGGATCTCGATCGCGGCGCTATTCTCGAGACCAACGACATCCGGCGGCGCCTGGCGTTCCGCCGGCGCTATCGGCGCATGGTGCAGGACGCGGTTCGTTCGCTCACCCATGCGGCCGACGTCTCCCGGGCCACTCGTCCCGCTCTGCTCGCAACGGCTGCTACCCTCGCCCAGCGGCAGTCGCTGTTCGGCTGCTCGCGGGAAGAGATCGACATGCTGCTGAAGCCCATGGCTGCCGATGGCCAGGAAGCCGTCGGGTCGATGGGCGACGACACACCGCCGGCCGCGCTCTCACGCCGGTCGCGGCTGTTCACCGACTTCTTCCGCCAGCGCTTCGCGCAGGTGACGAACCCGCCCGTCGACCCGTACCGCGAATCGGCGGTCATGTCGCTGACGACGCTGCTCGGGGCGCACGGCAGCTACGCGGACGAGCTCGCGCCGCGGCCGGTGCGGATCACGCTGCGCTCTCCGATCTTGACCGAGGAGCAGCTCGGGCAGCTGCGCGCGTCGACTGCGCTCGCTCCCGCCACCATCTCGTCGCTGTTCGAGGCCGCCGGCGGCGCCCGAGCGCTCGAGCAGCGCCTGGAGGCGATCGCCGACGAGAGTTGTCGCGCCGTGGAGCAGGGCAGCGCGCTATTGATCCTGTCCGACCGGAACATCGAGGCGCGCCTCGCGCCGCTTCCCGCGCTGCTGGCCACGGCAGCGGTGCACCAGGCGCTCACTGCGCGCGGCCTGCGTATGCGCGCGAGCCTCGTCCTCGATACTGGCGACGCGCGCGACGCGCATCAGCTTGCGGCGCTCTGCGCCTTCGGTGCGTCTGCAGTGTGTCCGTCGCTTGGCTATGACACCGTGGCGTCGCTCGCGCCGGCGGACTCGACCGGCTGCGATCGGTCGATCGCCCGCTACCGGCTCGCGCTGGAGCGCGGGCTGCTCACGATCCTGTCCAAGATGGGCGTCTGCACGTTCAGCAGCTACTGCGGCGCGCAGCTTTTCGAGATCCTGGGTCTCGAGGCGTCGGTCGTCGATCGCTTCTTCCCTGGCTCGCCGTCGTTTCCCGGCACGGTTGGCCTGACCGAGCTGGCGGCGACCGTTCTGGCGCGGCACGCGGGCGCGTTCTCGACGGAGGCCGCAGCCATCGGGTACCCGGGGCTGCATGGCTACCGGCGCGACGGCGAATATCACGCCACGAACCCGGTTGTCGTCCGAGGCCTGCAGAAGGCGCGCAACGCGGCTCTGGCGACCCTGGGGCCCCCGGGGCCCCCGGGAACCCCGGGAACATTGACGACCCAGATGGCGGAGACGCCCGCCTACGAGACGTTCAAGTCGCACGTGTACGGCCGGCCGCCAGTCGCGGTCCGGGATCTGCTCGAGTTCGCCCCGGAAAGAAGCGGGAACGCCGTGGTCGCGTGCGAGAGCGTCGAGCCGGTCGACGACATCTGCAAGCGGTTCTTCGCGTCCGCCATGTCGGTCGGCGCCCTGTCGCCTGAGGCGCACCGCGCCGTGGCGAGGGCGATGAACATGCTCGGCGCGCGCAGCAACAGCGGCGAGGGCGGAGAAGAGCCCGACCGCTTCGCGCACCCCGCCGACGGCGACCTGTCCCGCTGGGAGGGCAGCCGGACGAAGCAGGTTGCGTCCGCGCGTTTCGGCGTCACCCCCGGCTATCTGCGGTCGGCCGACGAGCTTCAGATCAAGATCGCGCAGGGATCGAAGCCCGGCGAAGGCGGCCAGCTGCCCGCGCTGAAGGTCGTCCCGCACATCGCGCGTCTCCGCCACGCGCAGCCCGGGACGGCGCTGATTTCGCCGCCGGTGCACCACGACATCTACAGCATCGAGGACCTTGCGGAGCTCATCTACGATCTGCGCGCGTTTCATCCGGCCGCGCGCATCAACGTGAAGCTCGTCGCATCGTCCGGCGTCGGGATCATCGCGGCCGGCGTGGCCAAGGCCGGCGCCGATGCGATCCAGATCAGCGGCCACGACGGAGGGACCGGCGCGTCCCCGCGAGCGTCGATCAAGCACGCCGGCCTGCCGTGGGAGATCGGCCTGACCGAGGCGCACCAGGCGCTGACACAGGCGGGGCTCCGCAGCCGCGTGGTCCTGCAGACCGACGGTGGATTGAAGACCGGGCGTGACATCGCGATGGCCGCCGCGCTCGGCGCGGAGGAGTACGGGTTCGGCACCGCGGCGCTGGTCGCGATTGGGTGCGTGATGGCGCGGCAGTGCCATGCCAACACGTGCCCGGTCGGCATCGCGACGCAGCGCGAGGACCTGCGCAACGCGTTCTCAGGAACGCCCGAGATGCTGGTTGGCTACCTGCGGCTGGTGGCCGGCGAGGTGCGCGAGATCCTGGCGTCGCTCGGCCTGCGCGCCATGGAGGAGCTGGTGGGCAGGACCGATCTCCTGCGCCCGCGCGCTGACGTGCCGTCGCCGCTGGTTCTCGACCGTCTGCTGCATCAGCCCGCCGCGGCCGGCCAGCGTCCCGCGCCGGCGTCGTTCCGCCTGCGCACGGACGTGACCGACAGGCGCAAACCGGCCGAGTCGATCCGCGCCCGCGATCTCCGCGCCGGCCAGCCGATGGTCGTGTCAGGCGCCATCGCCAACACCGATCGCGCGTTCGGCGCAGATGTGGCGGGGGCCATCGCGGAGCGTTACGGCGACGCCGGGATGCCAGAGGGATCGGTCTCGATGACCCTCGCGGGCAGCGCCGGTCAGAGCTTCGGCGCGTTTTCGCTGCCAGGCATGCGCTTGACGCTCGTCGGCGACGCGAACGATGGCCTTGGCAAGGGCATGCACGGCGGCGACATCATCGTCACCGCGCCGGCGCGCGAGCGCGGGCGCCCCGAGCAGGTGTTGGCGGGAAACGCGGCGCTCTACGGCGCCACCGGCGGGCGCGTGTTCATCGCCGGACGCGTTGGCGAGCGGTTCGGCGTCCGCAATAGCGGCGCGACGGCGGTCGTCGAAGGCGTCGGCGATCATGCCTGTGAATACATGACCGGCGGCGTCGTCGTCGTGCTCGGGTCGATCGGCCGCAACTTCGGATCGGGCATGACGGGAGGGGTCGCGTATGTGTGCGACCGCAAGCGCACGCTCGTCACGCGAAGCAACCCGCAGTATCTCGACGTTGTGCCGTTGACCGCGGCCGACCAGAAGATCGTGCGGCAGCTGCTCGAGACGCACGAGCATCTCACCGGCAGCCGCCTCGCGCGCGCGATCCTGCGCCACGACCGCGGGCTCACGACGTTCCGGCGGGTCGCCAGCACGGTGGCACCCGCAACGGCCGAGGAGGCGCCCAAGGCAGAGACCGCGTAGCACCCTCAGCCGAAGCCCCAGCACCCTCAGCGAAGCCGTAGCACTCCGAGCCAATTTCCCAAACTCGTCATCTCGTTCGGGCCCCAGTCGGTGTGATAATCGTCTGCATGATACGGATCGTGCTGGCGACCCTGACCGTGCTCGTTGGATCCATGCAGGCAAGCCTGACGGGCGAGTGGGCCGTGACGGTGGTCGCGCCCAGGGGTGACATCGAGTACACGATGTACCTGACGCATGAAGGGCCGCGCCTCACCGGCTACTTCCAGTCGCAGTACGGGGAGATCCCGCTCAAGGGCACCGTGAACGGCGACGAAGTCAAGATCTCGTGGACCATGATGGACGGCAACAAGGCTATCGACATCACCATGACGGGCACGCTGAAAGGCGACCAGATTTCGGGGACCGCGAGGCTCGGATCCATCGGCGACGGCGCCTTCCGGGCGGAGCGCACTGGCAGTTAGAACAGGGTATGTCTAGGGTATGCTTGCCGAGGAGTTGACCTCTATGAACCGCTCGAGACTGACGCTGGCGGCGCTCCTGTTTCTCGCAGCCGGTCCCATCAACGCGGCACGCGCCCAGACGACCATCGATGGCGACTGGGAAGTGACGATTCAGGCACAGCAGGGCAACAGCACTGTCCTCGTGACGTTCAAACAGGACGGGAGCAAGGTGTCGGGCATCTTCAAGTCGCCCTTGGGCGAAATGCCGTTCCAGGACGGGACCCTCTCGGGAAGCGATCTGAAGTTCACGTTCTCGATTCCCATCCAGGGGCAGGCGCTCGACGTCACGATGACCGGCAAGGTCGAGGCCGCGTCGATCACGGGGAAGGCGCAGTTCGGTGGCTTCGGTGAAGGCGACTGGACTGCGAAGAGGGTCGATTCGGCGGCGGCGGCCGCTGCGGCTCGGCCAGCGCCAGCAGCCGCCCCGGCCGCGGCGGGGGCGGGGTCGACGGCGTCGGCAACCGGACTGAGCGGCAAATGGGACGTCACGCTCAAGACGCAGATGGGCGACCTCCCCGTCTCAGCGGAGCTCGCCGAATCCGCCGGCAAGGTGACCGGATCGCTTGTCGGGCCGATGGGGCCCGTTGACGTGACAGGCACGTTCGAAGGCAACGCGATCAAGCTGGACTTCACCGCCAAGACGCCGCAGGGCGACATACCTATCTCGATGAGCGGCGAGCTGAACGGTGATGCCATCGTCAACGGCAAAGCCGAGGTCGGCGGGATGGGGCAGGCCGAATGGACCGCGAAGCGCAAACAGTAGGGCGGTTCGGCGCTCTACTCCTGTCGTCCGTACTGCTTTCGTCGTCTGCCTCCGCGCAGACCACGATCAAGCTCGCGACGGTTGTCCCCGAGGGCTCCATCTGGGACAAGAACATCAAGCAGATGGCGGAGGAGTGGAAGCAGGCCACGGACGGCCGCGTGACCGTCACGGTCTTCGGCGGCGGGTCGCAGGGCGACGAGCCAACGGTGCTGCGCAAGATGCGCCTCGACGCGCTCCAGGCGGCCGCGCTCACCGCTGTCGGCCTCGGCACGATCGACGCCTCGTTCAACGTCTTCGACATCCCGTTCTTCTTCGAGTCATACGACGAGCTGAACTACGTCACCCGTGAGCTCACGCCGACGATCCGCAAGCGCGTCGACGCCAAGGGCTTCGTGCTCCTCAACTGGGGACACGGCGGCTGGGCGCAGGTCTTCACCAAGAGGCCGGTGCAGACCGTCGACGATCTCAAGAAGATCAAGCTGTACACGTCGGCCGGGAACGATCGCATGGTGCAGTGGTTCAAGGCCAACGGCTTCGAGCCGCGCGCGATGGCGATGACCGATATCATGACCGGCCTGACGACCGGCATGATCGAAGGGCTGCCGATGCCCCCGCTCGCGGCGCTGCTGTTCCAGTGGTACAAGCAGGCGCCGTACATGCTGGAGCTCGGGCTCGCGCCGATCATCGGCGCGAATATCATCACCAAGAAAAGCTGGGGCAGCCTCTCCGAGGCGGACCGGGCCAAGCTCATGGTGTCGGCCGAGGGCGTCGAGAAGCGACTGCAGGCCGACGTCCCGAAGCAGGACGCCTCATCGGTCGCCGAGATGACCAAGCGCGGTCTGACCATCACGAAGGCCAGCGGGCCCGAGTGGCGCACCGAGCTCGACAAGCTGGCGAAGACCATGCGCACTGAGATGGTGCCGCCCGAGATCTTCGACGCCGCGCTCAAGGCGCGGAACGACTACCGCAAGGCACACCCGCCCGCGCAGTGAGCGGCGACGCCGGTTCCCATACCCCGATCCTCGAGCCCGTGCCTCGCACGGGGATCGCCGCGCTCGCCGCGGCGGTGGAAGACAGCATCGCGTCGCTCGCTCTTCTGATCATGGTCGTGCTCCCGCTGCTCGAGATCGTCGTGCGGCGGGCGTTTGGCGTCGGCGTGCCCGGGTCGGGCCCGATCGTTCAACACTTGACGCTATGGGTCGGCTTCCTCGGCGCCGCCATGGCCGCGCGTGACGGCAAGCTGCTGGCGCTGGCGACCGGAACCTTCATCCCACCGGGCCGCTGGCGGCGCGCCGCGAACGTGATTGCCGCGGCGTTTGGCGCCTGGTCAGCCGTCGTCCTCGCGTGGGGCGGGTGGCAGATGGCGTCGATTGAACGCGAGACGGGTACCACGATCGGCGCGGGCATTCCTACCTGGATCGCGCAAATCGTCCTGCCGATCGCGTTCGCGCTGATCGCGCTGCGGCTCGTGTGGCGGTCTGGCGACGTGAGCCGTTCGGGCGCGCGCGCCGCCTGGATCGACCGCGCCCTCGCCGCTGTCGGCATCGTCCTTGGTCTTCTCTGCGTGTGGAAGCCGGCGCTCGTCTCTCTCGCCTTCGGCTCCGGCGGCCGCAGCCTCTGGCCGATCTTCACGGTCGTCATTGCCGCGGCGCTGGCCGGCACGCCGCTCTTCGCGATTCTCGGCGGAACGGCCGCGCTGCTGTTCATGCGCGACGGCGTGACGCCGGCGACCGTGCTGATCGAGACCTATTCGCTCAGCGTGTCGCCAACGCTGCCCGCGATCCCGCTCTTCACGCTCGCGGGATTTCTCCTTGCGGAGGGCCACGCGTCGGAGCGCCTGCTGCGCGTCTTCCGCGCGTTCTTCGGCTGGATTCCCGGAGGGACGGCCGTCGTCTGCGCCGTGCTGTGCTCGTTTTTCACCGTGTTCACCGGCGGTTCGGGCGTGACCATCCTGGCGCTCGGCGGCGTGCTGTTTCCGGCGCTCATCAAGGACGGCTACCGCGAGCGCTTTTCCCTCGGCCTCCTGACGGCGTCCGGCTCGCTCGGGCTGCTCCTGCCGCCGGCGCTGCCGCTCATCCTGTACGCCGTCGTTGCGCAGATTCCGATCGAGGACATCTTCATCGGTGGCATTCTTCCCGGCATCCTGCTGACGAGCATGGTCGCGGCGTGGGGTGTCCGGGAAGGGATCGTCTCGAAGGCCGGCCGCGTGTCGTTCCGCGGCGGCGAAGCGATGGCGTCGCTGTGGGCGGCGAAATGGGAGCTCGCCATGCCGGCGCTGGTGCTCGTCGCGATGTTCAGCGGCCTGGCCACCGCCGTCGAAGCGTCGGCGTTGACGGCGCTCTACGCGCTGGTCGTCCAGGCGTTCATCCACCGCGACATCTCGCTGCGAAGGGACCTGCCCCGCGCGTTTACCGAGTGTGTCGTGGTCATCGGCGGGGTGCTGATCATCCTCGGCGTCGCGGTCGGTCTGACCAACTACCTGGTGGGCGCGCAGGTGCCGGTCAGGCTGCTCGACTGGGCGAAGGGCAACATCACGTCACGCCTCACATTCCTGCTCGTCCTGAATCTCTTTCTGCTGGTAGTCGGCTGGCTCATGGAGATTTTCGCGGCGATTGTCGTCGTGGTGCCGCTCATCGTCCCGCTCGGCGCGGCGTTCGGCATCCATCCCGTTCACCTCGGGATCATCTTCATCGCCAATCTGGAGCTGGGGTTCCTGACGCCGCTGGTCGGGCTCAATATCTTCCTGGCGTCTTACCGATTCAAGCGGCCGGTTCTCGAGGTCTGCGTCGCCGCGCTCCCGATGATGGCCATCCTGGGGATTGGAGTGCTCGTGATCACGTACGTCCCGTGGCTCACGACGGGGCTCCTGACATTGCTGGGGCGCTAGTGGCTGGTTGATGGGCCTGAAGACTCATGGTCGCGTGCAGTTGCCTC
>DASZFS010000017.1:0-10651 GCA_035939575.1 Vicinamibacterales bacterium | reverse complement strand
GTGCGCCATGATGCCGATGTTGCGCGTTCTCGCTAATGGTGACTGCCTGGGCATTGCTACGTCCCGAATCCAAATCTCCCCGTCAACATTTTTTCAATGGCGCCCTTACGCCGATGCCTCGCTCAGGCTTCACAGGCCCTCGCTCGGCATAGCCGCAGGCGCTACCACCGGTAGTGCGCGAAAGCCTTGTTCGCCTCGGCCATCCGGTGCGTGTCTTCCCGCTTCTTGACGGCGCCGCCGCGCAGGTTCGACGCGTCCATGAACTCGTTCGCCAGCTTCTCCTGCATCGTCTTGCCGTCGCCCCGCTCACGCGCGTAGCCGACGAGCCAGCGGATGCTCAGGGACAGGCGTCGATTCGGATTCACTTCAACCGGCACCTGATAGTTCGAACCGCCGACGCGGCGGGACTTCACTTCGAGGCTGGGCTTGACGTTGTCGATGGCCTTCTTGAACACCTTCAGCGGATCGTCGCCGGTCTTATCCTTGATGATGTCGAAGCTCTTGTAGATGATGCGCTCCGCGGTGCTCCGCTTGCCGTCGCTCATCACGCAGTTGATGAACTTGCTGACGAGCGGGCTCTGATAGAGCGGATCCGCCGGAATGTCGCGCTTCGGAATTTCGCGTCTACGAGGCATGGGCTAAGCCTTCTTGGGGCGCTTCGCGCCGTATTTGGAACGTCCCTGCATCCGACCCTGCACGCCGACCGCGTCGAGCGTCCCGCGCACGACGTGATAACGCACGCCCGGAAGATCCTTGACGCGGCCGCCGCGAATGAGCACGAGCGAATGCTCCTGGAGGTTGTGGCCCACGCCGGGAATATAGGTCGTCACTTCGATGCCGTTCGTCAATCGCACGCGGGCGACCTTCCGCAAGGCGGAATTCGGTTTCTTCGGCGTCTGCGTGAAGACGCGGACGCACACGCCACGCTTCTGCGGGCTGTTCTGCAGCGCAGGACTCTTCGTCTTGCTGACGATCTTCTTCCGTCCCGCGCGCACAAGCTGGCTAATGGTCGGCATACGTGCAATCTCGGAAATGAACTATCTGGCTATGTGGTTATCTGGTTACTTGGTTATTGACGGGCACGTTGAACCCCTCGATGACCAAATAACCGGATGACCAAATGGCCAGATGTGTGTTTCAGGCCTGAAAGCCGAAGCTTGGCGCCTGAAAACCCTAGTAACTCGCGACGGATTGATCGTTCCCGGTGATTAACGGTCCTTATCGCCAGGGCCGGGGACGGCTATTCCTTTGCGGTGAAGCTAGATAGGGTGTCCTAGCTCCAACAGAACCTGACGAATATAGCACGCCGTCCCAAACTGCGCAACCGCGGGGAGGGCCACCCCTGGGGGCTGGAGACTCATGGCCGCCGTGCAGTTGCCTACGCCCTCGAGTCCCGACGACCTCTTACACCCTTGACAGTCTTGATTGTGGGGCGAGGCAACTGCACGCGGCCGTGAGTCTCCAGCCTGCACACAGTGCTCGGCCCCCGTTCATGAGATAGCGGCTAGCGGCGTCAGGCGGGTGCGCCTGCCGCCCTTGGCGACACCCCGCCACGCTTCATGGCCGCTTCCAGGCTCGCCTTGTCGACCGCTTTGAGGCTGGCCTCCTCGGGCGAAATGACCTTCTTGTTCACCAGTTCGAGCAGGGCGTCGTTGAGGGTAACCATGCCATTGGCCTTCCCCACCTGCATCATGGACGGAATCTGAAAGGTCTTGGCGTCACGGATGAGGTTGCCGATGGCCGGCGTGATGATCAGGACTTCGAGGGCCGCCGCGCGTCCGCCGCCGACCTTCTTGCAGAGGGTCTGCGAGATGACGCCACGCAGCGACTCGGACAACATCACGCGGATCTGCGCCTGACGGTCAGCGGGAAACTGATCGATAACGCGGTCCACGGTCGACGCCGCCGTCGTCGTATGCAGCGTGCCGAACACCAGATGCCCCGTCTCCGCGGTCTCGATCGCGATCGCGACAGTCTCGAGGTCGCGCATCTCACCCACCAGGATGATGTCGGGGTCTTCCCGCAGCGCCGCGCGCAACGCCTGCTTGAACCCGTGAGTGTGCGTGTGCACCTCGCGCTGGTTGATCAGACAGGACTTGTTCTCGTGCACGAACTCAATCGGATCCTCGATCGTGATGATGTGATCGTGCCGATTCCGGTTCATGTAGTCGACCATCGCGCACAGCGTGGTCGACTTGCCGGATCCGGTCGGGCCGGTGACGAGGACGAGGCCTTTGTTCAGCCGGCACAGCTGAAGAATGTGCGGTGACAGCCCGAGCTGCTCCGCGGTGAGGATGTTGCTGGGAATAACGCGAAAGACGGCGCCGCACCCCTTCCGATCCATGAAGATGTTTGCACGGAAGCGCGCGAGCCCTGGAATCTCGTACGCGAAGTCAGTGTCATGCCGATCGCGGAATTCCGCGCGGTTCTTCTCCGGCATGATCGGGTGGATCAGGCTGGCAATGGCGTCGCTGTCCAGCACGCCCGCGGCCGGATCCAGCGGTTGAACGACACCGTCCTTGCGGATGAGCGGCGGCATGCCGGACGACAGATGCAGGTCAGACGCGCGCGCGTCGCACATGACGCGAAAGAGATCGTCGATCGAGGTCACGAGGGCGCCTCCGGGATGTCCGACAACTCGACGATGTGCGCGGTGTTGACCACAAACGTGCCCTCGGCATTCTCCAGGTACCGGAACCGCTCTGGCGACCGCGCGTAGTCGCTGAGCCGGTCGCGCCCCTCGGGCAGGTAGACTCGCACCGCACCTCGTAGCATGACTCGATTTGACAGCGTCATGTCGACCTGCCGCACCGTCGCGACGTCGTATCCGGAGGCGAGCTGCGCCTCCTCGACCGCGCCAAGCAGATGCGCGGACACGACGTGGTCCCGGTTGACCAGGACCGCGGACGACGTCTCGGCGCTCTCGAACGGGAAAAAGCCGGGGCCCGAGTTGAGCAGGTCCACGACGAGCTCGGGCCCATGGTGCGTCGCCGTCGAGCCGGCCAGAAAGAAGAAGCCTCGCAACTGCTGTCCCCCCGAAAGCGTCAGTTCGGCCTCGACCCGCCGTTTTTCGACGCGAAATTGAGACATTCGTGAACGTATCGGTCGGATCGCCGGCCGACTTGATATATTGATGCGTCTATGGGTTTTACAAAGACCGAGAAAATCTGGTTCAACGGGAAGCTCGTCAACTGGGACGACGCAAACGTGCACGTGCTGGCGCACGGGCTCCACTACGGCACCGGTGTCTTCGAAGGCATGCGCTGCTACGCCACCGGAGACGGACCCGCCGTCTTCCGGCTGGACAGCCATCTCGATCGATTCTTTCAGTCAGCTGACCTATACGAGCTGCCGATTCCGTACTCCAAAGAGGCGCTGACGGAGGCAACGCTCGACCTGATCAGGGTCAACAGGTTGGAAGCAGCATACTTACGGCCGATCGCGTTCTTCGGCGCCGCGACCTTGAGCGTCTGGACCAGGGAGTGCCCCGTCACAGTCGCCATTGCCGGTTTCCCGACCGGGGCGTACCTGGCGGACGCCGCGAAGGGGGTACGTGTCACCGTCTCGTCCATCCGGAAGTTCGACAACGCCGCCATCCCTGCGTGGGGCAAGGCTTGTGGCCAGTACATCAACTCGGTCCGGGCGGTCCAGGAAGCGCAGCGCAGGGGATTCGACGAGGCGCTGTTGCTCAACTCGGGCGGCGAGGTGTCCGAGGGTTCCGGCGAGAACCTCTTTCTCGTCCGTGACGGTGCGATCGTCACCAATGACCGGGATGCCAGCATCCTGATGGGCGTCACCCGCGCGTCGATTCTCGAGATTGCGAACGACCTGGGCATTCCGACGCACGTCGCCCCGATCTCGGTCGAGGATGTGTATCACGCCGACGAGTTGTTCTTCACCGGCACGGCCGTCGAGGTCACGCCGATCCGCGAAGTCGACGGCCATGTGATCAGCGGCGGTAAACCAGGCCCGGTGACGCGTCGTATTCAGGAGACGTTCGATGCCGTGGTCCGGGGACAGCGGCCCGAGTATCGGCGGTGGCTCTCGTACGCCAAACAGAAGCAGGCGGTCTCTTAAAGGGAGAACTATATGCGTGGTGTGATGTCGACGATTCCGGCAGTAGCCCTGCTCTCGGCGGCGACCGCGTTCGCGCAGGCGCCGGCCGCCAGACCGGCCGCGGCCAAGCAGTCCGCGACGGCGATGAAGAAACCACCGCTTGTCGAGTTCGAGATGATGACGTGGCCGGAGGTGAAGAAGGCCATTGCTGACGGCAAGACAACGGCGCTCTTCTACACAGGCGGGACCGAGCAGCGCGGTCCGCAGAACGTCAACGGCGGCCACACGCTGATGGGACGCGAGATCGTCCGCACCATCGCGCTGAGGCTGGGCAACGCCATCGCGATGCCCGTCCTTCCCTACACACCCAACAACGCCAGCGCCGACCTTCCGGGCACGATCGGGCTCACACCGGAAATCCTGGCCGTCGTCCTCGAGCGCGTTTCGGAGCAGGCCATCGCGACCGGCTTCAAGAACGTCGTCATCATGGGCGACCACGGCGGCGGCCAGCCGCAGACGTATGCTGACGTCGCGAAGAAGCTCGACGCGAAGTACGCGCCCGAAGGCAAGCACGTGTTCTTCTGCGACGAGGTGTACGCCAAAGCACAGGGCGACTTCGACAAGTGGCTCCAGGCGCACGGCTACCCGGTGAGCTCGCATGCAGGCATTCCCGACACCTCGACCATGCTGTATCTGGGCGGCGACAAGGGTTGGGTCCGGAAGGAACTGATTCCGACCGCCGAAGGCGACCCCATCCCGCCGCCCGACCAGCGCGGCCGCGGCCGGGGCACGGTGGACCCGAACGCGCCGCCACGCAAGAACAACGGCATTTCCGGCGACGCGCGCCGCTCCACAGCGGCGCTCGGCAAGATGGCGTTCGACATCAAGATTGACTACGCCGTGAAGCAGATCCAGGGCTTCCTGGCCAACCAGGGGAAGGCAACTGCCCAACAGTAACGAGATACACCCGAGAGGGCGGGGATAGGTCAAGCAGGATGGACGTGCACCAACTGGTCCGCGATCGCAGCGTACGTTTTGCTGTGGGCCTCACCGTTGCGGTCGCGATTCCGGTTGCCATCCTGTTCTACTTTCAGTTTCGATCCCTTGCCGATCTCGGCCAGTCATCAACCGTTGTCCTGCGGCAATTGAGCCAGGAGACGGCCGATGCGGTGACGAAGGACCTCCAGGACGCCCTGCGCGCGCCGCGCGTCGATGTGCTGCTGAAAATCGGGCAGCGGCAGACCGAGCCCTTGGATCTGCCATTCATCGAAAACACGTTCGAGCAGGGCCTCGCGGCCGACCCCTTCGTGGACGGCTTCTACGTCTGGTCCGAGGTGACCGCCGAGCACCGCAACGATCTGCTGTCGTTTGACCGTGACGCGCGCACGTTCGTGGTCAACCCGCCGGAGACGCCGCTGCTCGTCCGCCAGTTTCGCGAGCTCGCGCCGGAGAAGCGGGCGATTGCCGTGTTCGAAGCGCCGCTCAACGGCCGCCGCACGTATTACCTGGCGCAGCTGCGATTCACCTTCCCGTCGCGTGACAGGATGACGAGCTTCGTTGCGCTCCGGGTAGACGCGGAGCGCCTTCGGACGGAGTACATCCCGCAGCTCGTCGCGAGCAAGTTCGCGAACGTCGAGGGGCCGACCGGATTCCCGCCGCTCTCCGTGACCGTGGTTGACAGCAACAAGCGCGTGATCTTTCCACCCGGCGGCTCGGCGGCTAAAGGATTCGTGGACGAGCGCACGTTCCCGCTGGTCTTCTACGAGCCGGATCTGACGCAGTTTGCCGCGCCCGAGAGCGGCCGCGTGGAGATGTGGCACGTGCGGACGGGCTTCGGCGACCAGTCGATTCCGGAGATTGTCGCCGCGCGCGAGCGGCCGCAGCGGGCGATGATGGCGATGCTTGCCGGCGTGATGGCGCTCGGCGTGTTCTTCGTCACGCGCGCGGCGGCGCGCGAAGTGCGGCTCGCGGAGCTGAAATCGAGCTTCGTCTCAAGCGTGTCGCACGACTTGAAGACGCCGCTCGCGCTCATCCAGCTGTTCGCGGAGACGTTGGAGCTCGGCCGCCTCAAGAACATGGAGCGCGCCCCCGAGTACTACCGCATCATCAACAGCGAGGCGCGCAAGCTGACGCGCCTCATCAACAACCTGCTGGACTTCTCGAGAATCGAAGCGGGGCTGCGGCGGTACCGGCGGGAGCCGACGGACCTCACGCAGTTGACCGGGCGCGTGCTGGAATCTCTCGAGAGCCAGTTCCAGCACAACCAGTTCACGGTGACGTCGAGGCTCACGACGCCGGTGCCGGTGCTCATCGACCCCGAGGCGGCCGAGCAGGCCCTCGAAAACCTGCTGTCCAATGCGATGAAGTATTCTCCAGAGAACCGGGACATCGTCGTCGAGGTGGTCCGGGACGGGCAGTATGGCGTGATCCGGGTCACGGACCGCGGCGTCGGCATCCCGGCGCGGTTCCACCGGCGGATTTTCCGGAAGTTCTATCGGATTCAAACCGACGCCGGATCGGGGCCACAGGGCACCGGCCTCGGGCTCGCCATCGTGGAGCACATCATGCGCGGTCATGGCGGGCTCGTGCGCGTTGACAGCGAACCGGGGCGGGGAAGCACGTTCGCGCTGCATTTCCCGCTCTTTGCAGGAGACATTGGACGTGACGAAGCGAATTCTGGTGATCGAGGACGAGCCCCAGATGTTGCTCGGACTGCGTGACAACCTCGAGCTCGAAGGCTACGAGGTGGTGACGGCGGCCGACGGGGAGGACGGCCTGGCCAAGGCGATCTCGACCGCGCCGGACCTCGTGGTCCTCGACATCACGCTGCCTCGCAAGAACGGGTTCGAGGTGTGCCGCGAGCTGCGCGCGCGCGCCAACCCGACGCCGGTCGTGATGCTGACCGCCCGCTCCCAGGAGACCGAGAAGGTGCTCGGCCTCGAGCTGGGGGCGGACGACTACGTCACCAAGCCGTTCAGCATCACCGAGCTGCTCGCGCGGGTCAGGGCTGTGCTGCGGCGCGCGGGTGGGCGCCCGTCGGGCCTCGAGACGTGCCGGATCGGCGACATCGAAATCGATTTCCGGACGCACCAGGCCCAACGCGCAGGGCAGCGCATCGATTTCACCGCGCGCGAGTTCGATCTGCTCCGCTATCTTGTCGCGCATACGGGCCAGGTCGTGACGCGGGAACAGATCCTCAACCAGGTGTGGGGATACGAGGAGTCGCCGACCACGCGCACGATCGACAACTTCGTCGCAAAGCTGCGGCAGAAAATCGAGCGCGCGCCGCACGAGCCGGAGCACATTCTCACGGTGCACGGGGCGGGATACAAGTTCGTCGGATAGCGAGAGGGGTCACACCCCGCTGTCACGATACCGGGCGACCACTGCCGTGCAGTTGTCGCGCGCGCCGCGCGCCAGCGCCGCCTGCACAATCTCACTGGCCATCGCGGACAGGTCTGCTGTTCGCGGCGTCAACCGCGCAAGCTCCCCGTCCTCGATCACACCGTGCACGCCGTCGGTCGTCAGCAGCAGGAGCTCCCCCCCGGCGAGAGGCGCCTCGATGATGTGAACCTCGGTGCGGGCGCGACTGCCGACGACGTTGGTCAGGGCGTGCCGCATCGGATGATGCTGGTATCGCAGCGGATCGCCATCCGGGTCGCGCGCGAGCATCGTGGCTGTCCACGTGTCGTCGGTCGTCAGCAGCCGCAGCCCGTCCTCGGAATGCAGATAGAGACGGCTATCCCCGACGTGCGCGACGGTCAGCCGCGCGCGCGCTACATATGCCACGACCACCGTAGTGCCCATGCCCGCATACCCATCCGCGGTGGCGGCCGTCTCGAGGATGCGAGCGCCGGCGAGCAGGATTCCGTTTCTCAGCAGGTTGCCGGCGGCCGAAAGCGATGGGTCGACGCCGAACGGATAGAACATCTGGCCGTCGGAGACGGCAGACGCGCGAACAGACCCGCGCACGTGCTCGACGAGGACGTCAACCGCGATGCGCGCGGCGACTTCGCCGGCGTTGTGGCCGCCCATGCCGTCCGCGACGACGCAGAGACCGAGATCTTCGTGAATACCGAAGCAGTCTTCGTTGCCCGGCCTGACCGGTCCTTTGTCGGTGACACCGAACGCGCGCAGCATCCGCCTCCGGTCGCCCGAGCGATCTTACGAGCTGTGGCGGACCCGCCGAAGCGTGAAACGCGAAGGCGGGCCAGCAACTAATTACAGTGGATGATCCGGATAGATCATCGACCGCCACATGTGGGCGACGGGACTCCCGTCGAACCCGAGTCCTTCCTTCGGCTGCTTGAAGTGCCGTCCGATGATGTCGATGAACGGGTCGAGCGAGACCTTCATGTCGGGCTGGAACGCGTAGAGGTCGTGGACCGTGATCATACGCGCTTCCATGTACCATTTGTGGTTGCGCGCGTAGTCGTAGGTCTTCTTGATGTATGGGTCCGGCACGTAGTCCTTGCCGAAGATTCGCGTATAGAGCTCCGGATACTCGTATCCAACCGACGGATCAGGATAGAACCGCAACGCCTGATGGTGCCGAATGGCCCAACTCACCTTCTCGGAGACATAAGGCTCGACCATCTGCGCGCCCCACCAGCCATGATCGACCTTGATCAAGTTCAAGACGACGTCGTGCATCAGGCACGCCAGGACGACCTCTTCCTTCTCTCCTTTGCGCATGGCGTCGGTCGCGCTTTGGAGGACGTGCGTCGCCGGGGCGAAGCGCAGCTTGAAGAAGTCGATGAGCGTTGGCTTCTCCGGCATCTTCTCGAGAGCCGCGAGCGGCGTCAGCTTGTTGCCGGACGGTCCCGGCGCTCCGAAGAGCGATCCGGCGCCGCGGCGGATCACGAGCTCGTTGCCGGTTGCCTGGTCGTCCAGCTTCCCGGTCATGTAGTGCTCGAGCGCCTCCGCCTTGGCCTCATCCGGCATCGCCTGGATGGCCGCGGCCGAACCCAACGTCGCCAGGAATATTCTGCGGTCGACTTCCATGCGCGCCCTCCTATCCGAATGGGGCGAGCGTAACCCCGGACCGCGCCCATGTAAACCTTTTTCGCGCCTGGTCCCCGCGAACCCCTTGACGATCGCTCGCCGCCGCGGCCACACTCATCGCGCGGCGCCGGCTCGCCGCGCGACCGGGAGAGCCCTGGTATCTCAAAGGAGCGCTCATGCTTGGAGTCCTTGCGACCGCCGCCGCGTTCACTCTCACGAGCGCGGCCTTCACCAACGACGGCAACATTCCCTCGAAGTTCACGTGTGACGCGGGGATGCAGAACCCCTCTCCGGCCCTCGAGTGGAAGGATGCACCCGCGGGGACGAAGTCGTTCGCGCTCATCATGCACGACCCGGACGCGCCGATGGCCGGCGGCTTCACGCACTGGGTGCTCTTCGACATCCCGGCGGTCACCATGCGGTTGCCGGAAGCATTCCAGCCGGGGTCGGTGGGCGTCTCGGGAAACAGCGGCTTCCGCCAGGCGGGGTATGGCGGCCCGTGTCCGCCCTCAGGCGTCCACCACTATCATTTCACGCTGTCTGCGCTCGACGTGCCGTCACTAACATCGTCCGGTGCGCAGGCGGGCGCGAGCAAAGCTGATGTCGAGAAGGCGATGCAAGGCCACGTCCTCGGGACGGCAGAACTCATCGGCCTGTACCAACGACAGGCGAAATAGGCTCAAAGGCTCAGCGGCGGACTGAAAGCTCTGACGTGGGCTGAAGACTCATGGTCGCGGGCAGTTGCCTACGCCCTCGATTCCTACCGAGCTTCTACGACCTTTGAGAATCTTGATCTTGGGGCGAGGCAACTGCACGCGGCCATGAGTCTTCAGCCCCGTCCTGAATCATCTACTTGAGCTCGACGACGACCAACTCGATCGTCTTGTTTGTATCGTTCACGTCCTTGTGCATGGCCGCCGGCGGCATCGGCGCCTGCCAGTACGCCTTTCCAGTTTCATAGTGGGTGACGGTCGTCTCGCCCGTGGCTGTCACCGTCTTCAGATCGCCTCCGACAATCGCAATCACCGATCGATATCGGTCATGACGATGGAGGGTCGATTGCGTGTGCGGGGGAATCACGCTCTTCCAGGATACGGCCCGGTCATTCTCGAACTGCGCCACCCGCTGCATCTCGGCCCCGCGTTCGATGCCGACCGGGCGCGGATGCGGGCCCGCGTCCCCCGCCACGAGAACCATCAGGAGTGTCAGCGCGCACGTGTGATGATGAGCGTGATGATGAAGAGTGTGATAAAGCCCCATGCTGTTGCTCCTGGTGTGGGAGTCACGCCGCCGGGACGCCCAACAACCTCGCGGCGTTGAGCCCGTAGATGCCCGCACGCGCCTCTTCGGTCACCGGCAGCTTGGCAATCGCGTCCATCATTGACGGGATGCTGCCGATCTGGTGGGGGTAGTCGCTCCCGGCCAGGATGTGGTCCGCGCCGGCGAAGTCGATGGCCAGCATCAGCGCACCCTGATTGAAATTGACCGTGTCGTAGTAGAAGTTTCGCAGATAGGAGCTCGGCTCCCGCTCGATGTTCACCCGGCAGTCCTTGAACGCGCGGAAGCCGCGGTCGAGCCGCTCCGCGAGGTA
>DASZFS010000016.1:0-18453 GCA_035939575.1 Vicinamibacterales bacterium | reverse complement strand
ACAACCTGTTCAACTCGAGCGCCGTGCTCGCGGACAGCGCTTCCTACAGCAACGCGAGCTCGGTCTGGCCGCGGGTGTCGTCCATCCTGGGCGCGCGCCTGTTCAAGTTCGGCGTCCAACTGGATTGGCGTTAACCGACATTGATCGGAATGGCGTCAAAGTTGCCGCGGCCGTTCGGCCCGTACGGTTCCACGCCGACGCGTTATCTCGCGGCGCCGCGAGCCGCGCGGGCCGCGGCATCGGCGGCGGACGACAGGCCAGTGTTCGGTCCGAAGTCGATGTACTTCCACCCCTCTTGAATCCGCTTTTGCACGTCGGCCGGCGTGTTCGCCACGACGCCGCAGGCGACGTTGTGCGCCTTGCACGACTTCAAAATCGTCTGAAGCGCGGCTTCCTTCTCCGGTGCGTTCCCGGGGATCCCCATCGCGTTCGCCAGATCGACGGCCGCACCTGGGAAGATGATGCCGACGCCGGGCACCGAGGCAATCTCGTCGATATGTTGCAGCCCCTCGACCGACTCGATCATCATGATCGCCAGCAGATCGCCTTGCGGGTTCAGCGGCCACACGTCAGCGCGCCGACTGTACTCGGCGGACGAAATCCCCCAGAACCACAGGGCGTTCATGGAGCCCGCGCCTCGGAGGCCGTTCGGCTCGAGGTACTTCGAGGTCTTCAGCTGCGGATACCGCATATTCCGCACGGCGCGCAGCGCCTGTTCCTTGTCGTCGATGTCGTTGAACATCACACCCATCAAGCCGATATCGAGCGCCTGCTTCGGCACCCATTCCGCGTTCTCGCGGCCGTAGGGCGCAAAGCGCGCAATCGGCGCGACGTTGACCTGCGCAGTGCCCCTCTTGAGCGTGGCCTCCTTGTCGATCATCCCGATCAGGAAGTTGCGCAGGCTCTCCATGTTCATGGGGCCGTGCTCCATCTCGATCCGCACATAGTCGATGTCCGCCCGCGCCAGAGCGTGCGCGTTGTCCATCGACAAATCCGCGGTCGACACGCCGAACACCGGCTTCCCCGCCGCCAGCCTCTCGATCATCGGGTTCAAGTGGGCCGGCGCCTGTTGCGCCAACGGACGGCCAATGGGAAACGCTAAAACGAGGATCGCAGCCGCGGTCAATGAACGTCGCACGTCGGACCTCCCGGTTGGGCCGCCATTCTCTGCCTGCCTCTGGTGCTGACCTCGTCCGTTCGGAAGGGCGTTCAGTCAGCGCCTGTCCTTGAACTCATCGAACTTGATGGCTCTGAACAGGTTCTGCCGATCGCCCGGACGCCAATCCGGCCAGCCGGCATAGAGGTACTCGCGGTCAAGCGCCAGCGCCGAGTAGTCATCTCCGGAATTGCCGAACATTCCGCCTTGCGGTGCTGGCGAGTCCGCCCGGCTGACCTTGAGCGGCTCGCTAAACGTGGCGCCGCCATCCCGTGAGATCGACGCCCAGATGTTGTACGGCGCCGGCGCCGGGCCCGCCCCAAACGTGGGCGGTCCGCCGCTGGGCGGCGCGGCCGGCGCCGCTGCCTGCCCCGGCGCCGGCTGTCTCGTCCGCCACAGCAGGCCAAGAACGCCGTTTGGCGCGTACTCCATCCAGGGATGGAAGTGCTGCTTGGTCGTGTCCTCGGCGACTTTGCCCGGTCCGCTCCACGTCGTGCCCGAGTCACGTGTCTCGTAGATCCAGAATTCCTTGTCGCCGTTCACAGGAACGAACACCGCGAAGTGCCCCGCCTTCGCAGGATCAGCCGCGACACCGGGCCGGCCCGTGCTGGAGCTCTCGACCTTCAGCACCGACCGTGACCACGAGGCGCCGGCGTTCTTCGTTGTTTCGAACAGGATGCAGGGAGCCGGCGCGCTGCCGCACAGCTGGTTGTTCGCTGCCGTGAACATATTGTCCCTTGCCTCGGTCTTGAACACTGCCGCGAGCACGCCGCGGGCAGCGGACATGCTCGCCTGGCCGCCCATGCCCTCAGGCTTTGTCCACTTCACGCCGTCAGTCGATGAGACGAGCCACCGGTCGCGGTGTGGATTGAACGGCGCGTTCGGATCGCCGGTCGAAAGAGGGCCCAGAGCACTCGAGGCGGCGGCATAGATCGTGCCGGTGTTCGGATCGGCAGTGACCTTTGGGCCGTCTGCCGGAACACCAGTCAGCACCGGGTCGCGCCACGTGAGGCCGCCGTCTGTGGACTTCGTCACGGCCACGCCAGCACTCGGCAGCGCGGCCTCGGGCGTTCCCCAATCCAGCGCGTCCCAGCTGAAATAGAACGCGCCATCGGCGCCGGCCGTCACCGATGGATCCCCTCGCCCGGCCAAGCGCGGATGCGCGGAGGGATGGGCAGGAAGTTCGACGCGCTTCCAGGTCCTGCCGCGATCGAACGACGCGAAGGCCACCACCTTGTTGAAGCCCGTTCCAGCGTAGGTGCCCTGAGGCTGGGTGAGGCCCGGCTGCCCTGGACCCACCAATTTCGATTGCACCATCTCACACTCTGGAGCCTTGGCCGCCTGGCACGCGTAGTTGTAACCGAGCTCCACGACCGCCATCACGATGTTGCTGGGGTTCTTCGGATTCACGGCCAGTTGCAATTCGCCGTAACGGTGCCTGGGGTCGTTCGTGACGTTGACCTCTGCCGGTCCAAGCGGCTGCGCCAGCGCCTGGGCCGCCGCGCAACCAGCGATCACGCCGACAACAAGGGCTCCAGCTTTCGCGGCGTTCATCGTCTCCCCCTTCTTACGTTCCGGCTTACGGCTGCGCTTCCTCAAGACGCCATCGGTCATGCTGATTCGCGGTCCTTCTACTTCATGTAGCCCTTCTCGCGATAGTACCGCACCGCTCCCGGATGGAGCGGAAGGCCATTGGTTTTCCAGGCAGTCCGTGGATTGTAGTACAGCGGGATCGGCGCCCAGGTCCACAAGTCCTGCTGCTCGTCGAGCGCCTTGGCCACGGTGTAGGCGAACGCCTCCGGCGCATCAGCGCGTCCGAATACCGCGTTCATGTGCCGCGCAACCGTCGGAATGTTGCGGTCCAGACCGCGCAACAGCCCCAGCGGAGCGGTCCGCCGCTCATAGTCGGGATCCTTCGCGAGTTGTAAGATCAAATCGTCAGGTAGTTGCAGAAAGAGCAGGTCGTACTTCTGGGTCAGGGTGTACCAAACCGCCTGTTCCGGCGCGTTGGACAGCGTGCCGCCGAAAACCACCAGATCGAAATCGGTGGTGACTTGGGGACCGCCTCGACGCACCGTCCCGCCGGCCGCTTTGATGGAGTCCTCGGTGTGGCCGTAATAGGCAAGCACCTCCCTTGACTCTGGCTGGTTGTCCACCAGAACGCGCAGCGGGGTCTTGCGCCCTTTCAGTTGCGCAAGGTCGGTGATGCCGGACTCCTTCGTCGCGGCGACGAGCAGATACGCCGGGTAATCGACGATGGCGAAGACGCGGAGATTCTTTCGCGGCCCCTCCTTCTCGTAGTCGCCCCGCCCTTCATAGGCGCGGCGCAGGTTCGGCGTGCTGGTCGCGCCGAAATCGACGGGGCCTTTGGGCACAGGCTCGTCCGGACCCATGATGACCAGGCCTGCCGGCCGTGCCGCTGCGACGTCGGCGCGCGGCTGAGGAACGAGCGCCCCCGCCACCTGGCGCGGGCCGAAGGTCGTCGCGCAGACATAGCAGATTTGGACGTCGTAGTCGTACGGCTTCATGGCCGCCTTCACGACATCGGCGATGGCGCCCCAGGGGCAATAATGGCACGCGCCCGCGAAGACTGGTCGCTTCGCAGCAATGCCGTAGGCCTGCGTGCTCTGGGCGCCCGCGTGCCCGAACGGCGCGAACGCGACGCCGAGCACGACGATCGCGAGGACCCATCGGGTCTTCATGGCTGTTCCTCCTCAGGAGATCATCGCCAAGTTGCCAGAACAGCGTCGGTTACGGGTGTCCTTTTCGGCCATACCAGATTTCAGATAATGCCGCGGCGCCCGCGAACGTTTAGGCTACCATGGCCGCTGTACGTATCTGCGAGCCGCGCTGCTATTCATGATCAACTGGTAGTCATGATCAAGCGGATGTTGATTGCACGCGTTGCGGTGTCCGGCCTTCCGCTGGTGATCGCCGGATCGTGGCCGCGCGCGCTCGCCGGACACGGTCCCGTCCCTGTGGCACCGGCGGTCCAGTCCTCCGCCACGGCCGCCGCGCCGCAGCGTGCGCTCATCGAGCAGTACTGTGCCGGCTGCCATAACGAGCGGACGAAGTCCGGCAACCTTGTCCTCACCTCGCTCGACGTCTCGCGGCCCGGCGATCATCCTGATGTCTGGGAAAAAGTCGTCCGGAAACTCCGCGCCGGTTTGATGCCTCCCGCGGGCCGTCCGCGTCCCGACCAAGCCGCCTACGACGGATTCCGATCGGGGCTGGAAGGGGAGCTCGATCGCGCGGCCGCCGCGCATCCCAATCCGGGCCGCACTGAAACGTTCCACCGCCTGAACCGCGTCGAGTATCAGAACGCCATTCGCGACGTACTGGCGCTCGACATCGATGCGGGCGAGTTCCTTCCGGCGGATGATTCGAGTTACGGATTCGACAACATGGCGGGCGTGCTGAGAGTCGCACCCGCCCAGATGGAGCGCTATCTCGCGGCGGCGAACACGATCAGCCGCATGGCCATGGGGGCGGCGCCTCCCGCCGTCGATTCGAAGACGTTCCGGATGGCGCCCGACGGCGCGCAGAGCGAACGCGGCGACGGACTGCCGCCGGGAACCCGCGGCGGAACGCTGATTCAATACGTGTTCCCTCAGGACGGCAGGTACACGATCAAAGCCGACGTGAGTGGCACGAACCGGTTCGGCGAGAGCGAGAAGCTCGAGTTCAGCGTGGACGACCAGCAGGTGCATGTCGCCGCGGTGGGCAGCCGCACAGCCAACACGGCCGGCGGCCTCGCGGTTCAGCTGGGTGACAAGGACAACAGGGTCGAAGCGCAGGTGCCGATCAAGGCCGGACCGCACGCAATTGGCGTCGCCTTCTATCGGAAGGCGCCGGAGATTCCGGAGCAGACACGCGAGCCGTTCTTCAATCCGGGGGTGTCCGGCAATGACGGTGGCATCTCGGGACCGCAGCTGTACGTCATGGCGGTCACGATTGCCGGTCCCTATGCGCCCGCGGGGCCGGGCGACACGCCGAGCCGCCGGCGCGTGTTGGCGTGCCAGCCGACGAGCGAGTCCGGCGAGGGGCCATGCGCCCAGCGGATTCTCGCAAAGCTCGCGCATCACGCGTATCGAGGCATGGAGCTCGAGGACGACGTCCAGGTCCTCGTCGACTTCTACAACGAAGCGCGGTCCACGGGCGCGACGTTCGAGGGCGGCATCGAGTTCGCGATCGCGCGGATGCTGGTCGATCCGCTGTTCCTGTTCCGCACCGAAGGCGATCACGTTCGCGCGGGCCCGGCGGCCCTGAGGAGCACGTCGAGCGCGTCGAGCGCGTCGAGCACGTCGAGCGCGCCGCCAGCCGATTCGGCGGCGGTGACATCGTTTCGCGTCAGCGATCTCGAGCTCGCATCGAGGCTATCGTTCTTCATCTGGAGCAGCGTTCCGGACGAGGAGTTGCTGAATGTCGCACGCGCCGGCCGTTTGAAGGCACCGGAGGTGCTCGAGGCGCAGGTCAGGCGGATGCTCGCCGATCCGCGCTGCTCCGCGCTCACGGAGAACTTCGCCGCCCAGTGGCTGCTGCTGCGCAACGTGGCCACGGTGCGACCAGGCGAGCCGTACCTGCTGGCGTTCGACGAGACGCTGCGCGTCGCCCTGCGGCGCGAGACGGAACTGCTGCTCGACAGCATCCTGCGCGAGAACCGCAGCGCGATGGAGATCCTCACCGCGCGGTACACGTTCCTGAACGAGCGGCTGGCGCGACACTACGGCATCCCGAACATTCAGGGCAGCCACTTCCGGCGCGTCGAGCTGCCGGAGGACAGCCCCCGTCGAGGCATTCTTGGGCACGGCAGCATTCTCACCCTGACGTCCCACGCCATCCGCACGTCGCCCGTCATACGAGGCAAGTGGATCCTGAACAATATTCTCGGAACGCCGCCTCCGGATCCACCGCCGAACGTGCCGGCGCTGCAGGATCAGAAGACTCAGGCGAGGGTGAGGTCACTGCGCGAACGGATGTCGCAGCATCGTGCGAATCCGGTGTGTTCCGCGTGCCACAGCATGATCGACCCGGCGGGGTTCGCGCTCGAGAACTTCGACGCGATCGGGCGCTGGCGAACGGTCGATGAGTCCTACAACCCGATCGATGCCGCCGCCGTGCTCCCCGACGGGACGCAAATCGACGGCGTTGCCGGCCTGCGCGGGGCACTGGCCCGCCGCCCGGATCGCTTCGTCAACACGCTGACGGAAAAGATGCTCACGTACGCCCTCGGCCGCGGACTCGACTACTACGACATGCCCGCGGTGCGGCGGATCGTGAACGACGCGGCGCGAGACGACTATCGGATGCAGACAATTGTGATGGGGATCGTGAAGAGCTATCCCTTCCTGAACCGGAGGACCGGGGCCGCGCCGCCCGGATGATTCCGCGCCGCGCACGCGACGTTCGTCGACGCTTCAGACGAGGAGACGGTCATGATGATCACGAAGATGTCCCTGTCCCGGCGCACCATCCTCCGCGGTGCGGGAGCCGCCATCGCGCTCCCGTTCCTCGACGCGATGGTACCCGCGCTCACAGCGGCGTCCAGAACTGCCGCGAGCGGAACCGTCCGGGTCGGGTTCTTCTACGTGCCGAACGGCATGTATCTTCCCAATTTCCACCCGAAAGGGGCCGGCGGCCGCGATTTCGAGCTCACCCCGATCCTCAAGCCGCTGGAGCCGCTGCGCGACCATGTGACGGTGCTCACCGGGCTGAGCAATCGTGCCGTGATCAGCCACAACGAGGGCGGAGGCGTCCATACGCGCGCGCACGCCGGCTGGCTCAACGGCGTTCTGCCGAAGCGCACCGAAGGCGCCGATATCATGGTCGGCAAGACGATCGACCAGTACGCCGCCGACGTGCTCGGCCGGGAGACGTCGTTGCCGTCGCTCGAGCTGACGACCGAATCGAACTTTCAGGTGGGCAACTGCGAGAACGGGTACAGCTGCGCGTACCTGAACTCGACGTCGTGGAAGACGGCGAACACGCCGCTCCCGCACGAGCGCGATCCTCGCGTCATTTTCCAGCGCTTGTTCGGCGACGGCGGCAGCGTACAGGCGCGGCTGGCGCAAATGCGGAAGAACCGCAGCATCCTCGATTCGGTGACCGACAGCATGGCACGGCTGCGAGCGCGGCTCAACGCCAGCGACGGCGGGATGGTGAGCGACTATCTCGACTCGGTCCGGGAAATCGAGCGGCGCATTCAGCGTGCCGAGCGCAACAGTGAAACGGCGCCGTTGCCCACCGTCGAACAGCCGTCCGGTGTGCCCGAGACCTACGACGAACACGCGAAGCTGCTCCTGGACCTGCTCGCGCTGGCGTATCAGGGAGACATCACGCGCGTCGCGTGCATGCAGCTGGCGCGCGAGTCCAGCTACAGAACCTATCCGGACATCGGCGTCGCCGAGGGGCATCACACGGTCTCCCACCACCAGAACGAGGCGTACAACATCCAGCAGAACTCCAGGATCAACGCGTATCACCTCTCCTTATACGCCGGGCTGGTGGCGAAGCTGGAGACAATTCCTGACGGCGATGGGTCGGTGCTCGATCATGCGATGCTCGTCTACGGCGCCGGGATGGGCGACGGGGACCAGCACACGCCGTACAACCTGCCGGTCGTCATCGCCGGGAAGGGTTGTGGGCAGCTCGAAGGCAACCGGCACGTCGTGTACGAGATGGATACGCCGTTCATGAACTTCGGCCTGACGCTCCTCGACAAGGTTGGCGTGCACCTGGACAGACTGTCGGATAGCACCGGCCGTCTGGCAGAGCTCTAACGCAGGAGGGACACCATGACGAGGCACGCCCTTTCTGCAACGGTCGTGGCCGTGCTCTCTGCGCTCGCGTCGGTCAGCGTTGGCGCCGCCGGCAACAACGCCAACGTCTCGCTCGTCGACGCGGTCCGCCGGGCTGACATGTCCGTCGTGCGGACTTTGCTCAAAGCCGGCGCCGACGTGAATGCCGCGACGCCTGACGGGTCGTCGGCTCTGCACTGGGCCGTGCAACAGGGTGACCGCGCTCTGGTCGATCTGCTTGTGGCGTCCGGGGCCCGCGTCGAAGTGGCGAATCGCTACGGCGTTACGCCGGTGGCGCTCGCCGCGGAGAACGGCGACGCTGTGATCCTCGAGCGGCTCCTGAAGGCGGGCGCGTCGGCCGGCGCCAGGCTGGACGACGGCGATACGCCCATCGCGATCGCCGCCCGGACCGGCCGCGTCGATGCATTGCAGGCGCTCCTCGCCCATGGTGCCTCCCCCAACGTGACGACGACCCACGGCCAGACACCGTTGATGTGGGCGGCGTCACGCAATAACGCGGCGGCTGTGAAGCTATTGGTCGAAGCCGGCGCCAAGATCGACGCGCGTACACCTGTGAGTCAGTTCCGGACGGCAGACGATCGGACGGCTCCTCAGGCCAGCGGCTTCACCGCGCTCCTGTTCGCGGTCCGCGCCGGCGCCGTGGACGCCGTGCGCGCGCTCGTCGATGCCGGCTCGAACGTCAACGACGTGTTGAGCGATGGCGAGAGCGCGCTCGTCGTCGCGGCCGCGAACGCGCGCTGGGATGTCGCCGATCTGCTGCTCGATCGCGGCGCGGATCCGAACCTGGACGGCGCCGGCTGGAACGCGTTGCACCAGGCGGTCAGAATCCGCCGGCCGAACACCGGGTTCGGGACACCCGGTCCGATCCCGACCGGAACGATCGACAGCATCGACGTCGTCAGGAAGATCATCGCCAAGGGCGTGAACATCAACGCGCGCATGGCCAACAACGCCATGAAGGACGGTCAGCGCAATCGCCTCATCCGCACCGGCGCGACTGCGTTCCTGTTGGCCGCGAAGAACACCGACACCGAAGTCATGCGGGTGCTGCTGGCGAACGGCGCCGACCCGACGATTCCGAACGGCGAGCTGTCGACGCCGCTGATGGTGGCGGCGGGCCTGCACATCTGGAACCCGGGCGAGGACGGCGGCTCGCTCGCAGGCCAGGAGGACGAGGTGCTCGCAGCGGTCAAGATCTGCGTCGAGAGCGGCAATGATGTGAACGCGGCCAATCACGAGGGATGGACGGCGCTGCATGGAGCCGCGTTCAGGGGAATCAACGCCGTCGTCGAGTATCTGGTGTCGCAGGGCGCCAGGCTCGACGCGAAAACCTATCAAGGGTGGACGGCGTGGAGCATCGCCAATGGGCTCACCTATACCGAGTTCTACAAACACCAGCCGCACACCGCCGGGCTGCTCGCGAAATTGATGCAGGATCGGCGGCTTCCGACAGGCCCGGTGGTGGATCCGACGATCTGTCTGGATTGCGCGCGCGAGAAGGCGGACATGCGCGCGCGCGAGCAGTTTGCCTTGGAGCAGCTTGCGATGGACACACGTGAGGAGCTGAGGCGCTGACGCGAAGAAGGGGTGTGCTCAATCACGGTCTTCTTCTGACCGTTGGGATGACTGCTGTGATCGCGGCGCAGGCCTCCAATCCAGAAGTGCGCGTGGTTGCGCGCGACTACGACGTGCGCGCGCTCGTCGCGGCGCCGCCACTTTCCGACCGGGCGCTGCGGGGCCGCGCGCTGTGGTTGCAGCGGTGCGCGTTCTGCCACGACGGCGTGGGCACACCTACGTACCGCACGATGGGACCGTGGATCGACGCAAACCGTGTCCGGGCGCTCGGGGAGGAGCGGGTGCGCGCGACGATTGCGGACCGATCGACCCGGATGCCGGGCTTCAAGTACGCGCTCGATCGCGACGATGTGGATTATATCCTGGCATTTCTGCAGTCCATCGGCCCCGATCAGAAGCCGACCGCCGACCAGCTGGCGGGCAAGACACCGCCACTCGCTGGAGGCGCGACACCTCGCAGTGCGGACGCGGCACCGGTCGCTGCCGATGCGAGGCTGAGCGGCACCATCACGTCCCAGGGCCGGCCGCTCGACGGTGTTGCTGTGTCCGCGCATGCGCCCGGCACGACGATCACCACCTCTGTCTATACCGATGAACGTGGCGAGTACGTCTTTCCGCCGCTGCGATCCGGACGCTATGAGCTCTGGGTGCAGGCCGTCGGATACGCGACGGGGAGGGCGACGGTGTCGCTCGACGCCACCAGGCCGACGCGGCAGACGCTGCCGGTGGTTCCGGTCAGGGACTTCAGCAGACAGCTCTCGGGCGTCGAGTGGTACGATGCGCTGCCCGACGACACACCGGAGCACCGGCGCATGAAGCAGGTCCTGCACGTCACCTGCTCCGACTGCCACAGCCTCGCGGTGGTCCTGCAGAACCGGTTCGACGAAGCCGGCTGGCGCGCCATCATCAAGGCCATGGAAGAGAGCTCGCACATCGGGTGGACCGGCCGCCTCGATCCCCCGACCGATGAGCTCGGGTTTCTCGCCGGCATCATGCGGCACCACCGCGAGGATCTCGTGACGTATCTCGTCGAGATGCGCGGGCCGGGGCCGTCCCCGATGAAGCTCGCGCCCCCTCCGCGACCTCGCGGCGATGCGGCCCGCGTGGTGGTCACCGAGTACGACATCCCGATCGGCGAACGAGAGAACGAGCTGGCGTGGTACAACGGCAGCGATTGGTCACAGGGACCCGCGGTCGGCATGCACGGCATTGTCGGCGTGCATGATGCCGTCGTCGACGGCGCCGGGAACGTGTGGCTCTCCGAGGCGCGGACGACGTTCGAGACCAACCGCACGTACACGAAACTCGACCCTCGTTCAGGGCGGATGACGGCGGTGGCCATGGTCGGCGGCAGCGGTCGCATCATGTTCACCGAGCAGGTCGCGCAGGACCAGCAGCACAACATCTGGTCCCAGTTCGATTACGCGAGCCTGGGACGCTTCGACCCCGGGTCCCTTCTGTTCGCGCTGTTCTCGCCTCCGCGCGCCATGGGCGGGCTCATGAACGCGAGCGATGTCGATCCGGAGGGCCACGTCTGGACCAACGGCCGCAATGGATCGGTACGGTTCGATCCCGCCACGCGCGCATTTCACCTGTATCAACAGCGCACCCCCGCGGACGGCTCGACCTACGGGGTGGCGGCCGACGGGGAAGGCAACGGCTGGTGGTCGCAGTTCCTGGCCGACGACGTCACGAAGGCGGATGTGAAGACGGGTGAGCGGTTCGAAATCCCGATGCGCGATCCGGATTACGAAAAACGGCGCGCGCTGATGACGCCGGCGGATCTCGCGTTCTACGACGCCGCAGGCGCGCAAAGCTGGGGCGGCTATCCGGTGGGCCCGACGCCGTGGGCGTCCGCTCCGCGTCGCCTGTCCGCGGATCAGAAAGGCAACACGGTCTGGGTCCCGAACTGGGCGGGCGAGACGCTCGCGAAGATCGACATCCACACGCTGAAGGTCACGTATTATCCGCTGCCGATTCACGGCCATCCGTACGATACGCACGTTGACGCGGCACACAACGTGTGGACGGACGTGCCGCTGGGCGATGCGATCGTGAAGTTCGATCCGAAGACGGAGCAATGGACCGTCTATCAGCTGCCGAGTCGCGGGTGCGGCTCCCGTCATCTCGGCATGGACACCGTGCGCGGCGAGCTGTGGCTGCCGTGCGATCAATCGAGCCGCGTGGCGCGGGTTCAGTTCCGTACCGCGGGGGAAATTGCAGCGCAGGATGATTCGCGATGACAGGAGGCTGTTATGACGAGATCCGGCCCCGGCCGCATGCGGGCGACGACGACCGCTGGGGCGCTCGTTCTCGGGATGCTCCTTGCGGTGTTCGCGAGATCGTTCCACGCCGCGCCAGCCGCGCCAACCGGCGTGTTCGATGGCGCGGTCGTGAATCATTTTGGCGTGGTCGTTCGTGATGTCGATCTGGCTGTGCCGGCCTACGCCGACCTGTTCGGCGTCATGGCCCCGATGCCGCGGGAGTTCAAGCCGGTTGAATTTCCGACGGAGTTTGCCGGCGATCGCGACGCCCATCCGAAGTACGCGATGCTGCAGCTGGGCGGGTCAGGGATGGAGGTCATGACGCCGGTCGGCGGGCCCAGTCCGTGGCGCGAGTTCCTCGACGCGTATGGCGAGGGGATGCAACACATCACGTTTACCGTTCGCAGCGCGCCGCAGGCGGTTGCGCATCTCGAGAAGCTTGGCGGCCGCCACGAAATGGGGACGGCGAATGTCGGCTACGCGTACGTCAATTTCCGGAAGCAGCTGGGCTTCACCGTGGAGCTGGGCCAGAACGCGAACCCGACGCCCGTTCCGACCCCGGCGGCAGCGACCAGTCTGGGCACGTCGCCCGTGCGGCATCTCGGCGTCGTGGTGGCGGACGCGCAGAAAGCCGCCACGCTGTTTGCGACGATCCTCGGCGTCGATCTCCCGCCGGTGCAGCCGTCCAGGGATCCTCGCATCAAGACGATCGTGTTTCCGCTGAACGTCGGCATTGAGTTCATCGAGCCGGTGGGCGGCGCAAGCCCCTGGCGCGATCACTTGAACAAGTACGGTCCGTCGATCCACCACGTCGCCGTCAGCGTCGACGACATGAAGAAGTACAGCAGCTACCTGGAAGGAAAGGGAGGCCGGCTGGTCAGCAGCCCGGCCGCGGGCTACTCGGTGTTCGATCTCCGCCCTCGATATGCGTTGGGGATCGAGTTGGATGGCCGGTAACGAGATCGCCTACCTGGGGACAAGGTGCTATCGTGCCGGTGGCGAGGCGATGGCACCCGGTAGGCGCAGAGCATGCCAGTCACCATCCTCGGCGTTGGTGTCTCCCGCCTTGGTGTCCCTGATGGACCGATACAGCGGCTTGCTTTTATAGGCCCATTGAAGCGTCCCGTCGGGCCGCTTCACGATCGACCAATCGCCAACTGGCTGAATCGCAAGCATGGGAGCCGTCAGCGGTTTCCATGCCTCGAGACATTTCCCCGAGCACGGTGCCGCCGCGGTCGACGTGTACAGGGTCAGGCCCTTCCCGTCAGCAAACACCGGTCCCGCGTCGCTCGGTTGGCCTGTCACGCCGCCCGGCACTCCGGGTGGCAGCACAATCGGAGGCCGCCGAGAAGCTCCTCGCATGTAGCCGAAGTTCGCCGCTCCCTGAGCTGCCTGCGCGGCTGCCGCTCCGGCCGCGCCCGCCGCAGCTGCCTGCTGCCCACCAAGGCCCCTCTGATTGAACGCATTGCGAGACGGGAACGGCGAGACGAGGGCGTACCTCCACAGCTGATTCTGTCCGTCAGCCCATCGCGGCTTGCTCTCCTTTGAGTATCGATACAGCGGTCGCCCCTTGTACGCCCATTGCGGCGCCCCGTCGTCCCGCGGCACGAGGGTCCAGTCGCCAGACGGCTTGGCGTCCGCCGACGCGCGCAGCGGTGTCCATTCCGACGTGCACGCGCCGACGCACGAGGACTTTCCAGCGTCGACGTCCCGCTCGCTGACGTACAACGTGTAGCCGTTGACGTCCGCGAACATCGGCCCCGGCGGCATCGGCTGGATCGTGATCTCCGGCGGCGTCCGCACGTCCGGCGACTGCGGCTGGCCGGCCGCCTCCGAGCGGACAGCCAGCATCACAAGCGCACCGATCGACAGAATCACAGCACCGAGGCGATGTCGCTGCGCGTTCATGACAAGCCCTCCAGCGTCCGCTCAGACCAGCAGTTCGCTGATCGGCTTCTTCGTCTGCATCGACAACGTGCCGAAGGACTCGATCTGGACACCCACCGCCTGCATGGCCGTCAGCGCAACGCGTGAGACCGGCTCCCGCTTCATCGACACGTGCGTGCCGGAGCGAATCCGGCCACCCGCGGTTCCCGCGAACATGATGGGCAGATTGGTGACGGTGTGGTTCTTGGCGTACTCCGTTTCCGAGTGCGCCACGACGAGCATGTGATCGAGGAGCGTGCCGTCGCCCTCGGGCATGCCGTCCAGAATGCCGAGGAACGTGCCCCACGCCCCCATTAACGCCTCGACGAACTTGGTCGCCTCCGGCTGGTAGCCGAGCCTCGGATCGACGACCTCGTCGTGCGTCAACTGGTGATGCGTGGTCGAGCTGCCTCGCCGCGTCAACGACGAAGCCCCGTTGCTGAACGCGACGTTGAACACCTTCGTCTGGTTGCAGGCGAGCGCCATGGCGAGCAGACGCGCCATCATTTCATGATTCAGGAGCACGTCCTCGAGGACGGTCTGGACTTCCATGTCCTTCGGCGGCTGCGGCACCTTGCACGCGACGAGCGGCTCGGGCTGCTGAAGCTGAATCGAGAGCTGCGCTTCCACCTGGCGCACGGCCGTGAAGTACTGATCGAGACGGGCCCGATCGGCGGCCCCGAGCGATCGTTCCAGCGCTTTCCGCTCGTCCTTTACGACCGACAGCACGCTCTTGTGCGACATAATCTTCGGATCTGGCGTGAAGGCCGCCGCATTCGGGTCGACGAATCCGTCACCGAAGAGGCGCTGGTAGAACCGCGTCGCACTGGTCTCGACAGGGTTCATCTGCCCGGCGCCCTGGCCGCTCAGGCTGTTGCGGCTGTCGCCGATGGCCGAAACGTCGAGCGTCCGGAACCGTGTCCCCGTGCCGATCGCGTCCGCGACGATGTTGTCGAACGTCGCACTCGACAGCGCGCCGCTGCCGCCCGGCGCGGTGCCGGACCGGAAGGTCGTGCTTCCTGTCCCATGAGGGATGACGGGCTTCCCGTCGGTCAAGCAATCGAAGCCGCTGAACACCGTGACCTTGTCCTGGAACTTCGCAATCGGGCTCAGCTCCGGCAGCAGGTCGTAGCCCTTGCCGGTCTTCGTCGGGAAATACCGGTTCGGGTTGACCCCCAATCCCCAGAACCATGTGCCAAAACGAGTCGGCAGCGGCGCGCCCTCGGCGGCCAGGAGCGTGCCGCTGTTGTTGAGGAAGCAATCCAGATACGGCAGCGCCACCGCGACGGTCGCGCCCTGGAGCAACCCGCGAAGAACCGTCCGACGTTGTACGCGATTCATTTGTGTACCTCTGCAGAAGATGTGACCGCGGGGTCCGGTACTTTGAAAAACTGCTCGCTCGTGGCGACGATACGCAGCAACTCGCGCAGGCGGTAGTTGCTCTCGACAAACCGCGTGCCCAGTGTCTTCACCCACGCGGCCTCTTCCGTGTCGAGCGGGCGCCGCACCGCGTACTCTGCCAGCCGCTTCGACAGACACACCGGCAGTTGCGGATGGTTCCGAACCGCCTGCCCGAGGCTGACCGGATCGGCGTACTTGGTGCCGTCGAGCTCACCGCTGGCGTCGATGACCGCTCCGTTCTCCTGCAGTCGATAGGTGCCGGCGCCGTCGAAGTTCTCGAGGGCCAGGCCGATCGGATCCATGAACCGGTGACACGTGGCGCACGAGGGGTTCGCCCGATGCCCCGTCAGCCGATCCCGAACGGTTCCCGTCGCCGTGTTTTCCACTTTGCTGAAGTCCACGTTCGCCGGCGGGTCAGGCACCGGCTGACAGAGAATCAGCTCGCGCAGCGCCTTACCGCGAAACGTCGGCGAACTCCGGCCGGGAGGCGAAAAGGTTGCCACAAAGCTCGGCTGCGAGAGGATGCCGGCGCGCGGACTGTCATCGGGAAAGTCGTACGCGATCCACCCGCGTTGCTCCGGCACGGGGACACGGTAGAGAGCGCCGAGCGCGCGCGTCAGGAAGGTGTGCCGCGTCGTGAACAGGTCGCGATAGTCGCCGTTGTTGGTGATCAGCAGATCCACAATCGTGCGCAGCGTCTGCTCCGGCATGTCACGCTTGGCGTTGGACGTGAACTGCGGATAGATCACGGCATCCTTCGAGAGGTCGACGATCTGGTCGAAGCCCAGCATGTCGGCGAAGAACATCCGCACGCCGCCCTCGAGGCGCGGCGACGCCAGTAGACGATCCACCTGCTGGGTGAGCCCGGCTGGCGTGTGCAGCGTGCCCTTCGCAGCGGCTGCGAGCAGCTCCCGATCGGGCGTCGTGTTCCACAGCAGGAAACTCAATCGCGCGGCTTTCGAATACGCATCGAGCCGCCGCGCGCCTGGGCGTGCGGGGTCGGGTTCCGTGACGTCGACGTCGAACAGGAACCGTGGCGAGGCCAGCATCATGCCGAGCCCGTCCACCAGGCCGCCATAGAAATTGTTGGTCGCCGCGACCGCTCCACGCGCAGCGGACACGTACAACTGCACGTCAGCTCGCGTCAATGAACGCCGAAACAGCAGCTCTCCCGTTCGTTGAAAGAACGCCGTCGCGCACGCGTCGTCCGGCAGCGTGGCTGACTTCGGCGCGCAGCCGACGAGCAGGGTCCGATGCCGCTCGTCGACGACCTGCGCGGCAATGGTCCGGCCCACTTTGTCGTACTGCTCGAAGCCGGCGGGCGACACCGCGATCTGACTGACGCCTTGGATTTGCAGGCCGTGGGTTGGTCGCAATACCGGATCGAACCGCCCCGCGTATTCGATGTCCTCGCCAAAAATATCCGTGATCGCGTTCCGGTACTGCTCGTCGGTGAGACGACGCATGACGCTCGTGCTTGCCGACGGGTCTGCCGCCGCGATCACCACCGCAAGCGACGATGCGACCGCAGCCACACCGAGGCCCCATCGGATCTGACGGATGACGTCTTTCCGTGTCAACATCGTGGCCATTCCTGATGTCATTTCGCCGCCACACTCGATCCTGTGCGGACGGCCGACAGCGTCTCGCCCGGCGCGGGCACCACAAACGCCGGGATCCCGGTGATGTTGTGGGCCGCCGAGATCGCGGTGCACTCGCCGGTCACCGGATCCGGATGCCCGTCCGCGAACTTCGCGAGGATGTTGTACTCGGCGGCGCAGTCGTTGTTCGCGATGGACGCCGTGCCCCGGCCGCCGGCGTATTCGCTGAGATAGATGTTGTCGATCGGCCGGTAATCCGCCATCACGCCCGTGAACGTCCCATCCGGATGCATCGTCAATCGGAAACGGACATCGCGGAACTCAAACTCGCCGGAGAACGCGAACGCGTTCCCGGAAGCGCCGCTCACATAGTTGCCACGACCGGCCGCGAACCCGCCTGCGCGGCTCAGGTGCATGACCGGAATGGGGTCGGATATCAGCACGCCGTCGACGATGCGCGCCGTGGTCGACGCCCGCCAACGGGGGTTGTTGGTGATGGTGAAGGTCTGATACGCCACATCAGAGCCGTCGCCAGCCTTCAAAGAGGCCTCGCCATCGGCTGTCGAATAGACACCGATCTCAACGTGATTGTCGTTCTTGAGATCGTGCACGCCGCGCAGCTCGATGAGGAACGCCCTTTCCAGATACTGCTGGTTCGTCAGTTCCGTGCCGCGATTGAGCTTGCTGCAGCCAGACGCCCGATACAGCTGATTGTCGACCGTCGGCTCGCCGTTCAGCCCCTCGAACTTCTGATGCGCACACGTCTTCGGCGTTGCACGGCCGTCGGTGGTCCCATCGAGATTCAGACCGTACGCTGCTTTACTGGCGACACCGCGGTAGGGGCGACGGCGCGGATCGTCCTTGAATGATTTCGGGTTGCTGCAGACGTTCGTGCCGCCGGGACCCGTGAGGTAGTCGTTCTTCCACGCGTTGCCGTACTCGAAGGAGTTTTCCGGCCGCAGCATCCATTCGCGCTCGGCCGGCGTGAGCGAGGCGAGGTAGGACTCTTCGAGCGTCAACTCGAAGCCTTGCGGACAGTCCTCCTCGAACTTCCCATAGTGGAACCCCATGTCGGCCTTCGAGATGAGAAACGCCAGCGTCGAGCCCTCCCGATTGGCGCCGAACGAGCGCGTGCCGCCCGCGCCCAGCGCCAACGCCACAGCCACAAGCGTCCCAATGACGCGCACGCTTTTGATCATCGGCATGTCTGACCTCATTTCGCCGCCACGCTCGATCCTGTGCGGACGGCCGACAGCGTCTCGCCCGGCGCGGGCACCACAAACGCCGGAATCCCGGTGATGTTCTGGGCTGCCGAGATCGCGGTGCACTCGCCGGTCACCGGATCCGGATGCCCGTCCGCGAGCTTCGCGAGGATGTTGTACTCGGCGGCGCAGTCGTTGTTCGCGATGGAAGCCGTGCCCCGGCCGCCCGCGTATTCGCTGAGATAGATGTTGTCGATCGGCCGGTAATTCGCCATCACGCCCGTGAACGTCCCATCGGGATGCAGCGTGAGCCGAAAACGGACGTCCCGGAACTCGAATTCGCCCACATGCGTAAAGTCAGTCCCGGGAGCGCCAGCCACATAGTTGGCACGACCAGCTGCAAACCCGCCTGCCCGGCTCAGGTGCATCACCGGAATGGGATCGGAGATCAGCACGCCGTCGACGATGCGCGCTGTGGTCGAAGCCCGCCAACGGGGGTTGTTGGTGATG
>DASZFS010000015.1:0-11414 GCA_035939575.1 Vicinamibacterales bacterium | reverse complement strand
CCGCGACCATGAGTCTTCAGCCCACCTCACTTGCTCAGCCGCAGGATCTGGTTCTGGATCCCCTGGAACGCAGGTCCAACGTCAGACGCGTTCGGGGCGTAGAAATATTTTCCCTCGAGCTGAGCCGGGTTGTAGTCAACCGACGTCTTGTCGTTGGAGATGCGCTTGAGAATGTCCTCAGGCATTTCCGGCATCGTACCCAGGAGATCCCTGATCAGGTAGCTCATCCCAATCGTGTAGATTCGAATCGGGTAGTCACCGCCGGTATCGGTTCGCGCTGCGTCGCCGATGATCTCGAGGACGTTCCGGGCGGCGTTGTTGATATTGAACACCTCGGCAGGATACTGACCACCGGCCTGTACATGCCGCAGACCTCGAATTGCGTTCTGCGTGGTGCCGTTGACCTTGAGCGTCGCCGACTGCAGCGGGAACGCCGTCGGAATCCCGGGGCTGCGGTGGTGTGTGTGCCAGGTCTGAAGCGGAAGCAGCGGGACTGCCGCGAGCGTCGTCGTCGAGTTCCACGGAACGGTGATGCTGTAGCCGGGATTGGTCGCACCGGTCTGTGTGTCGTAGAGCCCGTCGATGTGCGGGCTGTCCCACGTCTGGCTGTCAGGATCGATAGCGTTCTTTGGGAAGTCCCATGACCGTAGTGACTTCGCCGTGCCCGATGCGTCGTAGGCGCCCGGGACCCCGTTGGACGCGCCGTCCGTGAACAGCACGATGATCCGCAGACTCGATTGCGTGCCGGTCGGGACCGATCTCAGCTCGTCCCAGCCGCGGTACAAGCCTTCGACCATGAGCGTGCTGCCGCCGGGCAGATTCTGTGGGACGTCACCTTGAAGCTGGGCCTTGTTGAACCCCCTCGTGGCCGGCATGGGATCGATGACCGCCGCCCCGTTGCTGAACGTCAGGAGTGAGAGGCGGTCGTGCGCCCCATCGAACGCGTTGATGAACGTCCTGGCGGCGTCACGCACGGTGGGCCACTTCGATCCAATCGAGCTCGACACGTCGAGGATGAGCGACAGGTCGACCATCCGCCGGGTAGCCTGACCTGTCGCAGCCACCGTCATGCTGGTGTAGTTGGCCAGCCCCATGAACGTCGTCGGCAGCACAGCCGTGGCATTGATGGTGACGATGTTGACGCCGGTCGTCGGATCGGTCGTCAGGTTGTAGAAGTTTGGATCCGACGCAGGGTCGGTCGACGACGACGTCCCCAGGAACCCGGCGGGGAAATTCGCCCTGAAGACCTGCTGCGCCTTCAGATTCGGAGTGCCGCTGTTCAACTCGCGGGCAGCCGCGAGCGCCGCGCCGTCAACCGCCTTGGACAGCTGCGCCTTGACGACATAGCCCCGGCCGCCGTCGACGGCCAGACCGGTGAACAGCAACATCGCGGTCAGCGTCACCGCGACGTAGATGAGTGCGACACCCTTTTCTCCAGACAGACGCGATCGAAGCTTAGCCATGTCCATCAACCTTCTAAAAATACGCAATCGAGTACAGCGTGCTCGGCACCGTGACGCCGAAGCTGTTGAACGGCGTGAGCAGGTTGTGTTGCGTGAAGATCTCCGTGACGTAGAGATAGCTGCCAAGGGAGGTGAGGGCGCCCGGGGGCAAGCCGACTACCTGCAGGGCGGTATTGTTGTCAGCGTTGGCGGCCAGGTGCTCGGGGCCCGGCCCGAAGGCGCTCGCCCCCGCCGCGCACGACAGACTGCTGCTGCCGGGAACGCCGGAGGACCCGTACTGAAACTGCTGATACAGGATGTTCTTGTCGTAGTTGGACGCACCGGTCGTGGCATCGTGCAGGACGACGGAGAAAATGACCTTTGAGCGCGTATTGAAGTCAACCGGAAGGGCGCTCATCCCCACCAGTGCCTGGTACGCGTCATCAAGAGTTGTATCGCGGGAGATCAGGTTCGCGCCCTCTCGCGTGAGCCTGGTGACAATGTGCTGGTCGAGAAGGCCGTAGCTCAGCTCGACGACTCCGAGCGCCACCACGGTGAGGAACGGCAGCAGCATCGCCATTTCCATCACGCTCTGACCGGTCGCGCTCGCGAGACGCCGCCGGAACGGACGCCTGACCTGAAGTTGAGGCGTCATTGATAGGTCTCGTTCTTCATCGCGGATGCGACGGTGAACTGAATCTGGCCATTCGTGAAGAAGGGCCGTATGAGCGGCGTCATGATGTTCCATGTGTATGTGACGGTTACTTTCCCGACGTCGCCTGAGCCGCCGAGGCCGGACGTCCAACTGGTCCCGACCAGGTGGCTGAAGCTGAATGCCGAACTGTTGATCGTGAGCGTAGGCGTCGCACGCTGCATGGTCAGGATGATCGAGTCCTGGCGGGAAAGCGTCGCGCTCGGATTGTTCGGATCCTGGAGTTGATTGCCGGTTACGGCATATCGCGTCGCCTGGCTCACGCCGTTCTCCAACGCCAGGTAGACGTAGAACATCGATGCGAAGTCGACGATCGAAAACGTCAGGACCAACATGATCGGCGCGATGATCGCCGCCTCAATCATGTTGGTCCCGCCGCAGTCCTTGATCAGCCTGACGATGCGATGCGAAAAGCGGCGCTTCATATATGCTTCCTGTCCGACATGCGTCTGGTTCTGTTCGCCCTCCGACCTGACCGACAGCGGGCGTGGCCAGGCGGAGCGGTCCCGGAAATATGGCCGGGCAAGTGCAGCCCCTGTGCCAGAGTGTGCGGAGTTACAAACTGCGCTCACGAAGTACGATTCTCGTCGGTGCGCGCGGAATGGAGCGGCGACGACCCGTTCGATAAGTCGACCCCGGTCAATCACTTTGAGATGACAGCGGCGGAGCGCCCGTCAACGGCACGTGCCTCTGAACACACGGCTTGAAAATCCGGGCCATCCAGCCCGATGGAAGAAAGTGCAATCATGCTTACCATGCCGTCCGCCCCTGCCAGCGACTTGTGACGGACGTCATCATTGTGGGCGGCGGCCACAACGGCCTGGTGGCCGCGACGCTGCTGGCGAAAACCGGCCTGAAGGTGGTCGTGCTCGAGCGCACCGACCAGGTCGGCGGATGCGCGCGAACGACCGAGATCGCGCCTCGCTTCCGCTGCCCGACGCTCGCGCACGCGGCCTCGATCGATCCCGCCATCGTCAAGGCGCTGGCCCTGGATCGACACGGGTTGCACATCGTCCGTCCCGACGTGGACGTGTGCGCGCCTTCTCCTGCGGGTGAGGCCGGCGGCGCGCTCGTGCTCTGGCACGACGTGGCGCGCGCGGCGCGCGAGATCTCCGCGCGATCGACGAAGGACGCAGAGAAGTACCCGCTGTTCCTCGACAGCTTCGCGCGCATCAGTAACGTGCTGCGCGCCATCGGCAGCGCGATGCCGCCGTCCATTGACGAACCGACGGCCCGCGACCTGTTCGACGTGATCAAGGCCGGCCGCGCATTCCGTGCGCTGGGAAGAGCGGACGCATATCGGCTGCTCCGATGGATGTCGATGGCGGTGGCCGATCTGATGGGCGAGTGGTTCGAGACCGAGCCGATCCGCGCCGCGATTGGCGCCGGAGGTGTGCTCGGCGCGTTCCTCGGCCCGCGGTCAGCCGGCAGTGCCGCGCAGTTGCTATGGCTCGGCGCAGGCGAGGGCCATCCTGTCGCCACGGGCTGGTTCGCGCGCGGCGGTGCCGGCGCGGTAGCTGACGCGCTGGCGGGCGCCGCCAGGCAGGCCGGCGTCGAGATCCGTGCCGGCGCGGGTCATGGGGACGTCGCTCAGATCGCTGTCGACAAGGGCGTGGCCACCGGGGTCGTCCTCACGACAGGCGAGCAGCTGCCCGCGAGAGTTGTGGCGTCCAACGTCGACCCGAAACGGACGCTGCTCAGGCTGGTGGATCCGGCCTGCCTGGAGCCCGACTTCCTGCGGCGGGTGCAGAACATCCGCGCGCGCGGCACGCTGGCAAAGATCAACTACGCCGTAGACGCACTGCCCCGCTTTGCCGCCCTGGCGACGCGGGGGAACGGAGAAGAGCGGCGAGCGGCCTTGTCCGGACGCGTCCGCATCGCGCGCGATCTCGATGACATTGAGCGCGCGTTCGACGCGGCGAAGTACGGCCGCGTGTCCGAGGATCCGTGGATCGAGCTCACCATCCCATCGCTGGTCGACCCGTCGCTGGCGCCCGATGGACGCCACGTCGTCTCGACCTATGTACAGTACGCGCCGTATTGCCTGCGCGGAGCGTCCTGGGACGCTGAGCGCGACAAGCTCGCCGACGTCGCCACGCGCACGATCGAGCGCTGCGCGCCAGGCTTCACGGCATCGATCGTCGCTCGGCAGGTCATCACGCCGGCCGATCTCGAGCACACGTACGGCCTGACCGGCGGGCACATCTTTCACGGCGAGCTCGCCCTCGATCAGCTGTTCGTCACGCGGCCCTTGCTCGGTTGGGCGCGGTACGCCACGCCGATCCGCAACCTTTATCTGTGCGGGTCCGGCGCCCACCCGGGAAACGGCCTGACGGGCCGCGCCGGCGCGCTCGCGGCACATGAAATCGCGCGAGCGCTTCCGCGCTAGCCGGAAAACGAGACCCTGAGGATCACCCCGCCAGTGCGCGGCGTGTGGCCTCGAGATAGCCGGTGCCGAAGCGTTCATCAGGCTCGAGATGAGCGCCTTCCGCCCATTCGTTCCACGCGTTCACGAAGACCAAGCGATGCTCTGGCGGCGCGAGGCGCGCCGCCGCGGCGATCTCACGCAGCCACCACTCGTAAACGGTCGGCGTCGATTCGTGAAAGATCGTCGCCGCGCGGCCGAGCCGTGCGGTGTTGTCCCACCCCGCCATCGCGGTCCGATACAAGCGAAACGGTGTTGCCGGCCGCGTCAGCTGCCGATACACGGCCGCGCGATAGTCGATGATATTGCCGACGAACGCCGGGTCGACGCAGTCGACCTTGCACGCATCGTCGGATGGAACCAGGCCGTGAGGGGGAAACTCCATTGCGGCGTCGAAGCCCATCGGTCGGGGATCGCCGGCCTCGAACGTCAACGCCGCGACGAGATGAAGGTCCGGCAGCCCGTGTTTCCGCGTCGCCTGACGCCAACGCGCGGTTGTCGCGCGCGGGTCGGGAATCGCCGTTGGCCTGTACACGGCCATGACCGGCGCACCGTTCACGCGCAGATACCGGCGATCGCGGAAATACGGCACGAGATCTTCGATGAGCGCGAAATCGAGCTCCGGCGCGTAGCGCTGTTCGATCAGCATCGCGCGCTCGGCGCCGTCCCAGCGGCGCGTCCAGTTCTCGTTCGCCCACATGAAGCAGAACGGAAAATCCGGTTCGCCGGTCGTCAGCATCTCCCTCAACGGCCGGTCGAGCAGCGTCTTGCCGCCAAACCAGTAGTAATAGAAACAGAAGCCGTTGATGCCGTGCGCGCCGGCCAGCGCGACCTGCTCCTGACGGATTTCTGGCAGGCGGAGATCGTAGAAGCCGAGCGCGCCAGGGACGTGCGGCTGGTAGTGTCCCGCGAATTGCGGCTGCGCGCGCGACACGCGCGTCCACTCCGTGAAGCCCTGGCCCCACCAGCGATCGTTTTCCGGAATCGGATGGAACTGCGGCAGGTAGAACGCGAACGCTTTGACGTCGCCGTCGGTCGACGCTGATGAGGAGACGTTCGTGCGCCAGGGCCGCCGGCGAATGTGATCGGCGAGACGAAACGTGTTCGTGTCAATGACGGCGTCGCCGCGTTCGACGACCGTGAATCCTTCGAACACCGATACGCTGCGGATGAGCGTCTTCGAGCTGCCGGTGGCGGCGACGAGATCGCCGACGAGCGGCGCCAGGCTTTCCTCGCCGGCCCAGAAATGTCCCGGATCCTGAAACTCGGGCCAGTGCTCCCACGCCCAGTCTTCGATGATGTACAGCCCTCCGGCCGGCAGCAGCGGAAAGACCGTTTCAAACGTCGCGCGCGTCGGGGCGCTCAGGTGCGATCCATCGTCGATCACGAGATCGACAGCGCTGCCGAGATCGTCCGCGACGATGCTCCGGAGCCTCGTGCGATCCGCCTGGTTGGTCCGCCAGCGCGTGCGGACCTGCTCGTGCAGCCCGCGCGCGTCGACATACCGGCGGAAGTAAGCATTGTCCTCGCGATCCTGAAGATCGATGGCGACCAGACGTTCGGGCCGGAGGTGCTCGAACCAGAACGCCGCGCTGCCGCCGTCCCAGATGCCGATCTCGAGCATCCGCCGCGGCCGAAACCGGGTCGTCCCCCAGAAGCGTGCGTATTGGTCGACGATCTCGCGGTTCTTGTAGAACCGGAAGCAGTCGTCGCCGAGCTCCCAGCTCGTGCTCTGCGCGTGCTCGAGGCGGAAGACGAGATCGCCGAGGAGCACGCGATCCGGAAGCCACGTGAGGTGTTCGAACACGGGCGCCTACCCGATCCTGATCGCGACGCCGGTCGGGTTGCGATAGGTCGCGCGCGCGGTGCGCTGCACGACCGCAATGTGATAGACGCCGGACGTCAGGTGGGATGTCGCGATCGTCGTTTCGAACCCGCAGTTGCCGGGAAAGCCCGCGTACACCGACGGCACATCGGGCCGCAGCTTCCGCTCGGGAATGCGGACGATCAGATCGCCGCTACGGTCGTCGGCTTCCAGCGCGACGAAGAGGTCGACGTCCTCGGGAAGGCTGTCGCCCGCGTGAGCCCAGCCGACGATGCCCACCGCGCCTTGCGAGATCGCGATTGGCGTCTGGAGCTGACGCAGTTCCGTATGCCCGATCGTCTGGACGCGATCCAGGAACAGGAGGCTCTCGCACGGCGGGAGATGCCGGCTGGCGACCGGGACCCACTTCTCCGGCTGATGAACCGTTCGTTGCTCGCGGCTGAGCGCGACCTCGACGCTCGACAACAACCGGTCGCGCGTGTGTTCGTGCAGCGCGAGCACCTGTTCGAGCTCTTCGAGGACTCCTCGCGTGCGATCGCTCGGATTGTGCAGCTCGTCGCGCAGCTGGCGCAGGAGCACCAGGCCGCTTCCCGGACCGCGCGTCGCGCGTTTCGTCGCGAGCAGCGCCGCGCGGCCGTCTCGATCGTCGGGCTCGAGATAGGCGGCACCGGGCCAGTCGTTCCAGCTGTCGAGGAATACCACCGCGTCGCCGCGCCGCCTCGTCGCATCGACGGTCGAGCGTAGCCAGTGCTCGTACCATTCCAGCGCGTGCTGATCGGCGCGGGTCCGCCAACAGGAAACGGCCCGGAACGAGCGGTACGGCGTCCACGGACGGGTGAGCGCCGTCGTCACCGCTGTTGAATAGTCGACGGTCGACGGCGTTATTTCGAGAACCGCATCGAATCCGAGCTCGTTCGGCTGGTTCGTCGACGAAAAGTTGACGGCGCAGAGAAACAGATCGCCGAGACCGCGAGCGGCCGCCGCCGCGCGCAACGCGCCGGTGAAGGCGCGGGGTTCGGCGAGCTTCGCCACGTTGCGGATCAGCATGATGGCGCGCTCGTCGACGCGAACGTGATGAGGATGGCGGATTCCTGCCGCGAGCCGGTCGACCAGGCACGAAGCGTCAGCGGCCGGTATGGACTCGTCACCCTCCGCCGCGATCATCAGACAGAATGGAAAATCGGACCGCCCGGTCGCGATCAGATCCCACCACGGTGCGTCGACTCTCTGACCAGAGGCCCACGCGTAGATGTAGCAGAACGCGTCCACGCCGTGCTCGCGCGCCATCGCTGCTTGCGCGTCGCGAATCTCCGCGACCCGCGGATCGGCGAAGCCGAGATCGGTGGGAAGCGGCCGGCGGGGCACCGCCGCCAAGAGCCGCGACCAGATGTTCGACGCCGGAACAACGTCCGCGCGATCCGAATACCCGCGCGGATCGTAAAGCGCGATGACCGTGACGTCGCGGCGCGCAATGTTCGGGGGCGCAGGTGGCGCCGCGGCGGCGGGTTTTCGCGCGATGGCGAGGTCCTGTCCAAACAGTGGGTGCATCTCAGTTGCCAGGGACAGAATCTCCAGGCCGGCGTCGGCGAGCTCGCGCCGGACGACGTCGACCGACGCGAACGCCACGCCGTAAAGCGGTTGACCGCCGTAGTCCGAGGTCAGCGCGGCGAAACCGAAGCCGTCAGCCTCGAGCGATCGAATCGCCGCGGCGCGCGCGGAATCGCCGTACGTCCCATAGTGGGGCATCCCGCCGGCCTGCCACGCATCGACGTAGCGATCCGAGAGAAATGTGAAGGCGACCACGCCGCCGGGATGCAGCATGCGCACCCAGGCGCGCAGCATACGACGCCAATGTTCGATCGGCGTGTGGGTCAGCAGCGAGACGCAGACGATGACGTCGAGATCGGTCGGGAGCGCGTCCTCGTCGGGCCGCCAGCCGAGCGTCACGGGAATCGCGCCCAGCTCACGCTGGCAGAACGCGAGGGCGGCGGGGTCGATGTCACAGGCGTAGACCGCGGCGTGCGGATTCAGGGCGCGCATCGCCCGCGTCATGCGCCCGTAGTGACTCGCGATATCGCCGACCGCCCGCGCGCCGCCGAGGCCCGGATGACCTTGCTCGCGCAGCTGCGTATCGATCTCCGCGAGCTGGTTCACCGCGCTCTTGAAGTACAGGCCGCCTTCGACCTGCTCGAATCCGTCCACGATGCGATCGTCGGATGCGATCGTTCGATTGATCCGATCGAGCGACTCCGCCAGCGGCAGCGGCGAGCAAGCGCGATCCGATGCCACGTGCCGCCGCGCGGTCGACCAGGGCACGCCGGCGGCCCGAATCAGCGCCACGAGCTCAGGATCGACGTCGCCCAACCGCTCGCACCGCGCATCGTCCAGATCGTTGGTGAACGTCATGAACTCGTCGAAGAGCGCCGCGTCGAATGAGTCGCCGGCTTCGTCGAGGAGCTCACAGTAGCTGCGAACTACGGCGAGGTTGCACGGCTGGCATTCGGCGTCGAGGTAGTCCCGCAGGCGCCGCGCTGCAATGCGGCGAACGCTCGGAGGAAGCGTCGTCGGCCGGAGACGTGCCGGATTCGTCAGAATGTTGTAGGCGACGCGCAGCTGGCGATCGTCCAGAAAACGAAGCAGCGGAACGATGTTCAGTACGTTGTAGTTCTGCAACGTCGGGAGCACGCTGAGTCCGACGTTCGACAGCTGCTGAAACCAGGCGAGGTTGTCCACGAGCTTGCGCCAGTTCGCGCCGTGGCGGAGGTATTCGTACAACGAGCCGTGCCCGTCCACGCTTACGGTCAGGTGCAAGCCGCGAAAGCGCGTCGCAAGCGCTTCGAGATCGCCACGCCGGTGCTGGCCGTTGGTGACCAGGCCCACGACGAAGCGGGACGCCGCGCCGCGATCGACCAGCGCGTGGAGGAGTCCCCACGTGGAGTCGATGAGGAAGGGCTCGCCGCCCATCAGGGACAGGACCGCGTTGCTGCCGCCGTCGCCAGCGATCATGTCGGCAACCGCTTCGACGTTCTGGTACCAGGCGGACGTATTCGGCTGGACCACTGGCAGCCGCTTTGGCGATGACGGCGCGCTGCGCTCGATGCCGTGAAAGTCTGCCCACGCGTGGTGGACGGCGTCAGCGTTGATGCGCGTGCTGAAAAGCGCGCTGCAACTGCGGCATTTGAGATCGCAGACGTTCCCGAGCTCGAGGATGAACCAGTCGGGACGCTGCGTCAGCACGAACCCCGTGTCCGCGCCTTCATCGGCCAGCGTCTCGATCGCACGCGGGCCGCTCAGTTGCCGATAGATATGATTGAGCTGCATCCGGCGGCTGACGTCGCCTGCGGCTTCGCGCGTCCAGCAGAGGCCGCACATTTCGTGCTGCTCGCCGCGCGCCATCGAGGCGCGCAGCTCCACGAGCTCCGGCGCGTTCCAGAGCGCGTCGATCGAATCCGTGTAGATCGAACCCATGCGGCCATTGACCGTCACCGGCGCGGGAATGTCGCAGCAGAAGTTCACCCGGCCGTCCGGACCGATGGCGAGCGTACTCCAGGGAACGATGCAGGTGGCCTTGGACATGAAGGGCTACAAAGCGCCCGCGAAGCGGACGTCCTCAGGTCGCCAGAAGTTGTGTGGTCGGCGTGTGGCGTTCACGGCGTCGGACGGCGAACCTCACGTTGCATGCACTCAGGTCTGGCACCGTCAGCAATGCGCACAGCATAGCACCAAAGATTCTTGACGAATTCGCTCTGCGAAGCGGAAGGCCGTGCGCTCGTGACCGCTTGACCATCGACCATGTGCCGGTCACGGCGGGGAAGAAGGCCGCCTGACTTCCGCGAATCCCCGAATCTGCTTCGCAACGTCGGCAAGGCTTCGCGGTGCCCGGGCGCATCGCGAACTCTCCCCGGCTCGCGTTATCGCGTAAGATTCACGCCATGCATTTCAGGAATTGGGTGCTGTCGGCCTGCGCGCTCGGCAGCCTGACCACGACCGCCGTCACGCTTCGCGCGCAGACTACCTTCGTGCGCGACCCGAAAATTGCGATCGACGACGACTACACGAAGAAGATCAGGGAGTACACCACGCAGCCGTTCTTCACGTCGCCGCTGGTCGACTACCTGCCAGCGTCGAAGACGGTTCCGACGCCGAAAGCGGTCCTCGGCGACGTGGCGGGCGCGCCGGGCAAGCTGCCCTACGCCGAAGAGGTCTACCAGTACATGCGCATGCTCGAGAAAGCGAGCCCGCGCGTCAAGGTGTACTCGATCGGCAAGACGGAAGAGGGCCGTGAGATGATCGCCGTCGCCATCGCGTCCGAGACGCTGATCGCCTCGCTGCAGCAGAACGGCGACCGTCTCGCGAAGCTCGCGGATCCGCGGGCGATCGCCATGGACGACGCACAGGCGGAGAAGCTCATCGCAGCGTCCACGCCTGTCTACTACATCACGGGGACCATCCACTCGCCGGAAACCGGATCGCCCACCGCGCTCATGGAGCTCGCGTATCGGCTCGCGGTCGACGACCACGAGTACATCAAGGCGATCCGCAACAACCTCATCACCCTCATCACGCCCGTCGTGGAGGTGGACGGACGCGACAAGATGGTGGACATCTACAAATGGCACCTCGCAAACCCGGGGAAGAACTGGCCGAACCTCGTGTACTGGGGCAAGTACGTCGCGCACGACAATAACCGCGACGCGATGGGCGTGACGCTGAAGCTGACCGAGAACGTGCTGAACACCTACGTCGGATGGAAAGCGCAAGTGCTGCACGACCTGCACGAGTCGGTGCCCTATTTGTACGACAACACCGTGGGCGACGGGCCGTACAACGCCTGGATCGACCCCATCCTCGCGGACGAGTGGCAGATGATCGGCTGGAACAACGTGTCGGAGATGACGAAGTTCGGGATGCCGGGCGTGTTCACGCACGGCAACTTCGATACCTGGTCTCCCGGCTACCTGATGTTCATCGCCGCGCTGCACAACGGCATCAGCCGCCTCTACGAGACAT
>DASZFS010000014.1:0-16970 GCA_035939575.1 Vicinamibacterales bacterium | reverse complement strand
GAAGGATCTGCTGAAACCTTTGAGAGTTTTGATTTTTGGGGCGAGGCAACTGCACGCGGCCACGAGTCTCCAGCCCGCCTCAGAGCCTTCAGCCCGTTTTATGAGATGGGTTGGAGTGCAAAGGCACGAAGCACGAAGCACGAAGGCACGAAGGCACGAAGAGCCTCAGCGATCACGGTAATGGGCGTAAGATCGAACAGTGATCCGATCGCATGAAGTACGGCGCCTCGGTTCGGTGCCGTACGCCGATGCGCTCGCGCTCCAACGCGCGCTCGTCGAGGAGCGCAAGGCCGATCGAGTCGGGGACCTGCTCCTGCTCGTCGAGCATCCGCCCGTGCTGACGCTGGGCGTGCGCGGCGACGGCGGCCGCTCCCACATCCTCGTATCCGCCGAGGCGCTCGCGGCGCGCGCGATCGAGGTCTTCGAGACGGGCCGCGGCGGCGACATCACGTACCACGGCCCCGGGCAAGTCGTTGGATATCCGATCATCAGTCTGAAGCCGGACCGGTGCGACGTGCACCGGTACGTCCGCGATCTCGAAGAAGTGCTCATCCGGACAGCGTCCGACTACGGCATCGCCGCCGGGCGGATCGCAGGACTCACCGGTGTCTGGGCGGGATGCGACAAGCTGGCCGCGATCGGCGTGCGGATCGCGCGTTGGGTGACGAGCCATGGCTTCGCACTGAACGTCACGACCGACCTGTCGCATTTCGACCTCATCGTGCCGTGCGGGATCGCCGACCACGGCATCACCTCACTCGAACGGTTGACGGGGTGCCACCGCCTCGATCGCAGAGAGGTGGAAGACCGGATCGTCCGGCACTTCTCCGAGGTGTTCGACTGCGTGCCGGCCTTCGCGGGCGACACCGCTGTCGTGACGCGATGATCGTCCGACCGTCGGCTCTGACGCGGCAGGCTGTTGCGGCGTCGCTGGCGATCGTGGTCCTGAGCGCCGGTTTCCTGCTCGCGCGCTACACGGCGCTCCCTGACATCCTCCCCGTCCATTTCACAAAGTTCGGGTTCCCGGACGGGTGGCAATACAAGACGTACGCGCGCGTGCTCATGCCTGTATTCGTGCAGATTGCGCTTCTCCTGACGTTCGGATCAGTCGGGACCCTGCTGCTGTCCAGGCCGCGCGGCAGCCACGACGCTGACGGCGCCGGTCACGCTGGTCTCCCTGATCACGACGTCGCGCCGGACGCAATGGCGGCGTCCGCCGCAGCGGAGGCGATTGCGCTCATCTCGCTCGTCTGGGTGGCGTTCCAGGCGTACGCTGCCTTCGCGCTGGAGGCAATGTGGGAACGACAACGTGCCGGCCTGGGCCTGCTGTATACGATCCTCGAGCTCACCGGTCTGGTGGCGACCATCCTGGTGTTCGCTCGCGCGAACGCTCGCTTCGGACGTCCGACACCGCGCCCGTTCGTGCCCGAACACTGGCGCTTCGGCCAGCTCTACAACAATTCCGCAGACCCGGCCCTGTTCGTCCCGACGCGCGACGGCACGCGCTGGACGCTCAATTTCGGCCGCCCGGTTGCCGCCGCGCTCATGGGAATCCTCCTCACGGCGGGGATCATCGGTCCTGTCGCGATCCTCAGCTTATTATTGAGATGACAGAACTTAGCGCTGCGTAGGAATATTCTGCCCCATCCGGGTGTTCTAGTGCGCACGAGGCAATAATCCATGCAGGACCCCAGGCAGGATGACCTTCTCGACCGGCTGAAGAGCGGCGATGAAGGGGCAATGGCTGAGCTGGCGGAGACCTATAGCTCGAAAATCTACCAGCTTGCGTTTCGATATCTCCGGAACAAGGAAGACGCCGAAGAGGTGACGCAGGACGTGCTGTTCAAGGTGTACCGGAAGGTCGGCGCCTTCCGCGGCGACGCCGCGCTTTCGTCCTGGATCTATCGCATCACGTTCAACGCGGCGATGTCGCGTCTCCGCACCGCCCGCTACCAGCGCGCGCTCGAAGACGAGCGGCAGATGGCAGGCAACAGTGACGGCGAGAGGGCACAGCCCTCCGCGCGGACCGACGTGGCCGACTGGAGCGGGATGGCGGACGAACATGTGCTGCGGTCACAGCTGCGGCGACGCGTGTTCCGCGCCATCCTCGCGCTGCCGGCCATCTACCGTGCGCCTGTAATGCTGCGCGACATCCAGGGTATGTCGACGGAAGAGGCGAGCGCTGTGCTGCGCGTGAAGGATCAGACGTTGAAGTCGCGATTGCATCGCGGCCGGCTCATTCTGCGCAAGCAGCTCGCGGACTTCGCCGGCGGCCTCACGATGCATCGGCCAATATACGGGACTTAGGGAATTTAGCGGGGCCCCCCGGGCTACAGCATCATCGCGTTGTCCAACGCGACTCTCTCCGCTACGCTCAACGTCGGGAGCACGACGTCGACGACGCCCGACGGCCCCAGGCGCACGGGCAACGCCGCCGTGCGCAGGCGCCCTGCGTCGCTCGCATCCGGCGCGATGAAGCAGCTCACCAGCTGACGCGACCTGCCGTCGATGGCTGCGATCGCCTTAGCGGCGGCCGCGGCAAGTGCTAGAGGACCCGGCGTCCACAGCGCAGCCACCATCGCCTCGATACGCCGGCGCGCGGGCTCGTCGAGCATCCGCGTGAGCGCTAAGCCTCCAACGGTCGCGTCCTGCCACGGAATGACCGTGTGCGCGGGCGGAAGGCCGAGCAACGCCAGCCCCACATCGCGGGGCGATCCGTCCAGTGCCAGCGCCACGAGCGCGCGCGCCCCGCCCGCGAGCGCTTCAGGGGCCGATCCGAACACGCGCGCGCGTGGCATCCTGAGCTCTCGCGCGCATCGGTCCACCAACGGCGCCGACAGCGCCCCGGCGCAGACGACAATCGCGCGCGGCGCCATCTCCGAGAGCCGCTTCACCAGTGCGAGCGCCTCTTCACCGTGCCACTCGCCGGCGCCAAACGCGTCGGCGACGACCACGACGTCTGCGCCCGCCGCGTGCGACAGGTCGGTTGCGCCCGACAGCGCCGTCGCGAACCCCTCCACGGGAGCGGCCTGGGCGATGTCGAGCGCTTTGCCCGCGGCGACGTGACCGTGCTCGTCGATGATCCTCACGACACGCGCGAGATCGCGGCGCGCCAACGCGTGCGCCGTGGCGCCGCCCAGCTCGCCTGCGCCGATGATCGCGACTTCGCGCATCCGGTGGACTATTCTAGTTAATATGGAATCTCTTCGAGGGAAAGTCGCGCTGGTCACGGGAGGCTCGCGCGGGATCGGACTGGCCATCGCCCGCGCGCTCGTCGCCGACGGCGTGCACGTGGCCGTCACGGGACTGAGTCGCGCCCATCTCTCGGCCGCCCGACCGGCGATCGAAGCGGCCGGCCCGGCCTCTGTCGAGACGCTGCAGGCCGACGTCCGCAAGCACGACGACGTCGCGCATGCCGTGGAGGCGACGGTCGCGCGCTTCGGGGGCCTCGATATCCTCGTCAACAACGCGGGCGTCGGCATCTTCAAAGACGTAGCTGACATGTCGCCGGACGAGTGGTCCCAGGTCATCGACACCAACCTGACGGGTGTCTTCAATGCCTGCCACCTGTCGATTCCGCAGATGCGGCGTCGCGGCGGTGGCTTCATCATCAACATCAGCAGCCTGGCCGGCAAGAACTCGTTCGCGACGGCCGCGGCCTATTGCGCCTCGAAAGCCGGCCTCAACGCGTTCAGCGAATCCCTGATGCAGGAAGTGCGGTACGACAACATCCGCGTCAGCTACGTCATGCCGGGATCGGTCGCCACGGGGTTCAACGACGGCGACGAGTCGAAGGGCGCTGACTGGAAAATCTCGGCCGAGGAGGTTGCGGACGTCGTGATGGGCCTCCTCCGGCACCCGGCCCGGAGCCTGCCGAGCCGCGTGGAGCTCCGGCCTTCGCGGCCACGCAAATGACTTCTCCTTTCGACAAGCACAAGGACACGCTCGAAGTGCACGAGACGATGATGGGGCCGGCGCGCGGTCGGCTGGCCGTCGCGCTCGACCTGCTCACCGATTCGCTCGCGCTCGTCGGTCAGCACGGCATCTACTGCCGCAGCGAGCGGTTTCCGGGTCGACCGAAGATGGACATCGCGCTGGTGCTGGAGCAGTTGGACGATGCCAAGCAGCTGGTGCAGAGTGCGATGCAGGAGATGGGGCGGCTGCGCTGAGGGTGCTACGGCTTCGCTGAGGGTGCTACGGCTTCGCCGAGGGTGCTACGGCTTCGCCGAAGGTGCTGACAGCCTCGGTGATCGTGTCACGGCGTTCCTGCCACCGAGACAGGATGAGCAGCCAGATCAGTCCGGGCACGCAGAACATGACGCCGAGCGTGAACGACAACGCGCGCGGTGACCAGCCAGCGTGATCCAGGCCGTAGGCAGTGAAATAGCTGGAGAGCGACGTCACGAGCGTCACGAGCGCGAGCTCCGCCGCGAAGACGCGGCCGCGAAACTGGTCCGGCACTTCCATCTGCAGGAGGACCGTGCTGAAGACCCACAGGATCGCGCCGCCGAAATGGGCGAGCAGCACTGAGAGCGCCGCCACCGACAGTGTGGGCGCCCCCGCGAGGCTGACGTAGAAGACGCCCACCATGAAGAACGCCGGTCCGATGACCCGGCGAAGGGACTTCGCGTCCTGGCCGAGGATCCACCGGAGCGCAATCGGCCCGATGCCGGCGCCGACTCCACGCGCGCCGTAGAGGATGCCGATGCCCGCGGCCGATCCCACGCCGACCGGGAAGACGCGCTGCCCGAACACCGTGAGCAAGAGCAGAACTCCTCCCGCAAGCCCCCAGCCAGCTTTCACGCACATGAGCGCCGCGACGTGCCGCTCCTGCCGGACGTAACGCACGCCTTCCACGAGGTCTGTGATCCCGACGATCGCCTTGAACCCGTGGCGCGGATCGCGCTGCGGCGGCGTTGCGTCGTACTGGGTACGCGCGATGAAGAACGCCGAGCAGAAGAACGAGGCGGCGTTCATGACGAACGCCACGTCGCGCCCGAAGACCGCCGTGGCAAGGCCACCGACGGACGCGCCGATCGCCAGCATCGCCGACCACGTCGCGCTCGACACGGCGTTGGCGGGCAGCAGCTCCTCCGCCGAGGTCACGTTCGGGATGGTCGCCGTTCGGGCCGGCTCGAAGAACCCGGACGCCGCCATGGTGCCGGCCATCACGACATACGCAATCCAGACCTGATCGGCTCGGCGCACGAGCAGGAGGAAGAGGATCAGCACGCCCCGCACCAGGTCCGCGGCGATCATCAGCCGCCGCCGGTTGACGCGGTCGACGACCACGCCGGCGGCCGGCCCGACCAGCGCTATGGGCAGCCACTGGACGATCATCATCCACGCGACCGCGGTCGCCGATCCGGTGAGATCCAGCAGCAGCGCGTACACGGCGACCGAGTTGAACCAGTCACCAAGCTGCGAGATAGCCTGGCCGAAAAACAGCAGTCGGAAGTTTCGATTGGTGCGAAGAATCGAGAAGTAGATACCTCAGTATAATCGTCGGCGTTCAATGCTCGAGCAGCTGTCGCACTACAAAATCCTGGAGCGGATGGGTTCCGGGAGCATGGGCGTCGTGTATCGCGCTCGCGACACGCAGCTGGGGAGGACCGTCGCCATCGAGGTGCTGCCGGCGGCCGTGGCGGGCGACGCGGAGCGGCGCGAGCGGTTTCTGCAGGAGGCGCACACCGCCGCCCGGCTCTCGCATCCCAATGTCGTTGCACTCTATGAGGTCGGCGAGGACGCAGGTGAGCTGTTTCTCGTGCTGGAGTTCATACCCGGCGAGGCTCTGTCAACGGTCATCGCCGGACGGGCGCTCAACCCGCGGCGTGCCATTCATTTTGCCGGTCAGGTGGCGGACGCGCTCGCCGATGCGCATGCGGCTGGCATCGTGCATCGCGACGTCAATCCGGACACCATCGTGGTCACGCCAAAAGGGAACGCAAAGGTCCTCGACCTGGGGTTCGCGACGTGGACATCGCGCGGCGCGGCGCGTGAAGAGGCGCTGACAGCGCTGCAGACAGGCGCGACAAGCGCGGGCGTTGCGCCGGGGACGGTCGCCTACCTGTCGCCGGAACAGGCGCGGGGCGGCGAGGTCGATCAGCGCAGCGACATCTTCTCCCTCGGCGTTGTCCTGTACGAGATGCTGACCGGCTTGCCGCCATTTCAGGGAGCGACGCCTGCGGAAATCCTGCTCCAGGTCTCCCAATCGCCGGCAGCGCGGCCGTCGACCATCAACAAGAACGTTCCGAGGGAGCTCGATCCGATCGTCGGCAAGGCGCTCGAGAAGAACCCCGACAGCCGGTTCCAGAGCGCCGCCACGTTCGCTGCCGAGCTGCGGGCCGTCGATGGCGCATTGGAGCGGCGCGCCGGCTCGGCGGCGCGAGCAGTCGCGCCGGCTCTCATCACGCGGCCCCGGCGGACCTTCTCCGGATGGATTGTGGCGGTGCTGTTTGCGGGCGCGGTCGCCGCGCTCGGGGCGCTCTGGTACGCGGGAGGACCGGGAACCGCGTTGCGACGCCGCATGTTCGCGCCCGCGCTGCAGGCGACGATCGCGGTGATCCCGCTCGAGCTCACCGACGCGGAGCCTTCGCGGCGTTATTTTGCCGACGGCTTGACCGACGATCTGATCGCGCGTCTGGGCCAGACGACCGGGCTCAAGGTGCTCGGACGATCGTCAACTCGAGACTACCGCGGCCGCTCGCCGGCCGATCTCGCGCGCGAGCTCAACGCGGGCGTCGTCCTGACGGGGACGGTCCGCCCGCAGGGCGACGCGGTGAACGTTTCACTTGAACTCATCGACCCGGCAGACGGCGGCGTGGTCTGGCGGGGTCAGTACACCCGCGAGCTGAAAGACATTTTCGCGGTTCAGGCACAAGTGGCCGCCGACGTCGCGCGTGCGCTGAAGTTGACCCCTCCTCCAACACCGTCGAGCGAGCGTGCCGCGTCACGCCTGGTGGATCGAGAGGCCTACGATCTGTACCTTCGCGGGCGGCAGTCGTCGGCAGAGCACCGGCCGCAGCAGGCCATCGATTTCTTCCAGCGCGCGGTCGAAGCCGATGCCGGGATCGCGGAGGCGTTCGCGGGTCTCGCTGAAGCGCTCTACGATGATGCCCGGGATGCCCGGGATGCCCGGGACGCTGGGGGCGCCCGGGACGCCCCGGCTCCCCGGGTCACCCTCGACGATCCCGCGCTGCAACAGCGTCTGAAGAGCGCGGCCGAGCGGGCCTACCAATTGGACCCTGACCTTCCGCAGTCGAACCTTGCCATGTCCCTGGCGGCGCCGTCGCTGTCACAGTCACTCGACTACCTGAAGCGCGCCGTGGATCGAGACCCGTCATACGCCGATGGCTACCGGGTGATTGGCGACCAGATACTCGATTTCGATCCCGCCCTTGCGATCGACTTCTGGCGCCGGTCGCTCACCTTCGATCCCCGAATGGACGTCAGCCGAGTGGATATCGCAACCGCGCTGGTTGAGCTGGACAGGCAGGAGGACGCCCGCCGCGAGCTGTCAGTTCAGTCAGCGTCACCGGCATCGCGAGGCCTTGTTGATCGCGGCGTCTGGATCATCGACCTCGACACCGGCCGCCAGAAGGACGCGATCCAGTCGATGCGCGGGTTCCCAAATCTGAGGTCGGTCGCCCCGTTCTGGCGCACGTTTGCCGCTGCGCTCCGAACCGCCGGCGAAGCGAGCGACGCGAGGGTTGAGGCGTCGCAGCTCGTCCAGAAGTTTCCCGATGACTGCGAAGCGCGGGCGTTGCTCGGCGGACTGCGCGCTGAACATGGCCAAGCGGCTGCCGGCCGGCAGATGGCCGGCGCCATTCTGCAGGCGGCGGGCGAGGAGTCCGCGCGGCCCTCCACCGTCCGATGCGGCGTCGCCGCTGCGGCCGCCCTCAGCAACGTCGGCAGCGTGACGTCGCTATTGGCCCGGATCGCGACGCGCGAAGATCTGCTGCGGTATTGGTCGCTCGAGATCGACGGGCAGACAGGCGCCATGGCGCTGCGCGGCCACGTCTATCCCTGGACGAACCTGACGTCCAAGACGGAGATAGCGGGCGAACTGGCGGAGGCGCGGCGTCCGCTTGACGCTGCCTATGCGCGCGAGCGCGAGGTCGCGCGGGCGGCGCTCGCACCGATTCGCTGAGGGGGCCGGCAGGATACTGAGTCTTCAGCCCGCCTCAGAGCCCTTTCCTTCCGAACGTCCGGCCAGCAGGCGCGCCAGGCGAACACCGTCGATGTTGCTGCCGGAGAGGACGACCGCCATCCGCCCGGATCTACTCAGGGCTCGGCCGGTCAACAGCGCTGCCACACCGACCGCGCCGGCACCTTCGACGATGAGATGTTCCGACTCCACCAGACCGACGATCGCCTGTGTGATGTCGTCTTCGGTCACCGTCGCAATGTCGTCGACAAACCGCTGAATCATGCCGAACGTGATGGTGTCCGGATCAGGATTGCCAGCCAGGCCGTCCGCCAGCGTTGGCCCGGGGACGATTTCGACAAGATGACCGGCGCGCAGGCTCGTCTGAAACGCGCACGAGGCCGCCGCTTCCACGCCGATTACGCGGCACGCGGGGTTGATCGATTTCGAGGCCTCCGCGACACCACTGATGAGACCTCCCCCACCAATGGGGACGACTATCGTCTCAAGGTCCGGCGCGTCCTCAAACAGCTCGAGCGCGATTGTCGCGGCGCCGGCGACGATGTCCTCGTCGCTGTACGGCGAGATGAAGACCGCGCCGGTTGATGCGGCATACGCCTTCGCCATCCGCTCTGCCTCGTCGTAGTCACGCGCCTCGGCGTGAAGAGTCGCGCCGAGGCGGCGGATCATGTCCAATTTGCTCGCTGGCGCGTTCAGGGGCGTGAAAACCGAGAGCGGCAGCCCGAAGGCGGCAGCCGCTCCGGCCAGCGCGCGTCCGTGGTTGCCTGCGGACGCCGTCACGAGCTGCGCCGCGGCGTCGTGGCCGCGCTCCATCCGGGCGAGGACGGCGTTGAAGGCACCGCGTGACTTGAACGAGTTGGAAATCTGCAGGGACTCGAGCTTCAACCCGACGCGGACGCCAGCAATATCAGACAGCCACGCCGAGTCGACGAGCGGAGTGCGGCGCACGTGCGGGGCAATCCTGCGCCGCGCGCGGAGGGCATCGAGCAAGGCCATTGGCGTGAAGCGGGCCGGCCGCGTCAGTACTGCCCGGGCAGCCGGAGAATGTCCGGCAGCTGCTGCGTAAACGCTGAACGCGCCATCACGGTGTCAACGCCCGCCTGGCGCGCGGCGTCGATGACGTCCGTCTGCACGTGGGACGCGTAGCCAACCGTCCGCACCGACGCCAACGCGGGGTCCTGCTTCATCCCCGCAACAATCGCGAGCGGATTCGTTCGCGGGTTGTTCAGGTCGAGGATGACGAGGGCTGGCGCCGTCTTGCGCATCTCGGCCAGCGCCGCGTCGGCGGATCGCGCGAAGGTGACCGCGACGCCGAGCTGTCCGGCGGTCGTCTTGATCTTCGAGGTAAACATCAGGTCGTCGAGTACGGCTAAGATCATCGCAGACCATGATAGTTGAGAGCCAGGCCGTCGGCCCCTTCCACAAGAACGGATTCGTCCTGGGGTGCGAGAAGACCAGTGACGCAGTCATCATCGACCCCGGCGACGAAGTGAAGGGGCTGCTGCTCTTCGCCGAGCGCCGCGGCCTGACGATTCGCCACATCCTGTTGACGCACGCGCACGTCGATCACGTATCCGGCGTAGCCGAGGCGAAGCGCGCGCTCGGCGTGCCTGTCTACCTGCATCGGGCAGACCTTTTTCTGTACGAGCGCGCCGTGGAGATGGGATCCATGTTCGGGCTGGACGTCGAGCCGCCGCCGCCGGTTGACGTGTTCTTCGCTCCTGGGCAGATTGTCCCGTTCGGGACGTACGAGGTGCGATGGCATCACACGCCGGGCCATTGTCCGGGGGGCGTGTGCCTCCAGGTCGGCAAGGCCGGGTCGCCGGGCAAGGACCTGTTCGTCGGCGACACGTTGTTCGCCGGATCGATCGGCCGCACCGATCTGCCCGGAGGGGACTATGCGGTCCTCATCGGGTCGATCACGAACGTCCTCTTCCCTCTCGGCGACGATTCCGTGGTGCATCCGGGCCACGGCCCCGATACGACGATCGGCGAGGAACGACGGACCAATCCCTTTCTCATCACGCAATAAGACGGTCAGGCGCCATCGGCCACAGCGCTCCGTTCAACGCGAAGCTCCACACGGCCGACTCGCAGGCGGTCGCCGACGGCCAGCGTGGCTTTCGTCACGCGCTGGTCGTTGACATAGGTGCCGTTTGTGCTCGACAGGTCAACGACTTCAACGTCCCGCTCGGTAGCCGTCAACCGGCAGTGCAGGCGCGAGACCAGCGCGGCGTCGACGATGAAGTCGGCCCGTGGTGCGCGGCCGACGGTCTTGATGGCGCCAGGGGGGAGTCGGAAGGTCCACGACTCGCCGGCCGGCACGGGACTCTGCAGGATCCACATGACGCCGTATCTTAGCTTCGGCCGGCCCGGCGTTTGAACTTCAACCGCATCGTTCTCGTCACAAACCGGTATGACCACGGCCAGAACATCGGGAAAATCGAGAAGAACCCTGTACATCGGCGGCGTGGTGGTGCTGGTGGTCGCCGGCGCCGCGGGGCTCGCGACGCTGAAGGGCGCGTCGGTCAACGTGGACCCGTCGAGGTTGGCGACGGTCGAGCGCGGAACGATGGTGAAGTCCGTGGTCGCGACCGGCAAGGTCGAACCGATCACGAAGGTCGAGATCAAGTCCAAGGCGAACGGCATCATCAAGGCGCTCCACGTCGACATGGACAGCGTCGTTCGCGAGGGTGATGTGCTGGTGGAGCTCGACAAGGACCAGCTCGCCGCCGCGCTGCGAGGGGCCGAGGCGAATCTCCTGGCGGCGCGCGCGTCGCTCGAGGCGGCCGAGGCGCAGCTGAAGAAAAATCACGTCGAGGCCGAGGGCCCCGATGCCGAGTTCGCGCGGCGCGCGTACGTGCGCGCGAAGAACCTGTTCACGCAGAGCCTCATCGCGCAGTCGTCGCTGGAGGACGCGCAGAGCGTGCAGGACGTGGCGGAGAACCGCAAGCGGGCCGCAGAATCGCAGCTCGCGATCAGCCAGGCGAAGGTCGCGGAAGCCCGAGCGCAGGTGGCGCAGGCCCAGGCCGCCGCCGATCGCGCCGCCGAAGACGTCGCGAATGCGACGATCCGCGCGCCCATCCGCGCGACAGTCCTCTCGCGCGACGTCGAGATCGGCAGCCCGGTGTCGTCCATCCTCAATCTGGGCGCAAACGCGACGCTCGTCATGACGCTCGGCGACATCGATCAGGTGTTCGTGCGCGGCAAGGTTGACGAAGCCGACATCGGCCGCGTGCAGCTGGGGCAGACGGCGCGCATCCGCGTCGAAACGTTCAAGGACCGCGTCTTCAACGGGCGGGTGACTCAAATCTCGCCGATGGGGGTCGAGAAGGACAACGTCACGAATTTCGAAGTCCGCGTCTCGATCGAGAATCCCGGCAAAGAGCTCAAGGCCAACATGACCGCCAACGCGGAGATCGTGCTCGAAGAGCACGCCAACGCGATCATCGTTCCCGAAGCGTGCGTGACCTACGACGCGCAGAAGAACGCGTTTGTCGAGGTCGTGGCGGCCGACGCGAAGAACGGCCGGAAGAAGGTCGCCGTCAAGATCGGCATCGGCAACGGAACGAAGATGGAGATCCTGGACGGGTTGAAGCCCGGCGACAAGGTCGTGCTGCCGTCGTAGGGTTCGTGTCGTTCGAGCAGCCGCACCACTCCCATGCGCGAAGCCATCATCCAGTCCTTTCAGAACCTGCGCGCGAACAAGCTGCGCAGCTTCCTGACGATGTTCGGCATCCTCTGGGGAATGATCTCCGTCGTCGTCCTCTCGGCGACCGGTGAGGGCTTCAGGCGCGGGAACGACAAGGTGCTGCTCGAGCTCGGGAAGAACATCGGCATCATCTGGGGCGGACGGACCAGTCTCCAGGTGGGCGGCGAGCGCGCCGGCCGCGAGATCCGCCTGACGATCGACGACGCGCGAGCGATTGCCGCCGAGTCGTCGATGGTGGCGAGTGTCAGCCCCGAGCTGATGCGCACCGCCGTGAAAGTGAAGAGCGCTTACAACGCTGCGACCGCCCAGGTCAGCGGCGTCGAGCCTCAGTATCAGGACATCCGCACGATCGAGCTCGAGTACGGACGCCCCTTTTCGTGGCAGGACGAGGAGCAGGTGTCACGGGTCGCCATCGTCGGCTTCGACATGGCGGAGCAGTTGTTCGGCAAGCGCAGCCTCCTCAACGAGACGATCACCCTGAACGGCGCGCCCTATGCCGTCATCGGGAAGATCCGGAAGAAGAAGCAGGACAGCAACTACAGCGGACCCGACAACAACAAGATCTTCGTTCCCTACGCGGCGATGGCACGGGACCTGCCGCGGCGCGACGCCGAACCCGGAACGCTGTCGAACATCATCGTCGCGCCGAGGCCCTGGGTCGTCGATCAGCTGCCGCAGGTGCTCGACAACCGCGCGGGCCGGATCGACGACATGGACTGGCCGCTCGAACGCAACGTGCGCGCCATCCTCGCGCGGCGCCACGCATTCGAGCCGGCCGACAAACAGGCCGTGACGATGTGGGATACATCGCTCGAGACGCTGATGTTCGGCCGCATGATTGACCACATGAAGCTGTTCTTCACGATCGTCGGCATCGTGACGCTGACGCTGGGCGGCATCGGCGTGATGAACATCATGCTCATCGCGGTCCGGGAGCGCACACGCGAAATCGGCGTGCGCAAGGCACTCGGCGCGACCACGGCCGTCATTCAGCGGCAGTTCTTCCTCGAGGGGCTCTTCCTGACGCTGTTCAGCGGGGGCAGCGGCATGCTGGTGGCGCTCGCGTTGTGTCAGCTCGTGAATCTCGCGCCGCGGCCCGATCGCTTCGCCGGGATGATTCTGTCGTGGCAGGCCGGCGTGTTCGCGCTGTTCACGCTCGTGTTGATCGGGATTGTCACGTCCACGTATCCGGCGCGGCGGGCGGCGGAGCTGCCGCCCGTCGAGGCGCTGCGGTTCGAGATGTGATGCGCAGCATTGTCTCCGAGGCTTTCCTCGGTCTCTACCATCACCGCTTTCGCGCGGCGCTGTCGATGCTGGGCATCTCGTGGGGCATCATCTCGGTCGTGGTGCTGCTGGCGTACGGCAACGGGTTTGGTGGGGCGCTCGATGCGGGCTTTCGCGGTGCGTTCTCCGACGGAACGGTCGTCGTCTGGCCCGGACAGACGAGCCTGCAAGCCGGCGGCGAACGCGCGGGAAAGCGTGTGCGGGTGACGGCGGACGACGTGCTGGCCGCGGGTGAGCTGCCGCTGGTCAAGAGCGTCAGCCCCGAGTTCATGCAGGAATTTCCCACCACGTACGGCAACAAGCAGGGGAGCCATCTCATCCGCGGTGTCGCGGCGACGTACGGCCAGATGCGGAGCGAGAAGCCGCAGGCGGGCGGGCGCTTTCTCGAGGAAGAAGACGTGCGGCTGCGACGGCGCGTCGCGTTCATCGGCACCGAGGTTCAGCGGAAGCTGTTCGGTGGAACGCCGGCGGTCGGCGAAACGCTGCGGATCGCCGGACAGCCGTTCGAGATCGTGGGCGTCCTCGAGGAGAAAGTCCAGCTTTCCAACTACAACCGGCCGGACAAGTACTGCATCTTCATCCCCTGGACCACGATGGGCGGTTTGTCGGACAACCGCTACGTCGGAACGTTCGTCTGGCAGGCGGTGACGCCGATCCTCGAGCCGAAGGCAACGCTGCAGGTGCGGGAGTTCTTCGCCAAGCGCTACCGCTACAACGCCGCCGACGAACGCGCGCTGAACATGTTCGGCTCGGAACAGACCAACGAGATCGCGAGCGGCATTGTCGGCGGGCTGAAGATTGTGCTCACGTTCATCGGCGTGCTCACGCTGGCCATTGGCGGCGTCGGCATCATGAACATCATGTTCGTGAACGTCCAGGAGCGCACCCGCGAGATTGGCGTGCGCAAGGCCCTCGGCGCGAGGCGCCGGACGATTCTGATGCAGTTCCTGCTCGAGGGCCTCGTGACGACGTTTGCCGGCGGCGTGGTGGGGATCGCGGTGTCGGCGGGCCTCGTCTGGCTGCTCAGCCCCCGTCCATTCCTTGCCGAGCTCCTCGACGACACGAGCCGCGTGACTGACATCCATCTGGCGCTCTCGGTGCCGTTGGTCGGGGTGACGACCGCGATCCTGATGGTTGTCGGACTGATCAGCGGTCTCCTGCCTGCCATCAAGGCCTCGCGCCTCGATCCCATCGAGGCGCTCCGGTACGAGTGAGTCAGAGCGTCTTCTTCAGCCAGGCTACGATCGGCTCGGTCACGGCAGGACTGACGCGTTCATCCTTGAGGTTTCCGTATTCATCCACTTCGCCGGTCGTCGCCGGCACCAGCAGGTGATTCACGCCCGGAATCCTGGCGACCTCGACTGCCGGCTGGTTCTTACGCTTGCGCGCGAGCGACTCGAGCCGGTCCGCGTTGGACGGCGCCACCTGGGTGTCGAGCGCGCCCTGCACGATGAGAACCGGCTGGCGGACTTCAGCCATGACCTTCGCCGGGTCGTTGCTCAGGATGCTCTGGAACTCCGGGGTGTCGACGGAGCGCCGCAGCTCCGGTGGCACCTGCTCCCAGCCTTTTCCGGTCAGCACGGCCTCGTGAATTCGCTTCTGCAGGTCGATTTTGGCCTGGCGCTCCTCCGGTGAAAGCTTCATGCGGTCGAGCGCGTGCTGCTGCTGCGCGAGGATGAGATCGGCTCCGGTGACGCCGCTGGTGGCGATGAGACCGACCGCGGCAATGCGCTTGTCCTTCGACGCCGCGATGAGGGCGACCGCGCCACCCTCGCTGTGACCGACGACGGCAATGCGCTTGGGGTCGACGTCCTTGCGATCGGACAGCATCTTGACCGCTGCGCGCACGTCCTCGGCGTAGTCGGCGAGCCCCGCGGACTCGGCGCGGCCGCCGCTCTGCCCGATCCCGCGCTTGTCGTATCGCAGCACGATGAACCCGGCCTCTGCGATGGCGTCGGCGATCTGGCCGAGAACCGGGATGCCGAAGGCCAGCTCGTCGCGGTCGGTTGGTCCGCTGCCGCCGAGCAGGACGACGGCGGCACGCCGTCCGACGGATGGCACGCTCTCGGCCGGCCGCGAAAGGGTGCCGGCGAGCATGAAGCCATTGCCGGGAATCCTGATCGCTTCGTCGTTCGGCCGCGAGATCGTGACGCTGCGCGCGGCGACAGAGGCGACGTCCTCGCGCACGACCTCGAGTGACTGGGCCGGGACGCTGAACCGGAGCAGCCGGCCCGCCTCGTCAGTCCAGATGTCGGCGTCGAAGAGCGCGCCTGGCAGCGCGAGCTTGACTGCCGTACGCCGGGCGGCAATCATGCGCGCTGCGGTCTGAATCTGCTGCGGGGTTGATTCGCCGACCTTGATCACGAAGCTCACTGCCGGCGCGCCGAACGCGGGGATGTCGCCGCCGGCGGGCGTTGTCTTCAGGCGGGCGGCGACGGCCTCGAACGGGCCGAAGAACGTATTCGGCAGTACGATGACTGCGTTGGGATCGATCGCATCGGTCTTCTGCGTCTTCTGTCCGCCCGTCTCGATGTCGCTAGTCGCCTGCGTGCCCTGGATGACCGTGTGCACGACCTGCGCGACGCCGCGGGCCGTTCCCTCCAGGGTGAACTCGCGCGCCTGCCACTCGCCGGTGTAGCGCACCTCGATGCGTCGCGCCACCGCGTCGATGGGTGGTCCGAGGCGTCCGGCGCTCGAAATTGTCCAGCCGTCCGCCGTGCGGGAAACCGTCACCTGCTCGGTGCCGACTGGCACTCCACGCACGAAGATCGTGAGGTTGGATGTGCCGGTCTCCCGCGCCAGGGTGGGCTGCGCGGATGTCGACGTGGTCAACGTCGTCAACATCGTTCCCGGGGGGGGCACGGCCAACGCCAACACGGCCGCGGCCGCCCGGATAGAATGGGACGGGAGCATACGTCAGCATAGCATCATGATTCCGGCAGCTTCCTCCACGGCATACGAGGCCGCGCGCCATCGCGCTGCACTCATCGATCGCTCGGATCGGGGCCGCCTGGTCGTGTCCGGGACTGACCGTGCGTCCTATCTCCAGGGCCTGCTGACCAACGACATCGCGGCGCTTCGAAGCGGGCAGGGCTGCTATGCGGCGTATCTCACCGCGCAGGGGCGCATGATTGCCGACCTGTGGGCGTACGAGCTCGGGGACGTCATCCTGCTGGACATGAACGGCGAGGTGAAGGATTCGGTGCTCGCGAGGCTCGATCAGTTCGTGTTCAGCGAGGACGTGCAGCTCGGCGACGTCACCGCCGCCTTCGCGCAGATCGCCGTCGTCGGTCCGCAGGCGGCGTCGCGCGTGGCCGCCGCGGTCCCGAGCCTGACGCAAGCGGTGCTCGACGCGCTGCCCGAGCATGGGAACCTGCGCGTGGACCTGGAGGGGACGCAGGTGATCGTCACTCGTGTCGTTGATGCCGGTGAGCCGGGGTTCGATCTGTACCTCGAGCGCGGGCACCTCGCGTCGGTGTCCGATGCACTGCGGCGTCTGGACGTCGTGGAGCTCGACCCCGACGCCGCGGAGGCCATCCGTCTCGAGGCGGGCGTGCCACGGTTTCATCGTGACATGGACGAGGAGACCATTCCGCTCGAGGCGGGCATCGAGTCGCGGGCCATCAGCCTGACCAAAGGCTGCTATGTCGGGCAGGAAGTGATCATTCGCGTGCTGCATCGCGGCCACGGCCGCGTCGCGCGCCGGCTCGTCGGCCTTCGGATCGCCGGCGGCGCCGCGCCGGCGTCCGGTGCAGTCGTCATGTCGGGCGAACGGTCGGTGGGCCGCGTGACGAGCAGTGCGTTCTC
>DASZFS010000013.1:0-7946 GCA_035939575.1 Vicinamibacterales bacterium | reverse complement strand
AGCACTAGCCACTAGGTGTCAACCTCTGCGATCGTGTGGCCGGCAGCGTGAAACTCGCCGCGGCGGACGGCGTATCGCACGGTACGCTGGCCATCTTCAGGGTTTCCGTCTCCGACGAATCGCATTCGACACTTCTCCATGACGCGAATCGAGTTCACCAGGTTGGGCAGCGTTTCCGCGAGCACGCGTTCCACGTCACCGTGTGTGAACGCCCAGGCAATTAACGCGCAGGACGCCTCCGTCGCGTACCCGTGGCGCTGAAATCCAGGCAGCACGCTGTACCCGAGTTCACACGACCCGTCCGCCGGACGCCCCTTGAATCCGGCGACACCAATCAACTCGCGTCGCGGCCGGCGGCGGATCACGTACCACAGGCCCCAGCCGATCGCATTCGGATCGCGCCGCAGCATGTCCAGGTACCACCGTTGAGAGCTCTCGTCATTGAGCGGGGCCGGCCAGCTAGCGGGCATTGGCACATCCAACGTCGTCACGAACTGCCCGACATCCTGCAGTTCCAGCGACACGGCCGCGGCACTCGCAGCGATCAGTTCGAGTCGAGCGGTTTGAAGAGGCGTCAAGCCCGCGGCTCGCGGGATGTCCCTTTCGGGATGCTGAGCGACGCCCACGTTGCGCCCCGGAAGTGCTTCGCAAGCAGGACGATCTGTCCGGCGTGGTACGCGGTGTGCGCCGCGAACCGGTTCAGTGCCTCGACGACGAGGAGCGGCTCGGCGCGGATGTAGATCGTGCGCTCGAGATCGTCGGGCGCGAGGGCCTCGATCGCGGCGAGCGCGATCGCCCAGCTCGCCTCCCAGGATTGCAGCAGCTCGGCGCGGGTCGCGCGCGACAGGGCGTCGAACTCCGCGCCGCGGTCGCGCGTCGGCTTTTCGCCGTCCGTGGTCAAGAAATCGGTGAAGCGCGATCGCAGGTTTCCCGTCAGATGCTTCACGATGACCGCGATGCTGTTCGCCTCATCGTCGAGCAGCGCGTGCAGCTCCTCGTCGGACACCTGCGCGATGGCCCGGTCTGCCAGGGTCTTCTGATTTCGAACGGTCCGCGCGACGTCGCGCAGATAGGAGCTCGCCAGGCTGTCGGTCGTCATGTCGCCCATCTTACGCCGTCCACGTATTCGGGCATGGGCCACGCGGGTGTCACGTCGAGCCCGCCGCCGCAGCGAGTGTCTATTGCGCCACTCGTTGCAGAGTAAATGCCTACGTGAACATTTCGATGGATCGCGCTGCCGCGACACCGCTCGCGACCGATGCGTCCGCAAGTTGGCCGACAGGGCCAACCCAGTCGCCCGCGAGAAAGACATTGCGCAGCGCCGGTACGCGTCCGCTTGGCCTGCCCGGGAATCCACCGGTCTCCGCGCTGACGAGCGCATGGCTGACAATGACGGTGGGGAGAAATCGACGATAGACGACGTCGTCGCGCCATCCCGGCTGCAGCAGATCCAGGGTGCGTTCGAGCTGTTGTTCGTCGCGCGGTGTGCCGGCACAGCCGGCGCGCAGGGACTTCGCCACGTGGACGACGGCGCCGCCACGGGGAGCGACGCGCGCGATCGACGAGTCGGCCGAAAAGGACCACGGCTCGTCGATGCCGAGCGCGAACACCGTGCGCGCCCTCGGCAGCCGCGCGAGCGCAACGTCCAATGTGGCGACGCGGACGGGTACCGCCGCGTGTTCGACAGGCGCGGCATCACTCAACATCTGGTGTGCGGCATGCGGTCCAGTCGCGATGATGATGGCGCGCGCGGCCACGTGCGAGCCGTCTGCCAGCGTGACCCCCGTCGCCTGTCCGCCCTCGACATTCACCGCGGTCACGCGTCCGCGCGCGACGATGACGCCACACGACACCGCGGCGTGCTGGAGCCTCGCCACGAGCGCTCCCCAGCCCTGATGAAGATGCAGCACCGACCCGGCCATGCTGAGGCGTAACTGATCGACCGCGGCGCTCGCGCTCAGTCGCTCCGGATCGTCGGAGTATGTCGCCGAACGCACGAAGGCGCGCACAAGCTGCAGAACGTCCGGATCGTCGACGCGGGTTCGGAGCCAGTCGCTGAATGGCACGCGATCCAGGACATCGATATCGACGGCCGGAATCGACGCAAGCAGTCGACTCGCTTCGCGCTTGGCCCGCGGTCCCAGGAGTCCCGTCGTGAGCAGCGAGCAGAACCCGACCGGTAACGTGAACCTCTGACCGCGCCACACAGCGAAGCCCCCGTTTGGACCACGCGGAGCACTGTCGATCGGAACGTCCAGGGCGCGCAGCGCCTGGACGGCGGGGCCGCGCTCGTACAGACGATGCAGTCCGTAGTTCACGTGGAAACCCTGGCAGCAGTGCGTCTTGGCGCGGCCACCCGTTTCGGTCGCTGCATCGAAAAGCATGGCGGGAATTCGCGAGCGTCCCATCTGGACGGCTGCCGCCAGCCCGCTCAAACCGCCACCGACGATGACGACGACGCGACTCGCAGACGAGTCCATACTGATACACACGCTCCAGCCCACCAAAACGTGACGGCCGGCTGATCTGTAACGTTTCGTACGGCCGAAACGTGTGTTCTTCAGGCCTTACGAGCGCTACGCGGAGGGGTGACCGAGATCGATAGAAGAGATCCTCGCGGAAGTCGCCGCGCTCAACGGCTTTCCGCAGGTCGCGGTTCGTGGCCGCGACGATCCGTACGTCCGCTTTGAGTAAGCGGGTCCCTCCAAGCCGCTGGAACTCGCGTTCTTGGAGGACGCGCAGAAACTTGGCCTGGGCCGATGGGCTCATTTCACTGACTTCGTCGAGAAACAACACGCCGCCCGCAGCGAGCTCGATCTGCCCCGGCTTGGACTGCTGCGCGCCGGTAAACGCGCCCCGCTCGTAGCCGAACAATTCCGATTCCAGCAAGTGCTCCGGCAGCGCCGCACAGTTCAGCGCGGTGAATGGCCCGCCCTTCCGGGCGGAGGCGCGATGAATGAAGCGTGCGACGACTTCTTTGCCTGTACCCGATTCGCCGGTGAGAAGCACGGTCGTGTCGGTCTCCGCCACCAGCGCCGCCTTCTTCAGCGTGTCGATCCATTCGGGCGACTCCCCGACCACGGCGATGAGCCTCTCCCTCATCCCTCAAGCCGCGAACGGATTCTCGTCGGCGGACGGACCGTACACCGACGGGACGGATTGATTGAGCAGCCGCAGGTAGACGAGCAACTGGCCGCGGTGGTGATACCAGTGATTCAGCATGATGGCTCGAACAAGTGCGACGCGCGGCATCGCCAGGACGTCCCTGCCGCCGTTCTGCAGCCGCCACATCGCGGCCATCTTCTCGTCGTCGAATCCGCCGAGGACCCGCTTGGCCTTCGCGATGCTCTCTGTGAGCGACGGCAGCAGTTCCGCCGCGGTGGCGGCCTCGGGCTGAATGAAGGCGGGTGGCGCCGGGATCGTGTCCCTCGCCGCAATTTCGGCGACGTTCCCTGGCAACGTGGCGACGTGGAGCCCGAGCTGACCGAGCGACATTGACCTGGGATGCGGCTTCCAGGAAAGGTGCGCCTGCGGTATCCGTTCGAGCACACGGCGCGTCGCCGGGGCTTCCTGATCGAGCTCTGCGAGTAGTCCGTCGATCGTGCTCATCGTGTCCTCCTACTGTGCAGCGGCTTCGGCGGCCTTGCGGACGCGCGCGTGCAGCGCGGTCCATCCCACCGCGAGCCGCGGGTGTTGATCGTCGGGGAACGGCCCCACCAGCGTGTGCGTGAATTTGATCAACGTCCCTTCGGGTGTTTCCGTCAGCCGGTAGAGCACGTTCGAGGTTGCGGCGGTCGACATGAAGAGCGGTCCCCAGATCTCCAGGAGCGCCGGCCGCTTGATGCTCTGCACGAAGCCCCAGAGGTGCCCGTTGTCGCCGCCCAGGTCGCGGTACCAGCGGCCTCCCGGATGCGTTTCCAGAATCATCGGCAGCGGCGTGCCGTCTGGCGTTTCGTTGAGTCGGCCCATCTGCGCCACGAGCGACGCAAATGTTTGTTCGAGCGACGCGCGCACAACGATGTCTTCGGTGATGGTGAAGGTCTGGGTCTCTGAAACAGGTGCCGTCGTGGTCATCGCTCCTCCTCGGCGTGTGCCTTGATCCGCCGGAGTTGTCCGCGCCAGTACTGGGCGAACATCCGGCTCCACTCGTGAATCGTGCGAAGCGCGTCTGCGTTGGTTCGATACATGGTGCGCCTTCCGTCGCGCCTCGCCGTGACCAGGCCGACGGTCCGCAGCACCTGCAGGTGCTTCGAGACCGACGGCTGCCCCAGCTCGAGCGCGTCCGCGATTTCGTTGACCGAGCGCTCTTCAGCGGCGATGAACTCCAGGATGTGGCGCCGGCGGGGTTCAGCGATAGCGTTGAACGGATCCGACGTTGTCGGCGCGCGGGACATGGGAGAGTTATACATTCCCATATAGGAATATGTCAAGCGCGGCCGACACTGTCGTCCCTGGTCTCGATGCGGTGTCCGCTATGATCGGCCAATGCCCTGGATCAAGGTGCCGCCGGAACACCATCAGATCTTTCGTACGGCTCTACCGGGAGATCGGCGCGTCGAGACGATACAGATGTTCGGCGGCATCGCCGCCAAGGTCAATGGACACATCTTCGCGGGCCTCTTCGGACGCTCCACGATGATCTGGCTTCCCGAGGGCGAACGTGTTGAGGCGCTGGCGCTCGATGGAGCCGCACCGTTCGATCCCATGGGTAACGGCCGGACGAGCGACAAGGTCATGCTTCCAGAGGCGATGATGGCGCGGCCCGCCGAACTCCGTCGCTGGATCGCGCGGGCATTCACCGCCGCTGCGGAGCTTCCGCCGAAGGTGAAACCGCCGCGCAACAAAGCCGCGACGAAGACGAACCCCAAGCGCCCCCGGAAACGCCCCGGTACCCGCGGTACTCCCGGTACCCCCAGGACTAAATGACGGATAGGAACGCACCGCGTCGCTGCGCGTGGGCTGATCGCGACCCGCTCATGCGCGACTACCACGACAGGGAATGGGGTGTGCCCGAGCGCGATCCCCGCGTGCTGTGGGAGACGCTGATGCTGGAAGGCTTTCAGGCGGGACTGGCCTGGATCATCGTGCTGCGAAAGCGCGACGCGTTCCGCAAGGCATTCGCCGGCTTCGATCCGGCCAGGGTGGCGAAGTTCAGCGAGCGCGACATCCTTCGCCTGCTCAAGAATGACGGCATCATTCGCGCGCGTGCCAAAATCGAGGCGACAATCAGCGGAGCCCGCATCTATCGTGACATGGCTGATGAAGGTGAAAGCTTCGCCGACTTCTGCTGGTCGTTCACCGACGGCAAGGTGGTGCGCGGCAACGGCAGGAGCGTCCCGGTCAAGTCAGCGCTGTCCGACCGGATTTCCAAGGAATTGAAGCGGCGCGGATTCAAGTTCTGCGGACCGACCATCGTCTATGCGTGGATGCAGGCGGTGGGGATCGTCAACGATCACGCCGCGTATTGCTTCCGCCGATGACCGCCGACGCGAGAAGCTCTCTCTTAAATGCTTCGGCAGAAGCGACACTCAGAATCGGGCTGAGACTACGAGTCTTCAGCCCTTCTCCGCTCACACCCAGCGCCGCACGCGTTGCGCGTAGGCGGTGTATTCCGCGCCGAACCGGCGCTGCAGATACTTTTCCTCGCGCGCGATGACGAACCGCTGAATCGTGAACAACACCGGCACGAGCAGCAGTACCGGCCACCACGTATCCATGAAGAGCGCGAGCGCGACAGTGAGGACGGCCAGGCCGACATACATGGGATTGCGTGTGAACCGATAGGGGCCGGAGACGACAAGCGCGGTGGCGGGCCGCACGGGCACGATGCTCGTCCTGGATCGGCGGAACATCCCGACGCCGCTCGCGCTCAAGGCGACAGCCGCGGCCAGGAGGATGGTGGCGAGCGCATTGACCAACACCCCGTCCCCGATGGGCATCGGCCATTGGCGATTCAACAGAAACCCTCCCAGAACCGCAAGAGCATAGAAGAGCGGAGGCGGCACTCGCACCTGGGCATTGTCTGGAGCCATGCTGGAGATGTTAGCGCTGTAGCCGTACAGCTGGGCTTGTCGATTTTCGCGGTTCTCGTTCGACGCGTCAGTGAAGGTGGGATCCAGGCCACCGGGGGGGCAGGGGCCCCCGGAGTGAAAAAGGAGCAGGATGAGAATGACCACGTTCGTGAATTTCGCCGGCACATGCGCCGAAGCCTTCCGCTTCTACGAGAAACATCTCGGCGGAAAAATCAGCATGATGATGACCCACGCGCAGGCGCCGGATCAGAGCAGAATCCCCAAGGAATGGAAGGACGCCGTCCTTCATGCGCGCGTGTCTCTCGGCGGGACTGAGCTCATGGGAGCGGATATCCCGAATGCCCAGCCAATGCGGAGCGCCTACCTTTCACTGGGCGTCGACAGCGATACCGAGGCGGAGCGCATCTTTTCGGCGTTGTCCGATGGCGGGAAGGTCCTCATGGCAATGGAGGAGACCTTCTTCGCCACGCGATTCGGCCAGGTGCAGGACCGGTTCGGCATCAATTGGATGATCATTCGCGAGAAGCCCATGGCTTCACCAGCATAGGAACGCCAATGAATGTTCTGCTCTGGGTGCTCCAGGTGTTGCTCGCCCTCGCATTCCTCGGCCACGGGTGCCTGTTGCTGTTCCCGCCCGCTGCGGTAGTCGAGCAGATGAACGCGTCGCTCCCGCGCTGGTTTCAGCTCTTTGTCGGCGTGGCCGAGGTCCTGGCGGCCGTGGGGTTCACGCTCCCGGGTCTCACACGCATCCAGCCATGGCTCGTCCCGGCCGCGGCCGCGGGTGTGATGATCGTGATGATCTCCGCGACGTTCTTTCACACGATGCGCGGGGAACTGAGTTCGGCTGCCACGACGGCCGTGCTACTGGCGATGGCCACATTCGTAGCCTATATGCGCTTGCGAGTCGCGCCGATCCGGCCACGAGGCGCCTAGCGTAGAATCTCCTCATCGCGATGCAAGACATGTGGTCCATACGAGCATCGCGCGTGATCTGAACCGGGGGGTCCATGGGGAGTATCGGGACTCGGACGCTGGCGCTGGCGGCTCTCGCAGGTGGCGTGTTGGCGCTCGCGCTGCCAGTCCGCGCTCAAACGAATCTGTGCTCGTTGCTTCCCCAGGCAGACGTGAGCAGCGTGGTGGGGACGCCCGTGAAACTCGCAGACAGCAAAATAGAGACGAGCACCTCCCCGACCGGAACGCTGCGGACCCAGGTGTGCAATTACGGCCCGCCCGGCGGCATCGGCAGCGGGCCGGCGAACGTCAGGGTGACCATCTCGCAGGCTGACTCAACATCTGTCGCCGCGCAGCTCTTCAAGTCCCAAGCGGAGACGCTCCTCCCGATGGTCGCCGGGAAGAGCGAGCCGCTCAGCGGCGTCGGCGACGAAGCCCGGTCGTTTCACGTTCCCGGCAGCATCTACATGCGCAAGAAGAATGTGACGGTAGATATCCACGTCGGGCTCGTCGATCTGAACCTCGACAAGGAAGTCGCCATGTGCAAGGAGCTTGCGCTCAAACTCGCGGCGCGTCTTCCATAGCTCGGCACCCGGCGATGCCTGCCACGCAGCCGTGATCGGGCGGGAATCAGTCCGCGCGTAAGGCCAGGAACGGATCGATTCGCGATGCGCGGTACGCCGGCACGCCTGCGGCGACGAGAGCAATAATGAGCATGGCGGCAAGAGATGCTCCGAACGTCGCAGGATCGAATGACGAGACGCCGAACAGAAATCGAGCGAGCAGGGATCCGATGCCTGCGGCGAACGCCACTCCCGCAACGGCGCCCGATAGCACGAGCACCAGCGCGTCGGCCGCGACAAGCCAGACGACGGATCGCGTGCTCGACCCCAGCGCGACGCGCACACCGATCTCGCGCGTCCGGCGCGATACAGTGAATGCCAGCAGGCCATACAGGCCGAC
>DASZFS010000012.1:0-26984 GCA_035939575.1 Vicinamibacterales bacterium | reverse complement strand
GGCTGCTCGCCGTTATGGCGTTCCGGGCCTTGCGCGGCGCTTTCACGCCGGAATATTACACGCCCATCGAGATCAGCGGTCTGTACTGGCACTTCGTGGATATCGTCTGGATCTTCCTGTTTCCGCTGCTCTACCTGCTGGGGCGGCATGGGCCGTCATGATTCACCACATTGTTCCGACGCGGGTCTACTACACGATCTTCGGGATCCTGATGCTGTGCACGTATCTGACGGTGCGGATTGCGTTCATGGACCTGGGTCCGCTGAACATCGTTGCCGCGCTCGGCATCGCGGTGTTCAAGGCCACGCTCGTCGTGCTGTTTTTCATGCACGCGAAATACAGCACCAAGCTGACGTGGGCTGTCGTGCTCGGCAGCATCTTCTGGCTCGGCATCCTGCTGACGCTGACGATGAGCGACTACCTGACGCGCGCCTGGCGCACGTACGGGTGATGCCGGCGTCGCGCTGAACCGTCTCCGGGTTGTCACCGGCGCTTTTCCCGCAAAAGTGTCATACTCACGGCCCGAGACTGCTGTGGCCGACAGGCTGACGCCGGAAGAGACCATCAAGCTCCTCAACCTTCTCGAGGCGACACTCGACGCCATCCCCGACGGCATTCTCGCTCTCGATCTCGACCGCCGCATCGTCGCCTACAACCGCCAGTATCTGCGGATGTTCGATTTCACCGCCGATCAACTGCGGCAGGGCGGCATCGACTGGATCATCCAGGCGCTCGCGCCGCTCATCGAGGGCCGCGACGAAGTTCTGAGCGCGTCTGCGCCGATCTGGTCTCAACCCGACCACGACAGCCTGGACGAGATGCGGTTCAAGGACGGGCGCGTCTACGAGCGCATCATCTCACCCAACCGTCGCGGCGCGCAGGTGCTGGGCCTGGTCGCCAGCTTCCGTGATATCAGCCACGCCAAGCAGACGGAGCAGGCGCTCGAGCAGCACCGGGCGTTTCTCGAAAAAGCTCAGGAGGTCGCGCACATCGGCAGCTGGGTGGCCGAGATGGACGGGTCGGACCGCCTGGGGTGGTCACGCGAGGCGCACCGCATTTTCGGGCTGACCGCCACCGAGTTCGAAGGCACACACGAGGCGTTCTTCACGCGCGTGCATCAATCGGACCGCGACGCCGTTCGCGCAGCGAGCGATGCGGCGCTGGAGGGCACGCGCCCGTACGACATCGAGCACCGGATCGTGCGACCGGACGGCAGCGTCCGCTGGGTGCACGAGAAGGCCGACATCGTCCGCGACGACGGGGGGGCTCCGCTGCGGATGATCGGCACGATGCAAGACGTGACCGAGCGGCGCCTGCTGGAGGACCAGCTGCGGCAGTCACAGAAAATGGAAGCGATCGGCCGCCTCGCCGGCGGCATCGCGCACGATCTGAACAACGCGCTCACCGCGATCGCCGGATACTCCGAGCTCGCCATCGGCCAGCTCGCGGCGTCGCATCCGGCCCGGGCGGATGTCGAAGAGATCCGCCGCGGCGCCGAGCGGGCGGGGTCGGTGACGCGTCAGCTTCTCGCGTTCAGCCGCAAGGAGCTGCTGGAGCCGCGGCTCTTCGACGTCAACCAGACGATCAGCGCGCTCGGGCGACTGCTCTCGCGGCTGCTGGGCGCGGACATCGAAGTCAGGACCGAGCTCGCGCCATCGGTCCCGCCCATCCTCGGCGATCCGGGCCAGTTCGAGCAGGCGGTCATCAACCTGGCGGTCAACGCGCGCGACGCGATGCCGCATGGCGGGCGCCTGCTGCTGTCCACGGCGGTCGAGGACCTCGACCTGGTGTCGGCGCGGGCGAACATGCCCATGGCACCGGGGCGATACATCGTCCTGCGCGTGAGCGATTCCGGCCACGGGATGACGCCGGACACGCTGGCTCATATCTTCGAGCCGTTCTTCACGACGAAGGAACCGGGCAAGGGCACGGGCCTCGGGCTGTCGATGGTTTACGGCACACTGAAGCAGATCGGCGGCTTCATCTTCGCGGACAGCGAGGTCGGGCGCGGCACGACGTTCCGCCTTTACTTCCGGCCGGCGGCGGCGCGGCAACCTGATTCGCCGGCCGCCGCGGCCGCACCCACTGAACCGGACAGCGAGGGCCGGCCGACCGTCCTGGTGGTCGAGGACGAGGCGGCCGTCCGGAATCTCGTGGCCTCGACGCTGCGCAAGGAGGGCTATCGGCTGCTCCTGGCCGGATCGGCCGAGGAAGCGATTGAGATCGCGGCGGCGAACCCGGATGGGATCGACCTTCTGCTGACGGACGCGATCATGCCCGGCAAGAGCGGGCTCGATCTCGCGCAGGAGCTCGTGAGCCGATCGCCGAGATTGCGGGTCATCGTGATGTCTGGCTACACGCAGGACACGCTCAGCGGCCTGAACGACAGCGTCGAGCTGCTTCAGAAGCCGTTCGCGCCCCGGGAGCTGCGACAACGCATCCGAGTGGCGCTCGATCAGGCGAAGGAGAACTCGCGGCTGCGCTGACGGTGCAGGCATGGGCTGAAGACTCATGGCCGCGTGCAGTTGCCTACGCCCTCGATTTTTGACGACCCTGCCCAACTCTTGAGAACCTTGGACAATCTTGATCTGGGGGCGAGGCAACTGCACGCGGCATGAGTCTTCAGGCCAGCTCAGAGTCTTCAGCCCGCCTTCAAAACCTTCAGCCCGCCTTCAAAGCCTTCAGCCGCCGCCTGGTGACTATGACGCCGCCACGGCCCACTCACCTGAACGCATGAGCGGCTCGGCGGTCCCATCGCCCGCGATGCCGTCGATGTCGAGCGAGCCGGACCCGATCATGAAGTCGACGTGCGTCGCGCTGCGATTTCCGCCGGCCGCCTCGAATGCCTCGTCAGTCATCGCCTCGCCGCCACTCAGCGTGAACTTGTACGCGGAGCCGAGCGCCACGTGGCTCGCGGCGTTCTCGTCGAACAGCGTGTTGTAAAACAGCAGCCCGGACTGCGAGATCGGAGAGGTGTGGGGCACGAGCGCGACCTCGCCAAGGCGGGCCGCACCGGCATCGGTGTCCACGAGCTGCTGCAGCGCCGCCTGCCCGCGTTCGGCGGTCACCTCGACGACGCGGCCGGCGGCAAACCGCAGAGAGAAATTCTCAATCAGCTGCCCCGCGTAACTGAGCGGCTTCGTTGACCTGACGATGCCGTCGACCTGGTTGCAGTGAGGAATAGTGAATACCTCTTCCGTCGGAATGTTCGCGGTGAAGGCGATGCCATTCTGGCTTTCGCTTCTCGCGCTGATCCAGATATGGCCGGCTGGCAGGCCAATGGTGAGCGATGTGCCAGGTCCGGTGTAACGCAGCGCGGCGTAGCGCTTCCGGTTGAGATGATCGGCCCGCGCGGCGAGCACCTCGATGTGTGACTTCCACTCGGCCACAGGGTCCGGCCTGTCGAGCCGGCACAAGCGGCCGATCGTCTCCCACAGCTGGAGCCACTGGCGGTCCGGCGGCAGATCCGGGAAGACCTTCGCGGCCCATCGGCGGCTCGGGGCTGCAGCGACGGACCAGTTCGTCTGGTTGCGCGAGATCTGCTCGCGAAACGGGTTCAATGCACGGGCCGAGCTCCGTTGCATCGCGCCGACCCGATCGATGGCCTGACCGGCCAGAAGATCAGGATCGTTGGCATAGATTGACAACGTCGCATCACCATTCTCCACGTGCTCCACGAGCGCTTTCGGCAACCACCGGGAAAACTGCTCGAAAGAATCCTGAGGCGCGTGGGCGAAGCGCGCGAGCGTCAGCGCCTCGTCACCCCAGAGGGCTTCGACATACGTCGCGCCGGCGCGGTAGGCGGCCTCGGTCACCTGGCGGACGAGCGGCGCCGCCTCCAAGGACAAGCCGCCGTAGGACAGCGGCCCGATGATGATGAGTCGCTGGCCTGACCGGAGATTCAGCGCGACACGGACAATGAGCTCCGCATATACGGGGAGCGCTCGGTCGAGATCGATGGGCATCCGGCGAATAGTATTACGGCTGCGCTGAGGGTGCTCACGGCTGCGCTGAGGGTGCTACCGGCTGCGCTGAGGGTGCTACCGGCTTCGCTGAGGGTGCTACGGCTGCGCTGAGGGTGCTCCGGCTTCGCTGAGGGTGCTGGGCCTGCTGCCGGTGGGCCCGACCTTGACCGCGCCGCCACGCGACCGCAATAATCGCTGCGCAAGGAGACACGGTGAACAAGGCGGTGAGCACGAACATCCGGCTGGCGCTCGTCGTCAGCGCGCTGGGCTCCTTCAGCGCGACGCTCGTCGTCGCTCAGCGCATCATCACCAACCCCAAGCCGGACGCTGAGTTGAAGCAGGTCTTTCCCGCTGCGGCCGCGTTCTCGGCGCTCGGCGGCGAGCCTCTGCACTTCAAGGCGTACGCCGTCGATCCGAAGACCACGCCCGGCGCCGCACCAATCGGCATCGCCTTCTGGACAACCGACATGGTGCCGCAGGAACACGGCTATCACGGCCCGATTCACATCCTCGTCGGACTCGACCTGAAGGGCACGATCACCGGTGCCGTCGTTGATTACCACTCGGAGCCATACGGCTACTTCTCCGTCGAGCCACCCAAGTTCGCCGCTCAGTTCAAAGGCAAGACGATCCGCGATCCGTTCGTCGTCGGACGCGATGTCGACGCGGTCTCGCGAGCATCGATCAGCATCGCCAGCGCCACCCGGGCCGTTCGAGACGGATCCCGCCTCGCCGCGAGCAAGCTCCTATCCACAGAAGGCACGAAGTAGTGGCACCGATCGTCGAGAGTTGGCAGGACATCCTGGGTCCGCAGGCGCTGGATCTCGCGCTCCTGACGCTGTTCACCGCGATCGCGCTCGTCGGATTCTTTCGCAAGAGCGTGCGCCTGAAGTACGTGACGCTGGTCTTCGCCGTCGGGTACATGGGCTTTTTCAGGAGCCACCTGATTTCGGTCGTCGACATCTTCGGCGTCATCGATCGCAACCTGCCCATCCTCAAATACAACCTCAGTTACTACGTACTCGGCGTGTTCGTTCTCGCGTCCACGGTTCTGTGGGGACGGCTGTATTGCGGGCGGATCTGTGCCTTCGGCGCACTGACGCAGCTGATGGACGCGATCCTCCCCTCACGGCTGCGCATCGAGCCCCCGGCGCGCATCGAGCGGCACGCCTCACGGATCAAGTACGTCCTGCTGGCAGCCGTCGTCCTCTACTTCATCGCGACGCATGACCTGCTCGTGTACCGTTACGTCGAGCCGTTCTGGATGTTCGGGCTGTTCGGCAGCACGGGGATGTGGATTGGCGTCGGGGTGCTGCTGCTTGCGACTGTCTTCGTCCGCAATCTCTACTGCCGCTTCCTATGTCCCGTGGGCGCACTCCTGGGCCTCCTCTCGAACCTCACGGTCTTCCGCATCAAGCGCTGGTCGGAATGCAAGACGTGCAAGATCTGCGAGAAAGCCTGCGAGTGGGGCGCCATCCAGGGGCCGAAGATCATCAAGAGCGAGTGCGTGCGGTGCGACGACTGCGAGCGCCTGTACCTGGATCAGAAGAAGTGCCCGCATTGGCTGATTCAGATACGCCGATCGGCTCCGGGCGGGCGGGCTTCCACCTCGCTCGCGGTGCCCGGGCCGCTGCCCCAGGCCCCGGATGGTTTGTGAGTGCGATCGGTCATCACGGCGACAAGCCCGGACAGCCCGGCGCTCCCGTTGTAGTCGCCGGCAACGGCGTCAAGCGTGTGAATGCCGAGCGTCCGGTAGCTCTCGAACTGTGATTCACCGAACCACTGGTTGGCGGTCGACTCGTGCGGGAAATCGGGATGCGCGGCCCCGTAGTTGGCGACGTCGACCGGTTCATCGCCCGACAACGTTGCCTTGAGATACACCAGCACGCCGTCCTCGACTTTGCCGTCGATGACCGAGTACCTGATGACGCCGATCGCGCCGTGGCTGTTCCCCTTCCTCACATGCGCCGCGTCGATGTGGATTCCCTTCGGGAACTCAATCGGAATGCCCAGATCGATGCGGATCTTGCGAATGGCGTTGCCGAGATCAGCGAATGCGTAATCCGCGTCGCATCCCGCATCGCTCACGACGATGAAGTGGCAGCGACGGGCGACCATCTCATAGAGCCCGAGGTTCTCGAAATGACCGCCATCGGAGAGGTACACGTACGGATTGACGTCGGTCGTCCTGCCGAACATCTCACGCAGCAGCGGTCCCGCGCCGGCGACCGGATCGCTCCGGCGCCACGTGAACCGGCCTGCGTCGCTTGGATTGCCCAGCCATGCGCCGAGGCGCGCGTTGAACAGCGTCAGCAGAAACGTGATTGCCGGCGAAGAGTGGTAGCCCATGTTGGGACTCGCGGCCGCCCCCGACAACGTGATCGCGGTGCCCAGAGACATCCCGTCGGGCCCGCCGTATTCCGCTATCGGCCGGTATCCAAGCGAGGGCGTGCCCGCCGCCAACGGGCTCACCGTGAACGACTCGGCTTTGCGCTCCTGCCACGCGAGCCGGTTGTCGGCCACGAGATTCAGCGCCATGTTGACGATGTGCAGGGGCCGGTGAGTGACAACGAGATCCTTCAGATGCAGATTGTCTCGCGCGTCGAATCCCGTGAATCGATTCGGATGCCGTGACGCGGCCGGGCGCGACGCGCCGAGGAACGCCCGGATCAAGCGGTTCCGATACATCCCGTGCAGGGAGAACTTATTGACGGCGACCGCGAATCCCATGACCGTGCCTGTCAGCAGCAGCGACGCCAACAGCAGGACCATCTCCGGCAGGCCGGCGCCGTCAGGATGCACGTAGTCGGGCACGATGCCCAGCGAATCGAGGCCGCGCAGCGCCCAGACGTTGGCCGACGACACAGCGACGAGCAGCAGCAGCACGAACGACGGCGCCGCCAGCGCGAATACCACACGGCGCCAGAGCGCCACCTCCGCGACGCCGTTCCTCGTGTCGCGTCCGGTTCGGGCCGCGATAGCGCCCAAGAGGGCCGTGATCGCGCCGATGACCGCCTTCCCGAGCGCGGGGCTCGACAGTCGGTCGCCAATCCAATGGCCCGTCCGCTCGAGCGCGACCGGGCCGACGAAGATGACCGCGCTCGCGGCGAGCCACCCGAAAATCGTGATGAGCAACCAGGCACCGAATCGGCTCCACCACTCGCGGTCCTCGTCCGTCGTCTCACCGGCGGCGATGCCGACAAACAACGAGCCCGCACCGCCGATGATCGCCAGAATGAGCGGCACGCCGACGGCCGCAAAGAGCTCACCGTGGGCGAGTGGCTTCTCGAATGGATTCACGGCGAACCACCAGACACCCAGGCCCGCGACCGTCCCCGACACGCCCGCCGCCATCCACGTCAGCGGCCGCCAGCGCCGCCGCGTGAGCAAGCCGGCGATGAACCAGATCGCGATGTGCCCGCCCGCGCCCATCGCGAGCAGACCCTTCAGCGAGACGGGGGCGGCGTCGAGCGCCCGGGACCAGGCCCAATACAGCGTGTAGCCGCCGGTCGCCACGAGCAGGGGGAGAAGGCAGATTGCGATAAAGGCGCTCTGCGAGTGCTGACCATTGCCCACTGCCGGCAGGTCCACGCAGATGTAGACGAGCGCCACCGCGAGGAGCCCGCTTCCCACCACGAGCAGGAACCAGGACCACCACAGCAAATCTTCGCGGTCGATCCAGTCCTGCGTGCCAAGCATCGTGCTGGCGTAGTAGAGACGGGGCACGAGCAGCGCCGCAGCCAGGAACGGCACGAGCACGAGCCAGTTCAAGAGGAGGTTGCGCGCGACCGTGGAGACGAGCGACCAGACGTCGACCGACATCAGTCCCAGCTTGGGATCGAGGTAGTTGCTGTACTCGCGGATCCGGCGAATGGGCTCTGCCTCGGGCGTCGTCGAGGAGCCGTTCTTGCCCGCAAGGACCTCGAAGATCTGGGCGGATGACTGGCCAGCCGCTCGCGCGTTGAAGAGCCAGGCGGACAGCCAACCGCCGGTGTACCCCCCACCCGAGACGGTTGACATGTAGTCGAACGCGTCGAGGAGCCGGCGCCGCGCCAGACCCTGCAGCACGCCCAGCGCGAAGCTCGCGCTGCGAATGCCGCCACCGGACAGGCACAGCGCGGCGTGTTTTCTGGCGTGAATTCCGGCAAGGATCGCGGCGAGACGCCGAGGCTCGTCGGCAACGCCCGCGGGATAGCCGTCCGGCAGCCGCCCGTGCAAGTGCGCGAATTCCTGCTCGAGCGCCTTGTGGGGCGGAATCGGCTTCGTGCCGTGGAACAGGCCGCGCACCTTCGCCAGGAGCCGTTCAAGAGGGCGCGGTGCCTTCATATGAGTTCTGAGTTCTATCTATAGTGGCGGCGAGGGAGCGTTCGTTACATGGTCCGGCGCGGCTCTTGCCTCGTCAACAGCTTTCAGGCAGAAACAGGCAGAATGCCCTCCCAATCGAGCCCGGGCACTTACAAAGCTGACACGCCGGTCGACAAGAATGAACTCTCCGACTGGTTCGTGGCGGTTGAGGAGTTTCTGCATCTGCTTGCCCGTGCCGTCCGGCAGTTTCACACATACCCGCCAACGAGCCCGCTGTGCGCCGACGCCGTGGTTGCGTCCCACAAAGCGTTCTCGGCACTCGACCGCCACGATCGACTGACGCTGCGCGTCACGCCGCACGATTTCGTCGCGGACGAGCGTCACATCGGCGCGGGCACCATCGTGGAGCACGAGCTCGTGCGGCGCCTGCACAAGGCCCGCGTCGCATCGCTCGACCTCGACCACGCGGCGTCGCCTCGAGACTTCACGCGACTGTGCACGGACATCCTGCGCGGCGAGGATCTCGCCCAGACGAAGACGACGTTCGCCGAGCTTCTGGCCGAGCACGGCGTCGAGCTGATCGTGCCGCGCATGGCTCATCGGCCGGAGGTCCTGGATGTCGGCCCGCGGCCGGAGCCGGTCTGGGATCTTATTGAGCACGATCGCGCGCGCAGGGCCGCGGCCGCGATATCCTCCCCGGTCCCGGCAGCCCCGTCGGGACCGGTTCAGTACTTGTACCCACCGGAGAAAGGGTGGGTGCGGCTCGAATCGGGCGCGCTATCGGAAACGATCTCGCTCGTCGATCTCGCAATCCTCGTCGACGACCCGGCCGACATCGCGACGATGCTGCTGCGTCTGACGGACGATGACCCGGTCGGATCGACAGGGAAAGAGGCGCGAAAGCAGGCGCTCGAGCAGAAGTTCGCCGATGTCGCGATGCTGTTCGCCGCTCTCGACGGCCACCTGGCGCGCGTGATGTTTGGAAAGCTGGCGCAAGCGGTCCTCGCGATCGAGCCCGATCGCCGCAAGGCGCTTCTCCAGCGAACGATCCTTCCTGGTCTTCTCGACGGGCGGGCTGCCGGCGCGGTGCTGAGGGACTTTCCCGATCCTGACCTTGCAGAGTCGCTCTGCCTGCTGCTCGAACTCGAAACCGCCGCTCCCGAAGTCGTCACCGCCGCGCTGCAGCGCCTCGACCTGCCCGCCGATCGCAGCCAGGCAGTGGCATCGCTGGTCGATGCGCGACTGCGGGCACCGGCGGCGGCCGCGACGGACGGCGAGGAAGAAGACGCGCGCGAGCACAAGATCGATCGCTTCGCCCGGCGCCTCCTTCGCGTCGATGTGGCCGCGCAGAAGGACTTCACCGAATTCTCCGCGTTCGATCTCTCGATCGACGACCACGCCGCCGCCGCGATCGCCGACGTCGGCCCGACGATCGTCAGGAGCGATCTGCCCACCGAGCAGATCGACTGTCTCCGGCGGCTCGTCAGGCTCGAGCCGAATCCCGCGCTGGTCGAGGCGTTCCTGCGACGAGCGATGATGCTTCTCGGCGATCTCGAGCGGGCGGAACGGACCTCCGACCTGCTCGCGGCCGCGCGACGGTACCGGGAGCTCGCGGAGGAGTTGAAGGACACGCGCCCCGACGTCACCGACGTGATCCGGTCGGCGCTCTCAGGATTCTGCTCGCCGGCGCGGGCGCTGAAGATGATGGGGCTCGACGCCCGAGACGGCGCGCGTCCCGAGCTGTCGATCCCGGTCGTCGACGCGTTCGGCGGGTCGCTGGCCCCGGCGCTTGTCGCGCTGCTCGACGATCCCGCGCTCCAGGCCAAGACGCGGTCCCTGACAACGATCGCGTGCGAGCACGCTGAGCCGCTGGTGCCGGGGCTCGTGCTCAGTCTGGGGGATTGCGGCGCATTGGCCAGGCGCGCGATCGTCCGGGCGTGCGGCTACGCGGGAGCGGGGTACGAAGGGATCGTCTCGCAGCAGCTGACCAGCCGCGACGAACCGACCGTGCGGGAGGCATTGCGCGCGCTCGCGCGCATCGGGACCGCGCGCGCCGCCGCGATCGTCGGCCTTGAGATCCAGAACGGCAGCGCGCTTGCGAGAGCGGCGGCGGAAGAAGCCCTGTGGCATTTTCCACCCGCGCAGACCGCGGCGCAGCTTCGCGACATCCTCCACCACAAAGAGTTCGTGGTCCAGAACCCGCTCATCGTGTCGCGCCTCATCGAGCGCGCGGCGCAGACGAAAGCCGGGGCACTGGACGGCCTGGACAGCGTTCTCGGGGAGATCGAAGGGCTGCGCTTCCGGTTCTGGAAACCGGGCCTGGTCCGGGTCGCGTTGAAGGCGCGGGAGCTCCGGGAGCGATGACTGCGCACAACGTTCCCGGGACACCGGGGGGACCGGCGTCACTCGATCCGCTCGTTGTGCTCAAAGGACTCGCAAGCCTTCGCCGCCTGACCGGGACCTATCCAGCCGGGCATCCCTCGATCGTGCAGAAGGTGACGGAGCTGCAGGATGCGCTGGGGAAGCATTTCCGGGGGGCCCACGAGGCGCGCATCGATGTGATCCATGACGAGATCTTCCTCGACGGCGTATCGTTCAATCGCGACCTGCAGGCTCACGCAGCCATTATCAACGAACTCCTCGATCTCGGCGTGAACAGCATCTATATCCGCGAGAGCGTCGGGCCTGACGAACTGCTCGCGGTCGCGGAGTGCCTCTGGCAAACAGAGCGATCGACCTCGGAGAGTCTCGAGGCCGAGCTCACGAAGCGCGGCGTGCGGTCGATCAGCCTCGGGCGGCTCGTACCGCTCGACACTCGATGGCGCGCCCAGCAATGGCCCGACGCGCCAACCGGACCGCTGGATCCCGCCTATGCCGAGTCGCTCGTGCGGGCGCAGGAGACCTTCAACAGCGTCGCGGCGGGCAAGCCGCTCGATCCGGTCACAATCGGGGACCTGGTGCAGCTGCTCCTGACGCGCGTCGCGCGCAGCCATGCGGCGCTCGGCCAGATTCTGGCCGTGAAGCAATACGAGAACCTCACCTATTGTCACTCCGTGAACGTCTCGCTGCTCAGCCTCGTCATCGGCCGTCATGTCGGCCTCGACGACGGGACGCTTGCGGCGCTGGTGGAGGCAGCGCTGCTGCACGACATCGGCAAGACGCGCATCCCGCTCGACATCGTGAAAAAGCCGGGCGCGCTCGACAAGCGCGAGCGGAAGATGATCGAGGCACATACGACGTTCGGCGCGGAGATTCTCGTTCAGACCGAGGGTCTGCGGCCGCTGACGGCGACCGTCGCGCTCGAGCATCACCGGAGCGTCACCGGCGGGGGCTATCCCGACCTCGGCACGGCCGTGCCGCATATCATGAGCCAGATCGTATCCGTCGCCGACATCTACGAAGCGCTGACCGGCGCGCGGTCCTACCAGAACCCGACGCTGCCCGAGCGCGCGTGTCTGGTGCTGGCGCGGCTCGCGGGCGACAAGCTGAACACGTCCCTCGTCAAAGCGTTCGTCAAGGCCATCACCTTCTTCCCGATTGGATCGCTCGTCCGGACGAGCCGCGACGAGCTCGGCGTCGTGATCCAGACCAACCCCGGGGATCCGCTGCATCCGATCATCACCCTGGCGGAGAGCGGCTTTGCCTCGCCCGGCGCGCGGATGGACACCAGTGCGCGCGACGGCGGGGGCCAGTACGCGCGGCATATCGTCGAGACGCTGCCTGCGCCCGACGGCTTCGATATCCGGCGGTTCCTGCCGTCGGCTGCGTAGAAGCTATCTCATAAGTGCCTCGGCACAAGCGACGCTGATTACGCAGAATGGGCCTGAAGACTCATGGCCGCGTGCAGTTGCCTACGCCCTCGATTTCTGACGACCCTTTCCAACCCTTGAGAACCTTGATTTTTGGGGCGAGGCAACTGCACGCGGCCATGAGTCTTCAGGCCCTGCACGCGGCCATGAGTCTTCAGCCCACCTCAGAGTCTTCGGCCCGTCTCAGAGTCTTCAGCAATCAAGCTGGGCTGGTGCTTGTACATCGATCGGGCTTTTGCTATCGTGTGCTATTGTGCTCGGGCAACTCACGTGAGCGTGTCGAGCCGTTCCGAACCCTCCGATCAGCTGGCGCCGTTTGAGAAGTTCTACGGCCTGCGCACGCCGCCGTTCAGCCTGACGCCGGATCTCCGCTTCGCTTATCAGAGCCGATCCCACTCGCACGCCGTCACGCAGGTGACCGATGCGCTCCGCCGGCGCGAAGGCCTCGTCGTCATCACCGGGGCGATCGGCACCGGCAAGACGATGCTGTGCCGAGCGCTGCTGGAGGAGTTTCACGAGGCGCGGACGTTTCTGTCGGTCATCCTGGACCCATGTTTGACGGTGGACGACTTGCTCTACCAGGTGCTCACCGACTTCGGGCTCATCTCGCGCACCGAAGGCCGGCGCGACGCGCACGTCAGCGAGGCGACGCGGCACCAGCTGGTCTCGACGCTGCACCAGTTCCTGGCCTCGCTCATCCCGCTGAACGCGCACGCGGTGATCATGATCGACGAGGCGCAGCATCTGGACCCGGCGGTGCTCGAGCAGATTCGTCTCCTCTCGAATTTCGAGACCGACGAGGCGAAGCTGCTGCAGATCGTCCTGGTCGGCCAGCCCGATCTGGACGACCTCCTGCGGCGGCCCAACATGGCGCAGCTCAACCAGCGGGTCTCCCGCCGGTTCGAACTGCAGGGGCTGTCCGGACACGAGGTGACTGACTACATCGCGCGGCGGCTCAGCGTCGCGTCGGAGGTGGGAGGCGAAGGCCCGGGCGGGCAACCGACGGTGGCGCTGTTTACGCCGGCCGCCATTCGCGCCATCGAGACCATCTCGGGCGGCATCCCGCGGCTGGTGAACATCGTCTGCGATCGAGCGCTTGAAACGGCGTGCGAGCGCCAGGCGCGCACGATCGACCGCCAGGATGTGATCGGCGCCGCCACGAAACTCAAGTTGCCGGTGCCCGCCGCGCTCAACACGCTCAAGACGATCAAGGCGTTGAATGTGCCGATGGCCTCGGCAGCGATGGCGGCGGCGGCGCTGGTGCTTCTGGCCATCGCTGGAATCTTGTGGTCGGCCCGGGGCCACCAGACCGCGGGTCAACCCTCCACCGCGCAGACCGGGACGGCCCCGCCACCTCCGCCGCCGTCGAGCGTCGAGCCGGGGACGACCGCTGCTGCTCCGGCCACGCCGGCGGCGGGTACGGCTTCGACGAGCGCGCCAGCTGCGGGCACGTCCGGTGCGAGCATGGCGCACGGCGCGGCCGCGGCGTCCGCACCTGCGGATGCCGGCGGCTACCGCATCGCCGTTGCGGCGTTCAGAACCTCCAAGCGCGCGATCGACGTGGCCAGCGATATCGCCGCAAAAGGACTCCCGGTCTCTACACGTGCCGACGCGAGCGGTGAGTGGTACCAGGTCGTCGTCGGCCCGTTTGCGTCCCAGGAAGCCGCCGCCAACGCCCAGCGCACGCTGGCGCGCGAGGGGTTCGCCGATACGAGGATCTCGCCCAGCGTCTCCGAGCGCTGAGGCGGGAGTCCTGTTCCGGTGGGGTCGCAGCGGAATACATTCTCACGCTCATTCCCCAGCGCCTATCACTGGTTGGCGATCGTCGTCGCGTCGATCGGCGCGGCGATCCTCGTTTTCTGGACCGCCACGTCCCGCCCGATGTGGGTGGACGAGGAGATGCTCGCACTCAACGTCCGCGACCGGGCGTTCCATCAACTGACTGGCGCGCTGTGGCTCGACCAAAGCGCACCGCTCGGGTGGCTGGCGCTCGAGCGGCTGGCGATGATCGGGCTCGGCACCGGCGAGCGCGCCGTGCGGCTCCTGACCGTTCTGTTCGGCAGCGGGACGCTTGCCACGGCGGTGTGGATCGGCCGTCGCTGGATGGGTCCCGTGGGTGCCGTGGTTCTCGCGGCGCTCTGTGCGTTCGGGGAGTGGATCGTGTTCTTCACCCTCGAGCTCAAGCACTATTCTGCGGACACGTTCTGGGCGCTTCTCCTTCCCGCGCTCGCCGCGTGGACGCTCGAAGCGCCGGACGCGGCGGCGACACGGCGCCGGCTCGCCGGCTGGTGGGCTGCGGCCACGGCAGGGCAGTGGCTGGGGAACGGCGCGTTGTTCGTGACGCCTGCGTGCGCCGTTGTGTTGTGGGTTGCCTGCTGGCGGCGAGATGGCTGGCGGAGAGATGGAAGGGTCTTCGCCACGGCGGGACTTCTCTGGCTGGGTTCGTTCGCGCTCTGCTACGCGATCGTGCTGCGCTACGCGATTGAGAATGCCTACCTGAAAAATTACTGGGCATTTGCGTTTCCGCCCACCGCCGACGGCGCTCGCGCGACGCTGTCGTGGCTGGGCGCACAGCTGGGGCCGTTTGCGGTCAAGCCCGGGGGAAGCGGGCTTCCTGGTCTCTTCTGGGCGTCGTGCGCCGGGGGCATCGCGTTCGCCGTCGCCAGACGCTCACGATGTTTCTCCCTGGGCGTCATGTTCGCGACCGTGCCCTTGTCGGCGCTGGCGTTGGGGCTGCTGCATGTCATCCCACCGTTCGAGCGCCTGGCGTTGTGGAGCGTCCCGGCGTTGTACGCGGGAGTCGGCATGTGCGCGGACGGCTGCGGGTGGCTGGCCCGCCGTGTGTTCCGCGAGAGGCGCGTTGCTCTGCCGGTAGCGCTGGCGGGACTGATCACGGCAGGCATCGCGGCGGGACTCGCCGCTGGCGCCGTCACCGTGGATGTTGTCCGGCGCGGTGTGTCCGCGCTCGAGCATCGCCCGCGCAGCAACTACGGGCTCGATGATCGGAGCAGCGTCCGGTGGACGCTGGCTTCGCGCCGGCAGGGAGACGCGGTCATGACGACCCACTACGGCCTGGCCGCGATGTGGTGGTATGGCGGCGTGAACATCTCGGATCGCGAAAGGAGCGGGCACTTCGAAGACGGCACGCCGATGTTCGAGATCGGATACGTGCCGGCGGGTCCCGAGTGCGATCGGTGGGATGCCGCGATGACCGACGCCCTTGCCGGCCGGGCGCGGGTCGTGTTGTATCTTGGATTTCGCCTGAACGTCGAGCCCGTTGGATTCGACGACCTGGTCCTCGAGGTCCTGGGCCGTCGAGGGGCGCTGGTAGGTTATAAGGAGTACGCGGAGGAGAGCCGGCTCGCGGTGTTCGACCTCCGAGAGTCGACCGGCGGCCGCCTTGTGATCCCCCGGAGGCCGGGCAGGTCGTCGGATCCGATTCCGCGGGCGGTGGACGGCTGCGTCTCGCTCAAGCCGGCCCGCCGCTGGTAAGTGACACCGATCGCAAAGGAGCCGGCATGGCCGCACGGATTGAAGCCATCGAGATCAAGCGGAAGATGTTTTTCGAGTTCGAGAGTGCGCCCTACCATTGCCTGGAGGTCGAGGTGTCGCGGCCGACCGCGCGCGGCGGACAGACGCTGGTGCGCATCAAGATGCGCAACCTGCTCACGCGCGCGGTCTTCGACAAGACGTTCAAAGCGGGCGACAAGTTCGGCGAGCCGGATCTGGCGCAGGTGTCTGCGACGTTTCTCTACGGCGACGGCGACGGATATCACTTCATGGATCAGGAGAGCTTCGAGACGCTCACGCTCCGTGCGGAGACGATCGGCGACGATCGCCAGCTGCTCGTGGACAACGTGGCCGTGCAGATACACAAGTACAACGGCAGCCCAATCGGCCTGCAGTTCCCTCCGCATGTCGAGCTGACGGTCACTTACACGGAGCCCGGCGTGCGCGGCGACACGGCGAGCGGCGGCGTGACGAAGCTCGCGACGCTCGAGACGGGTCTCGAGATTCGCGTGCCGCTGTTCATCAAAGAAGGGGAGCGGGTGAAGGTCCACACGGAGACGCGCGAGTTTGCGGGACGTGCCTGAGACTCTGGATGGGGCCGAAGAACGGGGCATGAGTCTTCAGGCCACCTCAGAGTCTTCAGCCCGCCTCACATCCTTCGTCAGCACAGGCGCAGCACCCTCAGCATAGCCGCAGCACCCTCAGCACAGCCGTAGCACCGTCAGCACAGCCGTACGCACCTTTAGCCTCAGCAGTGCAACCTGGCCTCGGTTCTTGCATGAACACACAGGGTGAGCTGTTGATCGAAGGTCATCCATTTGGGAGGTCATCCATGAAGGTAGGCAATGCACTGGCTCTGACGGCCGGCTTCGTCGCCGCCATCGCGCTTGGCGTGGCGATTGGTCCCTCGCTGACCGATCGGGCTCGCGCGGATCGATCCCCGGCGGTGGACGCACAACCGGCGGTCGCGGGGCCGGCTCAGCCCGTCGCCGCCACGTCGCCACAGCCGCGACCGAAGGCGAAGAAGACCGTGGCGAAGACGGCCACGATCTCGGCGACTCGACCCGACCTGTATGAGCGGCTGAAGCCGGTCCTGAACCGAGGCGCGAACATGTCTCTGGCGGCGGAGGGCTTTCACGACGGCGCGCAGTTCGCTGCCGTCGCCCACGCGGCGCGGAACACCGACGTGCCATTCGTGTTGCTGAAGCACCGCGTGCTGAAGGAGCGCCAGAGCCTGGCGTCGGCGATTCGCGCGTCGAGACCGGATGCGAACGCGGAGCGCGAAGCGAACCGCGCGCGGATGGAGGCGAAGTCCGACGTTGCGGCGCTCGTCGGCTAGGAACCGGGCGTGCTGACGGCCCATGGCGGCGTTTGGTTGCCATAGCAAAGGCACCTGACCCGCCGTCATGAGCCACCAGCACACCGGTCGCAGCAATTCCAGACACGACGAGAATGTTGCCTGCGCAAAAACATGCAGGATCTCAACCTCGACCAGGGAATGTGCTACGTTGAGATCTCATGTCGCAAGCCACCATCGGCGGGCCGGCGGCTCAAGATCCGCGCGTCCACCCTACAGGCGCTGCCGCGCGCGTTTCGCTGATTGACGTCGAACAGACCAAACGGCCGTTCGCGGAAGAGGGCTACGTTGTCCTTCCCAGCGTCGTACCTCCGGAACCGCTCGCTCGGCTGGCATCGAAGATTTCCGACGAGTTCGAGCGGGCCAAGCAATCCGGCCGACTGTTCTCAGGTGGCGGCCTGATCAGCGGTCATCTCAATTGTTCCCCCGGCGAGGCGGCGCGCTTCGCGTACGACGCGCTCACGGATCGCGGCGTCATCGATCTCATCAAAGAGATCTTTCCGAAAGCCGTGCGTCTGCCCAATGTCGGGTGCAACTTCAATCTCCCCCACAGCGTGACGCAGCACTATCACGTGGATCGAAATTTCACGAACGACTTCATCATCGCGAACGTCGCCGTCGTGGACACCGACCTGACGAATGGCGCCATCGATCTGGTGCCGGGCACGCAGAAGAAGTTCTACAAGTTCTGGCGGTTCGCCATCGAGCGGCCGTACCGATCCGCCATTCGCGTGCAGATGAAGCAGGGGGACGTCCTCATCCGCACGTCGAACGTCTGGCACCGGGGCATGGCGAACCACACCCAGGTCGCCCGGCCGATGCTTGCCTTCACATGGGAGGACGGCGGCAGCCAACACGAGGACCCGTTCAAACTCGAAGACGGAAAAATTGTCTTTCGCCAGAACTGGTACCGGCCCAACTTCCTTGGCCGGCTGCGGGAGCGAACGTTCGTGGCCGCCCCGATCACCTACTCGGCCTACCGCTTCGTCACGTCGCTCTACGGGACCAAGGGCTACGATCGTCAGTAGCCCCGCCGCCGCACCCTCAGCGAAGCCCTGAGCACCCCGGCGAAGCCGTGCGCATCCCCCAGCGAGCCGTCAGCTTTTGGCGCCCGTTACTGGTATCATTCGCCGTCTCATAACACGGGAGGACCGCCACATGGACATCGTGTCACGCGCCAAGAACATCTGCCTCGCGCCGATGACGGAATGGCCGGTCATCGCTGAGGAGCAAACGTCGGCAGGCACCCTGATCACGGGCTACGTCGCGCCGCTCGCTGCCATTGGCGCGGTCGCCGGCCTGGTCGGCGGGTCGGTGATCGGCCGGTCGCTCCCATTCATCGGCTATTACCGCGTCCCGATCCTCGCCGGCGTCGTCGGAGCCGTGTTCTCTTTCGTCATGGCCATCGTCGGGATCTTCGTGCTCGCGTTCATCATCGACGCGCTGGCGCCGAGCTTCGGCGGGCAGAAGAACAACGCGCAGGCGCTCAAAGTCGCCGTCTATTCCTACACGCCCGCCTGGATCGCGGGCGTGCTCCAGATCCTGCCGCTGCTCGGCGTGCTGGCGATCATCGGGGCACTCTACGGCCTGTACCTGCTCTACCTCGGGCTGCCGCGCCTGATGCACTGCCCGGAGGACAGGGCGATTGGCTATACGGCCGTGGTCGTAGTCTGCGCGATCATTCTCTCAATCGTCATCGCCTCGGTCGGCGGCGTCGTGATTGGCGCGGGTGCGTTCGGAGCGAGCACCCTCGCGGGCGCGGGCGGGTTCGGCGCGGGCACGAGGCTGGGCGGCCCGGCTGCCACCGAGATCCAGTTCGACAAGAACAGCGCGATGGGCAAGCTGCAGGACATCAGCAAGAAGCTCGAGGAAAGCAACAAGAAGGCAGAGGCTGCCGCCAAGAAGGGCGACCAGAACGCGCAGGTTGCGGCGGCGATGGAAGGGCTCGGGACGCTGCTCGGCGGCGGCAAGCACGTCGATCCGATCAACACCGACGAGCTGAAGGCCTACCTGCCAGAGACGTTTGCCGGGCTGCCGAAGACGGCGAGCAACGCGGAAAAGAATGGCATCGCCGGCCTGATGGTGTCGAAGGCTTCGGCGACCTATGGCGATGGGGCTGACAAGACGATCACGCTGGAGATCGCCGACAGCGGCGGCGTCAGCGGGCTCGTCGGTCTCGCCGGCTGGGCCAACGTGCAGTCCCAACACGAGGACGCCAACGGATCGGAACGCACCGACAAGATCAACGGCCGGATGACGCACGAGAAGAGCTCGAAGGTCGGGGGCAACAGTGAGTTCTCCATCGTCCTTGGCGATCGGTTCGTGGTGACTGCCACCGGGCGCCGCATGGAGCTTGCGCCGCTCAAGGCTGCCGTGTCCGGGCTGGACCTGGGCAAGTTGGAGGCGATGAAGGACGCCGGCGTTCAGCGCTGAACGCGCTTTCGCGCCTTCGCTTTCAGGGCGTGATTCTGATGTTCGTCGGCGGCGAGGGCACGCCAGAGCCCGGCGTGATGGGCATCGGGCCCGCCTGGTAGTATTGCCACGCCTTCCACCGGAAGAAGCCACCGTCGTCGTCAGCGGCGTAGGGCGTGACCAGCGTCGGTGTGGTTCCGCGGGTGACCTGGACCGGAGGCGTCCCCGGAGCGGCCAACTCCGAGGCGAGCGTATTGCCGTTGATTGGAGATGGGTTGGTCACCCCGTCGTTCTGGCCGTCGCAGGCGCAGGTCGTCCCGCCGGCACCGCCGCCGAACAGAAACGCCACGACTCCCGCGTCGCGGTACGCCGCGAGATGCACGCGCGTGGGGTCGTCGAGCAGCCATTCCGGGCGGTTGTCCTGGTAGTGCCCGGTCGTATTGTTCACGGACCGCATCCTGGTGTTGCCCAGGGGAATCTGCCACATCACGATCCGCTTGCCTGCGGCAGCGGAGAAGCCGCCCAGGAAGCGAGTGTTCCGGCGGAAGTCCTCGGAGTCCCACCATGACTGGCCGCCATCCCCGTAGACGTACTGGTAGTAGCCGGAGTCCCGATCGCTGAACTCCGCGAACGCGATGTCGAAGTTGGCTGCGAGCGAATTGTAAAAGGCGGCGGCGCGGGCGGCGAGCGCATCCACGGTCGCATCGGGCGGATCGGACAAGGCGATGTCGGTGCCCGTCCCCCAAACGCTGATGTGGTAACCCACGACCACGTTGGGCGCGTAGGCATCGCGGAGCTTGAGAATGCCGTTGGCAAAGCCGGACAAATTGCTCGGCAGGCCCGCCAACTGCGGGATCCCGGTTTCCGAGACCTTTGCGGGAACGGTCCGGGCGTCGTCACCGGTCGCGCGCTGCTCCATGTAGCCCCAGAGATCCGGCTCCACATGCAGGACGACTTTCTGCCCGGGAAACGCCCCGGCCTTTTGAAAGAAGAGCTGCAGGTCGTTGAAGTAGGCCGTCATGGTGGCGGTGTTATTCAGATTGGTGAAGTCCGCGTTGCTCTCGCTTCCACCGCCGGGCGTGGATTGCAGAAGCATGTAATAAGTGAAGACCGGGATGATCCCGTTGGCCATCGAGTCCTGGATGTAGAACCGGGCGAAGTCCCCGTTGGGATTCCACGTCGCCCATCCGCCTCCTGTGTTGGCCCCACCGGCCAGGTATTGGTAACGAAAGCCGAAGGGCGCAGTCGCCTTCATGGCCGCAGCCCCACCAGGTGCATCAGCCATCCCGAGCGCGATCTGATTGGGCCAGCCAACCGGAAGCGGCGCCTGGGCCTGGGCGGGCACCATCAGGGAGCCAGACAGGGCAAAGAGAGCGATGAGCTTGGAAGTTTTCGACATTTCTGATTTCGACACTATTGACTTCATCATCACCGACTTCATCACTACTGATTTCATCGGCTTCGTCGGGGTCGTCGAGAGGGGGGACGTTCAGGATAACCGCTTAGGGGCGCTGTTTCAACGCCCCTTTACAGAATTGCTCAGTTGCTGGCCCGCCTTCGGCTGGTGGGTGCGTTACCAGAATTGCCAGTGCCCAGCGATGAGGACTTCCGCGGCAATGAGGGCATTCGTCGTTGCGTGCGCGGCCACCGCGTCGCCGATCGATCCCCGCCGCACGTACGCGACGCCGTACACGACGCCGGCGATTGTCCCTGCAAGCCAGCGCTCACCATGAAGGGCACCGAAGGCCGCCGAGGACAGGAGGATGGCCACCCAGGACACCGCGCTCCCCCTGATCGATTGGAAGTCATCTGCATCGAGCCGCCGCAGCAGAAAGCCACGGAAGGCAAGTTCCTCGGCGATGGGAACGGTGATCACCGAGCCGACCACGCGAGCGGCGATCCAGCCCATTCGCCACGTCGCCGGAGCCTCTGCCAGCGCCACCGGCATATTGACCTGCGATCCTCCGCTGCTGAAGGCATCAAGGGCCACCCAGACGACGAAGACGAAGCCGCCGAGCGCGAGGGAGGTCCACCCGATCCGCCACTCGAGCGTGCGATATTTCGGCAGGAAGTAACAGAGAGCCGCGGCGGCCAGGGCGACGCGCATCGCGTAGAGCCATTCGAATCCGGCCGACGCGAGCTGCGCGGCCATCGACCCGGCCAATACGGCCAGGAACGGCATCAGGTACATCGCCGTTGGATTCGACCGGCTCGAATGGGCTGAGGCTGGTTTCGCGTCATGACGCAGCAACCATGGAACGCGGCGCGCCACCAGACAGGCGCCGAGCGCGACGGCATTGAAGCCCACCCATCCTGCCTGTGAATGGAATCCTCCCATCGCCACGTCGGGCGCGCCGGCAATCCCGATCAGGATCAGTCCAGCGACCCGCACGCAGTTGAGGATCCACACACCCGCGAGGCCAATCGGGACCATGACAAGGGCGTGCGGAAAGCGCCACTCAGCGCGACGAAACCAGAGCCAGGCGGCGAGGAACACCAACATGAGCCCAAGGCCTTCGTAGCCTGAGCACGGCGCCCCAATCTGCACGCGAAAACCAGGAACGCCCATCGTGAGGCTGGACGGGTCCGCGGCCAGCGCGGGGACAATCGGATGAAGCATCGCGTAGGCGAGGACCAGCGTCGTGTGGCTCAACGGTCGCCAGAGGGTCAGAGCCAACCGCCCGAACGCGTAGGCCCCGACTCCGACCACGGCCGCGAACGCCAGTGCATGGCGTGTGCGGCGGAACAGGAGCGTCCAGAACGCGGCGGGCATGAACGCGATGCCGAGCGAACCGACCGACGCTGCAGCCGAGGCGGTCCACAGCGCAGCGAGCGTGACTCCCGGCGCGGTTGCGAGGTAAACGGCCGAGAGGATCGTCGAGATCCCGGCAAAGAGCAGGACCGACACGCCATGTGCGACCAGCGGTCGCCAAACGACTCCGCGTTGCGCGAACCGGGTGAGGATCGGTCGAAGGCTCGCGATCCTCGTTTCGCCGAACAGCAACGAGACCATGCCGAACGCGACGGCGAATTGCACGACCACGAAGCGGAGTGTTCCGGGACCCTTCTCCGTCAGCACCGCTGTCAGGGTGCCTGCTTGATCAGGTGAGAACGCCGGGAGCCACGCCCGAAACGCCACGAGCTCGAGGACGAGGATGGCCACCACCATTCCCAGCTGTCGAACGAGAGGCCAATCCGACGGCTCGCGTTCCGTCGACGTGCGAGCACCGAGGACGGCCGGCGACCAGTGAAGCCGAGATGTGAGGAGGCTGTTCTCCAAGGAGATCGGGATTGGCGACTCTAGCGGCGTCCGCGTATGACGAGGATGCCGCCGGCCAGCATGGCAAGAGCGGCGCTGGCGGACGACGGATCGATCTCCGGTGCCGGCCGGGGCCCACCCGTATCGCCGCCGCCGCCAGGATGCGGTGGCTCGCGTTTGTGCCACCAGTCATAGTTACCCCACGCTTCAGCGTGGCCGACGGTGGACATCCCAATGACAAGCGCCGACGCAAGGAAAATGTTTCGAAATACTACTCTGCTCTGCCGCACGTGACCTCCGTGAACCCGAACACCCGTCGTTGTCAGGCTGTTGTGCAATGACTTGGCCGCTCTTCGCGCGGCGGCATGCAACCCGCCAGGGAATGAAAAGTACTGAGGAAATCCGGGGATTGTCGGACGCGCACTACGCCGACAATTCTCTCGAGTGAGAGATGGAAGACAGCTTCCACGTTGACTTGTGTCGCGCAGCAGAAGACATTACCAACTTTCCAGCCTTCAAAGCTCCGAATGACGGTCTTCTCACCGCTGCACAATTCCGCACGCCGGATCCGTCAGTACTCCAACGGCCCAGGGCTCTCAGGGCTCGCCGTCATACGCCTGCTGCAACCGCGTCAGATCGAGCTTGCTCATTTCGAGCATGGCGCTCATGACGCGCTTCGACCTGACGGCATCCGCATCGTTGAGCATCCGACCCAGCGCGTTCGGAACGATCTGCCACGACAGCCCAAACTTGTCCTTCAGCCAACCGCACCGGCTGGCCGCGCCGCCATCCGCGATCAGCTTCGCCCACAGCTCATCGATTTCCTGCTGGCTCTCGCATCCCACGAAGAACGAAATCGCCTCGGTGAACTTGAACGGGGGCCCGGCGTTCAGAGCCATGAACTGCTGGCCTTCGAGCTCGAACTGCACGGACATCACCCGGCCCTGCGCCCGATTGACGGAGATCACCTTCGAGCGCTTGAAGATCGAGGCGTAGAAGTTCATGGCCTCCTCGGCCTGAGTGTCAAACCAGAGAAACGGCGTAATCGTCGGCATCATCGGCTCCCTTCGACAGGCGGCGAGGCGTTTCGCCGCGTTTGTCAGTAAGTCGAAGCCGCCGGCGGATTCTCGACATCGGGGTCGCGTCAGGCGGGGCTGAAGCCTCTGAGACGGGCTGAAAACTCATGGGCGCGGGCAGGGGCTGGAGACTCATGGCCGCGTCAGGAACCGAGGGCGTAATCTAGTCGATCCGTTCCGACAGCGGGATCCATCTCCGGTGGCGCGGACCGGCATATTCAGACTGGGGACGGATCAGGCGGTTCGCGCGGCTTTGCTCTCTCGCGTGGGCGATCCAACCGCTCACCCGGCTGATCGCGAACACAGGAGTGAAGAGGGCGACGTCGAGACCCAGGCCGTGGAGGAGGAGCGCGGTGTAGAACTCGACATTCGTCTGAAGGCGGCGGCCCGGTTTGTATTCCTCGAGCAGGCGGATCGCCGTGGCCTCCACCGAGCGCGCCAGCGTGTACAGCGCCATGTCGCCCGCGCGCGTGAACAGACGCTCCGCCGCCGCCGCGAGCACGTCTGCCCGGGGGTCGCGCACCTTGTACACCCGGTGGCCGAATCCCATCAGCTTCTCGCCCCGCTCGATCTTGCTGCGCAGCATCGGCTCAGCGCGCGACGCGTCTCCGATCTCGAACACCATGTCGAGCGCCGGCCCCGGCGCTCCCCCGTGCAGCGGTCCTTTCAGCGCGCCGAGCGCCCCGACGATGGCTGAGACCAGGTCGGATCCTGTGGAGGTGATGACCCGTGCGGTGAATGTGGACGCGTTGAGCCCGTGGTCGACGACCGTATTGAGGTAGGTCTCGAGCGCGCGAACGCGCTCACCATCCGGAGCTTCTCCACTCGATTCTCCACTCAACATGTACAGGACGTTGGCCGCGTGGCCCAGGTCGCGACGGGGCGCGAGCGGCTCGGCGCCGCGGCGCAGGCGCCAGAACGTGGCGACGATCGTGGGCATTCGCGCGACTATCGAGGGCGCCGCGCCGGAGGTCAGGGAGAGCGTGCCGGCCGCGATGCGAAGCGCGTCCATGGGATCCAGGCGCGCAGCCGCGCATTCGCGCAGCAACCCTACTGTCGCGGCGGGCAGATCACGCGAGGCGGCGAGCTCGGCGCGAAACGCCTCGAGCTCGGTCGCCGTCGGGAGCTCGCCGTGCCACAACAGCCACGTCGTCTCCTCGAACGTCGCACGGGCGGCGAGCTCGTCGACCTGAAAGCCGGCGATGACCAGCTCACCCCGTTCGCCATCGACGTCGCTCAGGCGCGTGGTTGCGGCGACGATCCCTTCCAGCCCGCTGTTGACCATGACTGAACCGTAGCGCCCGTGTATCATCGTGTCAACATTGATTGGACGATCAATATGAAGGCGGCACACAGCGGAACCGCACCCGTGTGGATGCGCGCGGCAGACGCGGCCGGCGTGCTGCGCGTGAGCCGCGCCACCTTGTATGCCTACGTCAGCCGTGGCTACATCCGGTCGCAGGCGATGCCTGGGTCGTCGCGCGAGCGCGGATACTCGCGGGACGACGTCGAACGCCTGCGGCGGCGGACCGAGGAGCGTCGCGATCCGGACAAGGCGGCTGCCGGCGCGCTGCACTGGGGCGTGCCCATCCTGGAGTCGTCCATCACCTTGATCGACGGCCGTCATCTCTACTACCGCGGGCAGGACGCGGTCGGGTTGGCGCGATCGCGATCGCTCAAAGAAGTCGCGTCGCTCATCTGGACCGGACGATTCGACGCGGCGTTGTCGACGGCGCCGGACGGCATGGACCGCGCCGACACCGCCAACACCGCCGACACCGCCAACAGGGCGCCGGCCGGAGAACGCCGGCTGGCCGCGCGTCTCCCCTTCGTGGCACGGGCACAGTCCGCGCTCGCCGTGGCCTCGGCGCGGGACCCGCTTGCGTTCGACGTGCGGCCCGGGAGGGTGGCGCCGTGCGGCTGGCGCATTCTCCATCTCCTGGCCCGGGCCGTCACGCGGTCGCGGCCCGAGGCGCCGACGATCGATCAGTCGCTCGCGCGGGCGTGGGGCGTGAGCAGCCGGGGAGTCGACCTGCTGCGCAGCGCGCTGATCCTCTGTGCCGACCACGAGCTCAACGTCTCCTCATTCACGGCCCGGTCGGTCGCATCCGCGGGCTCCAATCCTTACGCGGTCGTGATCGCCGGACTCGCAGCGCTCGAGGGGACGAGGCACGGCGGCGCCAGCGCCCGCGTGGAATCGATGCTGGCGTCCGAGCGCCGGGCACGGGACCTGCGTAGCGCGCTCGCAGCACGGTTGCGCCGCGGCGAACGGATCGATGGTTTCGGCCACCCGCTGTATCCTTCCGGCGATCCGCGCGCAGCGATGCTGATCGAGGGACTGCGCGCCATGTATGCCAAATCGGCGGAGCTTGCATTCGTCCTGAGCTTCGCGGAGGCGGCCACGTCGGCCATTCGGGAAGAGCCCAACATCGACTTCGCGCTCGCGGCGCTCGGGAGCGTTCTCGGGCTGCCCTCGGGATCGCCGCTCGCCCTGTTCGCCATTGGCCGAGCCGTCGGTTGGATCGGCCACGCGATCGAGCAATACGCGACGGGGCAGCTCATTCGCCCACGTGCGAAGTACGTGGGAGTCGTGCCTGGCGGTATCATTCCTTGATTGAGTGACTCATGCTACGTGAACTCCGGGGGCCCCTGCCCCCCGGGGAGACTGGAGTGGACGATGGGATTTACACAGCTGTTTCTCGCCGAACTCGATCGTGAAGCGCCGCGGACTCGCCGGGCGCTGGAGCATGTGCCGTCTGGTCGCGATGACTGGAAACCTCACCCCAAGTCGATGCCGCTTGGCCGGCTCGCCGGCCTGGTCGCCTCGATGCCGTCCTGGGTGACGCTCATCATCGAGCAGGACGAGCTGGACCTGACCCCGCCGCCCGGACGCGGCCAATACCAGCAGCCGTCGACCGACGCGCTCGTGAGCACTCTCGACGCGCACGTGACGAAGGCGCGCGAGTCGCTGTCGAAAACGACCGATGACTTCCTCATGACGACGAACTGGCGGCTGCGTGCCGGCGGCAAGGTCGTGATGGACGCGCCGCGGCATATCGTTCTTCGCGACACGCTGAACCACCTTGCCCATCATCGGGGCCAGCTGACCGTCTATCTGCGCCTCACGGACCAGACGGTGCCGGCCATCTACGGACCATCTGCGGACGACCAGCAGTTCGCTTAGGAGACTCGGAGTAGGGGCCGAAGACTCATGGCCGCGTGCAGTTGCCTCGCCCCAAAATCAAGATTCTCAAGGGTTGTACAGGTCGTTAGAAATCTAGGGCGTAGGCA
>DASZFS010000011.1:0-13819 GCA_035939575.1 Vicinamibacterales bacterium | reverse complement strand
TCGAAACACCGGGAGCTTCGCGGTCAAAATTTCCGATCGCGACGCGCGAGGAGGGGTGTGTTGACAAGCGACGGCCCCTTCATAGATGAGTCTTCAGCCTCTTCCGAGCCATCAGAGTCGCTTGTGCCGAGGCACTATGAGGTGGCTTCTAGCCACCAGGAGGAGCCATGTCGACCCGGAGCATTCTCGGTCGTACCGCGGCGGCCGCCGCGATCGTCGTGGCATTCGTGGCCGTCTGCGCGCGGATCATCGGTCAGGAAAAACCGTCGCCGGCGCCCTCCGCTGCCCAGCCGCTCCTCGCGCCTCCTGTCAGGCCGCTGACCGACAGCTACCTCCAGTGGCCGCTGCCCGAATCGGCACGCGAGTACGGTCGTATTGACGGCAGGCACCTCCACACGTACGTGGAGGAGCTCGCCGCCATTTCCCGCAGGAGCCGTGATGCCGGCAACCAGTGGTGGGGCCGCATCACCGGTACGCCTGCGCATGTCGAGACCCAGCAGATGCTGGCGGCGAAGTTCAAGAGCCTCGGTCTGACCGATGTCAGGCTCGAAGAACATCGGCTGCCGCCGGCGTGGTTTCCAACGTCGTGGGAAGTCCGCCTCTCGCAGGCAGGCAAAGACGTGACGCTCAAGACCGCTCAACCTGTGCTGCGCGCATCGGCGACGCCTGCAGGCGGTCTCGATCTCGAAGGCGTTTACGTCGGTCTCGGCACACCGGCGGATTTCGCAGGCCGCGACGTGCGCGGGAAGGCGGTGTTCATCTACAGCGTCCCCACGCCGAGCGCGCTGAATCATTCCGCGCGGACCGATGGCGCGATGAAGATCGCGGAGGACAAAGGCGCTGCAGCCATCCTGATCGTCCTCGGGATTCCAGGCAACTTCGCGACGCAATTGTGGGGAAGCGGCGGGGAAGGACCCGACCAGACAAAAGTCCCCTGGTTCTCGCTGGGGCAGGAAGACGGCCTCGCCGCCCGCCGGATGATGGAAAGCGGCGCGCCATTGAAGGTTCACTTGCGCCTCGCGGTCGAAATTCGCCCGACCCTGAAACCTGAAGCGCTCTGGGGCGTATTGCCGGGCGCGACGGACGAGAACATCGTCGTCATCGCACACTCCGACGGCTTCTGGGAAGCGGCGGTCGACAACGCGTCCGGCGTGGCGTCGATGCTCGGGCTGATCGAGTACTACTCGAAGATTCCCCGGGCACGCCGGCGCCGGACGATGACGTTCATGGTGCCGGTTGGCCATCACGTCACGCCCGACGTGAGCCTCCAGAAGCTCCACGACACAGGCAAGGCATTTTTCGCGAAGACGGCGCTCATCATCAACGCCGAGCACGTCACGACAACGCAGACCTACCTGTACGGCAACGTGCTCCGGAAGTCGAACACCGTCACCGCGCATCGGTTCTTCGTGGGGCGCAGCCGGCGCCTCGCGGAACTGCTGGTCGACGACTTCCGGATGTTCGGGGTTGGACTCTACGAGCTGCCGTCCACGCGGTTCGCCGTCGCAGGCGATTTGAGCAAGCTCACCGAGGATGCGCCGGGCATCGAGGTCATCGAATCGAACGCGTTCTACCACTCTGATCAGGACAAGCCGGACATCATCCCGGCCGCCGGCTTGGAATCGATCACGCGCGGCTACGCGAAGCTCATTGACGACATCAACAAGCTCGATCTGAAGGACATCGTCGATGCGGGGCGACCCGTCCAGCGATGAGCCGCGCGCGCACGTCAGCGGGTCATCGGCCCGGCTGCATCCCGCACGCTCTGTAGGCCGCCGCCCGGTCGGGCGATGACAGAAAGGTCAGCAACGCGTTGGCGGCGTCCGGTGCCTTCGCATGCGTGGAAACGAAGCCCACGAGAGCCGTCGGCGTCGAAACCTCTCGCGGGAGCTGTCCGACCACCTCGACGCCGGGATCGTTGACTTCACTGGAAAACGTCACGGCCACGTCGATATCACCGTTGGTGAGGAGCGCCATCAAGCTGACGCCCTGCACGCGCTTGACCTTCGGCTGAAGCTGGTCGTAGATCCCGAGCTTCCGCTGCGTGGCGTCGAAGCTCACGCCGGCGGCGCCGCCGCGTCCGCCCGCGCCGTCAGGATACGAGATCGCTCTTGCGGCGAGGAGCATCCGCCTGACCGCGTCCGGCGTCGAGATATCGGGCCTGGGGCTTCCTTTCTTCACGACGACGACCATCGGAACTGTCCCGAGCGGCGTCTCGCTGCTCGTAACGACGTGGCCCGACGCCAGCACGTCCTGATAGGGCGGCTGCACGATCGGCACGTCGAACAGCTCGCCCCGCACGACCTGCTGGTGGGTCCCCCCGCCGGACCCGATCGTCGCGTGGACCGTGTGGCCCGTTCTCTGCTCGAACTCCGGCACCATCCGATCGATGGCGCATCGCATGCCGCCTGGCGCGATGACCGTCACCTCGTCCAATACGGCGTCAGGGGGCCAGGTGCCCTCCGAGTAAGAGATGACCGCCAGGATAGCGAACGATACGACACGATTCATGTCAGCTCCTCCAGCTGATCGATTCCCAACGACCTGCTACACCCCTTGAGAATTATGATTTTGGGGCGAGGCAACTACACGCGGCCATGAGTCTTCAGCCCCCGCACGTGACCATGAGTCTTCAACCCAATTCTGAGCCATCAGTGTCGCTTCGAGTCTACGCCGCGCTTCTCGCTCGCTCCGCGGCCATTTCCGCCAGCGTGATCCGGAGGATCTCCACCATCGCCTGGTTGGTCCTGCGGTCCTTGACCGCGATCCTCAGGGTGCGCGCATCAAGCGACGCACCCATGCTTGCAACGTCTCTCACAAACAACCCACGTGTTCGCGCGCGTTCAGCGACCGCCGCGGCCTCGGGTGCCGCCGGGGGGAGGTGGCAGAGCAGGAAGTTGGCGCAACCGGGCACGACGTCCCAACCGAGACCCAGCAGCCCTTCGCGTAGCTCCGCGCGGAGCACGCCGGTCTCTTCCCAGCGCGCGCGATAGTAATCGGACGCCTTGAGCGCCTCGACCGCCGCGATCTGACCTGGCAGACTCGCCGACCACGGCGGGCAGAGCGGCCTGAGCTCGTCCACCATGCTCGGTGGACCGCAGAGGTACGCTGCGCGGGCGCCCGACAGCGCGTACGCCTTCGACATGGACTTGCAGACCACGACGTTGGTCGACGCCGCCGCGTACGTTTCGAGCGATTGCTCCCGCCCGGCGCAGTCGGCGTAGTCAATGTACGTTTCGTCAATCCACCACCGGGTTCCCGGCGCCTTGGCCAGCCGCGGCTCCAGATCCTGTCGCGCGACGTGGCGCCCTGTGGGACTGTTGGGGTTGACCAGCACGACCCAGTCGTAGCCCCCGCGGATGTGCGCGGACAGGTCGGCGAACTGCAGGTCATAGCTCCGCGTCCTCGACAGGGACAGGCGGTCTACCCGTGCGCCGATGACCTTCTCGAGGACGTGCGCGTACTCACCGTACATGGGATCGAGGATGAGGACGCGCGAGCGGGGCGTGACCCAGTGTCTCAATCCCGTGAAGATCAAGTCCGAAGACCCTGCGCCGGGCAGGACGCTGTCCGCCGGCACACCGCGCGCGCGGGCAATGGCGCGGCGCATGCCGTCGCAGCCCGTCGGCGGCGAGGTCCTGAGCGCGAATGCCAGATGCGCAGCCAGTTTCTTCACGACCGATGGCGCGGGGTCGAACCAGGCGTCCAACACGTCGGCGTTGATGACGACGTCCTTTCGCTCGAGCGTCTCGAAGTCGTCGCCGATGGCGTTGAAGAATTCGCCGCCGTGGTAGCACGCAGTCTGACGCCGGAAGGGCACCTCGCTCAACTGCCAGTCCACCCGCCGCTCGAGACGTGACACCGCGGCGTCGAAGCGCGAGAGGCGGCCCACGAGATCGCGAACGTCCGCGGCCATCAGCTCGTAAGTGACTTCGCCCGACTTCACCCGTCGTCCGAGCGGCTCCAGCCCCGCCCGCTTGTACATCGGTAGCACCTCGAGCCGGCCGATGGCGATGATGGTGCGGCCGCCCAGAGCTTCCACATACCGCAGCGCGGCATACATCAGAAGCAGGGCGATGGGCGTGCCCCGGTGGCGGGCCGTGACCGTGAGCAGGCGAACTTCGTAGAGGCGTTGATCGACGATCACCGGCAGGTCGCGATACGGAAAGTACTTGTCGAGGGAGTACCCGTGCTCGTTGGGGGGCGTGATCGACACGAAGCCCGCGATCCGGCCGGCGCACCTGGCTACGAGATACACGTTGACTTCATCCAGCTTGTCGAGGAGCAGGCCGGTTGCGTTCTCGGGGTGCTGCTTCAGTTCGGTAGCATAGACCTGATGACGGATGGCGTGGATGCTCGCGCGGTCTCGCTCGTCCGCCAGCGAAACGGCAATCGTAATCGGGGTGGGCATAGGACCTCCTGAACGCCGGGGCGTCCTCTTCTCACTGCGAAAACGATCGGCCAAGTGGCTCAGCGCCAGCTCAGCAAAAGATCCGCCGCGCGGACGGTCAGCCGAGCTGCCAGCGCTTAATCACCTCGAACGGGTGCACCAGCATGATGATGTTCAACGTCAGGTTGTCTCGAATGATGATGCCGACGGTGACTTCGAGAACGATCACAAGGAGCACGCTGGCCCAGACCGGGATTCTCCTCGCGATCCAGAATCCGATCATCATCGATCCGATATCCGACATGGAATTGACGATGCTGTCGCCGTAGTAGTCAAGCGAGATCGTCGCCGCACGATACCGGTTGATCACGAACGGCGTGTTCTCGAACACTTCCCACGTCGCTTCCAGCAGCACCGCGATCACGAAGCGCGCTCGCGGCGGCAGGCGCCGCGCCACGAGCCACAGCAGTGCGTAGAACCCCATCCCGTGGATGATGTGTGAGAACGTGTACCAGTCGGTGAGATGCTGCGAGTTCTCCGAGCTGTTCACGACGCCGTGCCAGAGCTTGACGTAGCCGCATCGGCAGATCGGCACGCGCCCCATCGCGAATTCAATCGATGCAGCCGCGAGAACGATCGACAGCGCCGCGGCGGGGTACACCCATCGGTGGCGTGGCATGGTGGCGTCGCACCGGATTATATCGGCGTACAATCGACCCGCCGTGGCCGAAACAGGCTATCGATTTGGACCGTTCGTGGTCGATCGCACGCGGTATCGCGTGCTGCGCGACGGCGCCCCGCTCGAGCTCACGCCGAAGCTGCTCGACCTGCTGCTGCACCTGCTCGAGCACGCCGGTGACCTGGTCACGAAGGAGCAGTTGCTCGACGCGCTCTGGCCGGAGGCCAACGTCACCGACAACGCCATCGCCCAGGCCGTTTCGGAGCTGCGCGACGCCCTGGACGACGAGGTCAGCACGCCGCGCTTCATCAAGACGGTTGCGCGGCGGGGCTACCGGTTCATCGCCCCTGTAGACGCGTTCGACCGAATCGACCCGATCGAACGCATGGTCGCGCCAGCAGGTCAGCCGGCGATGTCGGCCGCGACCAGCGCGGCTCACGCCCCGGATCAGTTGATCGCCCCGGCAGCCATCCCGCCCGTCGCCCAGTCAATCGCCGTCATGGACTTCGCGAACGTCACCGGCGATCGAAACGCGGCATGGTTGTCGGCAGGGATCGCGGAAACGGTGACCGGCGATATCCGGTCCATGGGTCGCTTCCGCGTGGTCGATCGTGGACGCGTGATGGAGGCGATTCGGCACACGGACGGATCCCTGCACCAGGTCGCCGCCAGCCTCGGCGCGACCTTCGCCGTCGTCGGAAGCTACCAGACCAATGCCGACCGGATCCGCATCACGGGCCGGATCGTCAACGTGGAATCCGGCGACGCCCTCGCGGACGCCAAGGTCGATGGACCCATCTCCAGGATCTTCGAGCTTCAGGACCAGGTCGTCGCCCAGTTTTCGAAGGAGCTCGGACTGGCGACGCCGGACGCGCTGCGCGGCGGTACCGCGCGCGAGACGCCCAGCCTCGAGGCGTACCGCGCGTATACGGAGGCGTGGCTGCACCTGGAAACGCTCGACCTGCGGGAAATCCCGCAGGCGATCGCAGACTTCCGGCGCGCGATCACAATTGACCCGGGATACGCGCTCGCGTTCACCGGCCTGGCGAGCGCGGAGCTCGCCGCGTACGAAGCGACGCGGTCGGATACCAGGCCCGCGAGCCAGCTGCTGGACGAGGCGATCGGTCATGCGCAACGCGCAGTCGCGCTCGACGCCGCACTGGCCGAAGCGCACGCGACCCTCGCGTTCGTGCTGGTCAGCGCGTGGCGGACGAGCGAGGCTGTGCAGGTCGCGCGTCGCGCCGTTGCCCTGGAGCCCACGAACTGGCGGCACTTCTTCAGGCTGGGACACGCCGCTTGGGGCGACGAGCGCATCCGCGCCGCGAACAACACCCTGTCGTTGTACCCGGACTTTGCGTTCGCGCACTTTCAGATCGCGATGGTCCACGTGGCGCGCGGGCATCTGCGGGACGCGGAGACGGTGCTGCGCCAGGGAGCCGCGGTGCAGGATCGACAGGTGGCGCGTGGCGATCGCTATCCGGCGCTCGGCCTCCACTGGCTGCTCGGGCTCGTTCGACTCGCGCAAGGCGACATCGGCGAGTCGCTTCAAGAATTCGAGCGCGAGGAGCAGCGCGCCACCCCGCATCGCCTGTACGGCCGCGAGTACGAGATGAACGCGGTGCACGCGCGCGGCGCTTGCCTGCTGCGCGCCGGTCGACATGCCGAGGCGGTCGCGTGCTTCACGCGATCGCTCGAGTTGTATCCCGAGCACGCGCAGTCGCATATCGGGCTCGCGCTCGCGCTTCGAGCGGCGGGATCCATCGACCGCGCCGGCTCGATCTCGGGGACGTTGGCGGCGATTGTGACGAGCCTCCGCGTCTCGCGCCCGATCGAAGCGGCGCTGGTGGAAGGTCAAATGCTCGCGACGGCAGGCAAGTCCGACGCCGCCGGTGCCGTGTTGTGCACGCTGCTGGAGTCCGCTCCACCGGGATTCGCGGCCTGGACACTGCCGATCGAGCCTCTGCTCCTTCAACTACATGGGACAGAAGCGTTTACGGCTGCCGTCCGCACGCTGGCCGACCGCGCTCGTTAGCAGCCGATAATTCTCTCAGCGTTTCTCAGCGTTTCTGAGGCCGTCCTCAGGACACCGTCCACCCGGCGGTTCTATCGTGTTCGCATATGGCACCGCACACCTATCGCGAAACGCTGAAGCAACGAGGACTCCAGCCATTCCTGTGGACGCAGTTCCTGGGCGCCTTCAACGACAATCTGTTCAAGATCGTCGTGTCGATGCTGGCGGTCCACGCCGTGGCCGCCGCGCGCGCGGGACGTGAGCTGTCGATTGTCAGCGCGGTCTTCATCCTGCCATTTCTGCTCTTCTCCGGCTACGCGGGACAACTCGCCGACGTCTACAGCAAGCGCACCGTGCTCGTCCTCAGCAAGTCGCTCGAGATCGTCGCCGCGGGCCTCGGCCTGATCGCCTTCGCGTTCGGCCACCTCCAGCTCACCTACGCCGTGCTGTTCTTGATCGCGCTGCAGGCCACCTTCTTCAGCCCGGCGAAATACGGCATTCTGCCCGAGGTGCTCCCCGACCGCGATCTGTCGCGCGCGAACGGTGTCCTCGAGATGAGCACCTTCGTCGCGATCGTCCTCGGTACCGCCGTCGGCGGCTATCTCTTCGAGGCGTGGCGCGCGCACCTCTGGGCGATCGGACTGCTCGTCGTGGCGGTTGCCGTCGTGGGAACGGCCGCGAGCTTCGGCATCCCGCGTGTGCCGGCGGCGGCCCCTGCGCAGCGGATCGACCGGAACCCCTGGGGCGAGATCTGGATGGGCATCACGACGCTCCGTCGCGATCGCGTCCTCTGGCTCACCGTGCTCGGCATCTCCTACTTCTGGTTCCTCGGATCGCTGCTCCAGCTCGTCGTCATCCTGTTCGGCACCGAAGTGATGGCGCTCCCCGGGAGCTGGGTGGGCGTCCTGACCGCCTTTGCTGCCATCGGCATCGGCGCCGGCAGCCTGGCGGCCGGGCGCCTCTCGGGTGACAAGGTCGAGCTCGGACTCGCGCCGATCGGCGCGATCGGCATGGGCGTCTTCGCGATCGCGCTCTCGCGATCGGGCCACTCGTTCACGCTGGCCGCGATCAACCTGACGCTCGTCGGCCTCTTCGGCGGTTTCTTCGCGGTGCCGCTCAACGCCTTGCTGCAGCAGCGCAGCGGCGGCGAGGAAAAAGGCCGCCTGATGGCGACGAACAACTTCCTGAACATGGTCGCCATCATGCTCGCGTCAGCCGCCCTCTCGGTCCTGAGCGATCGATTCCATCTGGCGCCTGACCGCATCCTCCTCGTGTTCGGCGCGCTGACGCTGCTGTCGAGCGTCTACGTGCTGAGCATCGTGCCCGAGTTCCTCGTCCGGTTCTGCCTCTGGCTGCTCACTCACACGATCTATCGCATTCGCATCGTCGGTCAGGAACATGTGCCGTTTCGTGGACCCGCGCTGCTGGTCTGCAACCACCTCTCGCACGTGGACGGCGCGCTCGTCGGATCGTGCGTCCAGCGCTTCATCCGGTTTCTCGTCTACCGGCCGTACTACGAGCACTGGGCGTTCCATCGGCTGTTGAGGCTGATGAAAGCGATCCCGATCGGATCCGGCCGCGACGCGCTGGCCTCGCTCGAACAGGCAAAGCGCGAGCTGCAGGACGGCCACGTCGTCTGCATCTTCGCGGAAGGATCAATCAGCCGGACGGGCAACATGCTGCCGTTCAAGCGCGGCTTCGAACGGATCGTCGACGGCCTTGACGTGCCGATCGTTCCCGTCTATCTCGATCGCGTGTGGGGCAGCGTCTTCAGTTTCAAGGGCGGACGCTTCTTCTGGAAATGGCCTGTGCGCGTCCCGTATCCGGTGACGGTCGCCTTCGGCAGGCCGCTGCCCTCGAGGAGAACGACGACAACCGCGGCGGAAGTCCGGCTTGCGCTGCAGACACTCGGCTGCGATCTGGCGATGGAGCGGCGGCCCGCTGACGAATCGCTGGGACGGCAGTTCGTCCGCACGGCGAAACATCATTGGCGGTCCTTCGCGATGGCGGATGCGACGACCGGGCCGATGACGTTCGGCCGCGTGCTGGTTGCCTCGCTCCTGCTCTCGCGATGGGTGCGGCGCCGGATGACGAATGACACGAACATCGGCGTGCTCCTCCCGGCATCTGTCGGCGGCGCCCTCGCGAACATCGCGGTGTCGCTCGCCGGTAAAGTGCCGGTCAACCTGAACTTCACGGCAGGGCGTGAATCGATGGCCGTCGCCATCGAGAAGTGCGGCATCAGGACGATTCTCAGCTCGCGACGCTTTCTGGCGAAGGCGGGCATCGAGCCGCCCGGGAGCACCGCCGGCACCATCTACCTCGAGGACGTGCTGCCGGCGTTCGGTCCCGTCGCGAAGCTGCTGATGTTCGTGACTGCGGTGCTGCTGCCGTCGTGGGTGATCAACCGGCTCTACGTGGAGCGGGTCGAAGGCGACGCCCTCGCGACGGTGATCTTTTCCAGCGGAAGCACCGGTACGCCGAAGGGCGTGATGCTCGCACATCGCAACATCCTGGCGAACGTGGACGCCATCGGCCAGATCTACGAGGTGACCTCAGGCGACGTGATGGTCGGCGTCCTGCCGTTGTTCCATTCGTTCGGCTTCACGGGCACGGTCTGGTTCCCCGCCATCAGCGGGTTCGGCGTGGTCTATCACGCGAACCCCATGGACGCGAAGACGATCGGCGAGCTTGCCGCGCGCTACCGGGCGACATTGATCATCAGCACGCCCACGTTCTGTGCGTCGTACCTCCGCAAGTGCGATCCGGAGCAGTTCGCGCATCTCCGCTACGCGATTGTCGGAGCCGAGCGGCTGCGGGAATCAATCGCGACGGCGTTCAAGGCGAAGTTTGGCGTGGATCTGCTCGAGGGCTATGGATGCACCGAGATGGCGCCGGTGGTCGCCGTCAACGTGCCTGATGTCGAAGCCGGACGCGATCGGCAGCGCGGCACACGCGTGGGGTCGGTCGGACATCCGCTGCCTGGCATCGCCGCCAAGATCGTCGACCCCACGACCGGTGAAGGTCCGGTGTTCGGTCGGGAAGGCCTGCTGCTCGTCAAGGGACCAAACCGGATGCTCGGATACCTCGGCGACCCCGACGGGACCGCCGAGGTGATGCGTGATGGATGGTATGTGACCGGCGACGTCGCGACCATCGACGAAGCAGGGTTCGTTCAGATCACCGACCGCTTGTCGCGCTTCAGCAAGATCGGCGGCGAGATGGTGCCGCACATGCGCGTCGAGGAGCAGATCCAGGGCCTCGTCAGCGATCAGTGCACGGCCGTCGTGACCGGCGTTCCGGATGACGTCAAAGGCGAGCGCCTCGTCGCCTTCTACACCGACCCCGGCATGACGCCGCAGCAGCTGTGGGAGCGGCTGTGCCGGACCGAGCTCCCGCGCCTGTGGCTGCCCAAGCGCGAGGACCTGCAGTTCACCGAGACGGTTCCGACGCTCGGCACAGGCAAGGTTGACCTGCGCGCCGTCCGTCAGCTCGCGCTCGCCCGTACTGAGGCGACACAATGATCATCTTTGCCTTGCTGACGGCGGCGATCCTGGCGTTTCTCGCCTGGGGCCGCATGGCGGCGCGTATTGGGGCGATGGAGGCGATCATTGCCGAGCTGACAGAGCGCGTTCAAGGTCTCGAGCAGACGCGCGCCAAAGTCCCGTCGGCGACCGCTCAGGCCGCGCCCAGCGTTCCTGTGCCAAGGCCGGCTCCACCGCCGCCCGCTCTGACCCCGCCGCCCGCTCTCACTCCGCGTGCCCCAGTACTTCCTTCTACCGTCGAGGCACCACGTTCCGTCCAGGCGCCTCAGCGCGCGACAGCGCGCGAGGCGCTCGAGACGCGCATCGGCTCCCGTTGGCTGCTCTACGTCGGCGTCATCGCGATCGTCGTCGGCGTCGCCTACTTCGAGAAGCTGGCGATCGACAACCACTGGGTCAGTGAAACGACGAGAGTCATTCAGGGCGCCGTAGCCGGCCTGCTGCTCGTTGCCGGCGGACTGCAGTTCGTGCGGAAGGGCTACCGCCTCTACGGCCAGATCCTGTCCGGCAGCGGCGTCGCCATTCTCTACGTGTCGACGTACGCCGCGTTCAACTTTTATCACCTCATCGACCAGCCGGTGACGTTCGGCCTGATGACCGGCGTGACGACGCTCGCCGCTTGGCTGGCCGATCGGCAGCGGTCACAAGGCCTTGCGCTCGTGGCGGTCGGCGGAGGATTCGCGACGCCGTTCTTGCTTCCGACGTCAACCGACGCCGAAGTGGCGCTGTTCAGCTACGACACCTTTCTCATCGCCGGCACGATGTTCCTGTCGAGGCGCCGGGACTGGCCGACGCTGAACGTTGTCAGCTACGGCTTCACGGTGCTGACGTTCCTGGCCTGGGCGGCCCGATTCTATGCGCCGTCCAAGTACCTCACGACCGAGCTGTTCTTGACGGTGTTCTGCGGGATGTTTCTCTACATCCTCCGCGAGATCCGTCAATCGGATCACCCGTCGGCCAAGGCCGAACGCTCCGTTCTCTGGACCGCGCCGTTCGGTTACTACCTGCTGTCGGTCGCGATTCTGGCCGATCACTCGTCCGCGCTGCTGATCTACCTCGTGCTTCTGTCGCTCGTGGGAGTGCTCGTCAGCACACGCGTCGGATCGGTGGCGCGCCTCGCTTTCTGGTGCGCCGCCGCGGCGCCGCTGGTGCTCTGGAGCGAAGACCATGGCCGGAGCGCCTGGCTCGTCGGTGGGCTGGCCGCGTGGGCTGCCGTGTTCGTTCTCAATCTCGCCGGTCTTCTCGAGGCAACGCTCCGGCAAGAGCGACGATTCGCGGCAGCCGACATCGCGCTCCTGCACGCGAACGGACTTGGGGCCTACGCCGGTGCATACCTGCTGATCGACGCGGTTCGCACGAGCGCCAATGCTCCTCTGGCGGCGGCGCTCGCGCTCATGAACGCCGCGATCGGCATCCTGATCGTCAAGCGGTCCCGGGATGAAGCGCTGCATTTCGCCGCGCTTGGCTTCACGCTGCTGACGATTGCGGTGGGGTTGCAACTCGAAGGCGCCTGGGTCACGAGCGCGTGGGCGGCGGAAGGGGCGGTCCTCGTGTGGCTCGGGCTGAGGGAACGGCGCGAATGGCTGCGCGCTGGTGGTCTGTGGCTGTTCGGCGTGGCGCTGATCCGGCTGCTTGCATTGCAGTTTTCAGCCCCGCCCGTCGGCCAGCTCACGCTGCTGAACCAGCGGGCAGCGTGCGGCCTGTTCCTCATCGCGCTCACGTACGCGATGACGTTGGCGCATCGACGCGAGCGGGAACGGTCCCGTTCCAGCGTGGAGGTCGGCATCGGTCTGCTCACCGCGAAACTCCTGCTCCTGGCAGTGGCCGCGAGCGAGATCCTCGCGTACTGGTCGCTCCATCCGGCGCCGCCCTTCGAGCCTGACGCGCAGGTGGTCGACGCGGCGCTGTTCGTGGGTGCCGTGATCATGTGGATCGGCCTTCGCCGCCAGGAGGAATGGTTCCGCGCCGTTGGCGGCGCTATCGTCGCGATTGCCGCCGTGTCGATCTTGACACGCCAGCTGCAGCCGGCGCCGGTTGGGTATGTGCCCGTGCTCAACGCACGCGCCGGTGCCGGAGTGTGTGCGGTGCTCGTGTTGTATACCCTCGCCGTCATACATCGGCGCATCGGCAAACACGTCGCTGATCTGCGGGTCAATATCGCGATCTTCACGACGAGCGCGAGCCTGCTGACGTTGTCCCTCCTGACGTCGGAGATCGATGCCTTCTGGGCGGCACGGGGCGCAGCCGACGTCTGGTCGATTGCGCGCGAAGGCCTGCATGCGATCGTGTGGGGCGGCATCGGTGGATTCTTGATCTGGCACGGTCTCGCGAATCGTCGCGGTTGGATGCGCGCCATCGGCGGTGCGCTCCTGACGGTCGGCGTCTTGCGCCTGCTGCGGCTCCAGTTCACGGACGCTGCGCCAACCTACGTGGTCGTGGCGAATGCGCGCGTCATGGCATCGATCGTGATGATTGTTCTCTTGTACGGCTTGGCCGGTTTGTTCCGGGCCGCAGACATCGCTGAGCGGCCCTACGCGCCGGCGACCGTGCTGTGGCTGCTGGCCAATGCCCTGACGTTGACCCTGTTGACGAGCGAGATCACGGCGTACTGGCACGTGCACGACGTCCACAACGCAACCCCGTACGCGTCAGCGACGAGTCATTTCGCCAGGGAAATGATGTTGTCGATCACGTGGGCCGTATACGCCATGGTGCTGGTCGTCGTGGGTCTCAGGAGACAGTACGCGCCGATCCGTTACTTCGCGATGACCGTGTTCGTGGTCACTATCGTCAAGGTGTTCGCGATCGACCTGGCGGAGCTGGACCGGCTGTACAGGGTATTGAGCGTGATTGGGCTGGGCGTGACACTACTGCTGACGTCCTATCTGTATCAGAAGGTCACGACCGAAACCAAACAAGCGTGACCAGCCGTAGCGAGGAACTCATAGAAGCGATCTCATGAATGCCTCGGCAGAAGCGACACGGATGATTCAGAATGGGGCTCGAGACTCATGGTCGCGTGCAGTTGCCTCGCGAGCCGGGGCTGAAGACTCATGGTCCGCGTGCAGTTGTGAGGTGGCCTGAAGACTCATGGTCGCGTGCAGTTGCCTACGCCCCTCGATTTCTGACGATCCTGTCCAACTCTTGAGAACCGTGATCTTGGGGCGAGGCAACTGCACGCGGCCATGAGTCTTCAG
>DASZFS010000010.1:0-4620 GCA_035939575.1 Vicinamibacterales bacterium | reverse complement strand
GCTCGACTCGCTCAAAACCTGATTGATCCAGTCGACGTGCTCGGCGTAGTGCTCGTAAGTGTTGCCCGCGACCCATCCGACGACCGGCCGCGTCTCGTCGGAATCCTTGGGCTGGTAGTGGCTGTACGGCTCTTGCAGATCAGCGTCATCGAGCTTTGCCAGCGCTGCCATCAGCTGCGCGTGTGAATCGCGGAAGTAACCGACTGCCTCTCCTTCCGTGTCTGTGGCGTGCAGCTTCCGGATCGCTTCATTGATCGAATCGATCTCTTCCAGCGGCTCGTTGAGCCCCATCGCTCCCGAACGGTCGCGACCTTCGATCAGAGCCAGCAGCGAATGCTCCCAGGCGGCGACGTGGGCCAGGTGATCTTTGACCGTCCATCCATCTGCGCCGACTTTGTTCAAACCGGCGGCGTCCTCGACCTGCTTCACGAGCTCGCCAAGCCGCTTCCACCCGGCTTCGATCCGCGGCATCTCCGCGTTCAGAGGCCTGCCGCCTTGCGCGCCTCTTCGATCACGAGGTCATAGTCCGGCTGGGGTTTTTCGCGCGAGGTGATCCACGTATACGTAATGGTCCCGCTGCCGTCGATGACGAACACCGTGCGGCGCGGAATACCGGAATATCCCTCGACGTCGTCGCGGCGCACACCGTAATCCGTGACCATCTTGCGCTCGAAGTCCGCGATGAGCTCGAAGGGCAGGCCGCCCAGCTCCTTCGCAAACGCCTGGTGTGAGAACACGGAGTCGACGCTGATGCCGTAGATGCCGATTCCGTCCGCGGCGGCTGCCTCGTGCCTTGACCGGAACTCGGTCAACTCCATCCTTCAACCACCGGTGAAGTCCAGCACGTAAAAGAGAAAGACCAGCGCCTTGTGCTTCGCGAGCGCGTCGGCAAGCGTGAGCTCGGAACCTCCAGTCGTCGGGAGCTTGAACTCGGGGGCCTTGTCGCCAACCTGCAGCACGAAGCAAGTCTAATTAGCCACTGTTTCCAGCACATACCAGCCCGACCGAGTAGCGCCACTGACCTCGTAGCCCGCGGCGAGCGCATCGGTGAACGCCTTGCGCAGCGTCATCCGCCACGCACGGGCGAGCGGGGGATCCGACCGCCGCAACGCCACGATGTCGTCCGGCACCTGACATAAAAGGACGCGCGCGGACGCCTCGGTCACCTGCGGCTCGCCCCTGTCCCCAGCGGAAAGGACCACCGCGGCGCCATCGCGCAGCAACCCTTCGACGTCCGGTTCATGGGCATGTCCCCCCGCCGCGCCCTCCACCGATTCCGAGTCGAGCCGCCACCTGATCAGGAGGCGATCCGACTCCTCGCCGACGTTGATCTCGTCACTCATCTCGCCATAAAAGTTCACGAGGTACTCCGGCGCGTGCGCTCCCAGCTTGGTGAGATTGAAATACGCGTTGCGCCGCACCAGCGGGTCCGTCGTCCACTCCATGACCCTGACTTCGCGCGCGAGGCACCAGCGCCGCTGGTGCTGCTTCAGCTCAAAACCGACACCGTGGGCGGCACTGCCACCGAGCACACCAAGGATGTGCGAATGCATATGCAGCTCGTGCGGAGGCACGCCCCCGAACCACCCCACCACGCCCCCCACGAGCCTGCCGTCGACATACGCGCCTGAAATGTAGTTGCCGGAATGAGCGAGCGCTTTCAGGACGTCGGAGTTGACTGGAGGTTCGCCAGGGCGTCCCCACACCACCGCGAACAGCTCGGCCAGCTCACGCAGGTCTTCGATATCTGCGAGCTCGCGGATGGACACGCTCACCGGCGGCCGGCCATCCGGCTCGTGGTTATGCCGCCTGCGGCAAATGCAGCGCGGACGGCGGCCGCGATTTGGGCTGCGCCTGGAGTATCGCCGTGAATGCAGATCGTGTCGTAGCGCCCGCTGCGCGCCAGCTGCAGCGCTTGCTCGACCGCGCGCTGTGGCTCGAGCACAGACCCAGCCTCGTTCCGCGGCGCGAGGGTACCGTCGGGAAGCATCCTGCGGTCGGCAAACCCCTCGCGGTAGGCGGGGATGCCCGCGCGCGACGCGGCGGCGACGATCTCGAAACCAGGCTGGCCGACCAGGCCCGCGCCGTGTCGCTTTGCGACGCGGGCCACGGCATCGGCGGCGGCGCGGTCGACCTGGCAGCGGTGATAAACGGCCCCGTGAAGCTTGATGAAGCCCAGTGGACCGAGCGCTGCGAGGCCCGCGACCTGAAACGTGACCAGGGCTTCAATCTCCTCCACCGAGATCGGCACCTCGACGCGGCCGAAATTGGCGCGGTCGTCGTATCCCGGGTGCGCACCCACCTCGACGCCGAGCGCGTGGCAGCGGGCCACCGTCTGGATGCTGATCGACGCCGAGCCGGCATGCACGCCGCAGCAAACGCAAGCGCTGTCGACGTGCGCGAGGATCGCATCGTCCTCGCCGGCCCCTTCCCCTAAGTCGGAGTTGAGGTTCAACCGTGTTTCGTATCGCCGTGAAGGAGCTTGATCGCATGGGCCAGAGCCGGCATGACAGCCTCTAGGGATTCGGTTGCGCCCCTCGGGCTGCCAGGCACGCTGATGATCAGCGTCTGTCCGCGCACGCCGGCCATCGAGCGGGAGAGCGCCGCCATCGGCGTGGTCGCGGCACCCGCGCGCCTCATCGCTTCTCCGATGCCGGGCACCTCGAAGTCGATCACCGCGGAAGTCGCCTGAGGGGTCACGTCACGAGGACCGAGACCGGTCCCGCCTGTGGTGACGACGACATCAGCTCCGCGCTCTGCGGCCGCAACGATGGCGTCAGCAATGCCCTGCTGCTCGTCGGGCACGACAACGGGTTCCGCGACCTCGAAGCCCGCGTTTTTCAGGATTTGCACCAGGGCCCGGCCGCTTTCGTCATCTCTAGCCCCGGCCGTTACCCCGTCGCTGACGGTGATGACAATCGCGCTGCTCACTTCTGCGCCATGCGCTTCCAGGTGCCGGAGCGACCCCCGGATTTCTCGAGCAGCCGGACCGTTTCGAGGAAGACGCCCTTTTCGACGCCCTTGGTCATGTCGATCAGGGTCAGCCCTGCGACGGCCGCCGCCGTGAGCGCCTCCATCTCGACACCGGTCTGACCGGTGACCCTGGCCCGAGCCAGCACCCTCACACCGCCGCGCACGAACTCGAAGTCGACGCTCACGCTTGTGAGCGGGAGCGGGTGGGTCAGGGGAATCAGGTCAGGCGTTCGTTTCGCGGCCATGATGCCCGCCACCCGAGCGACCTGGAGCGCGTCGCCCTTGGCGGTGCCGACCTTGACCGCGTGCAGGGTGGCGGGCGCCATGCGCACCACGCATTCGGCGAGCGCTTCACGAACCGTCGAAGCCTTGGCCGCGACATCGACCATGCGCGCCGCCCCTTGTGAATCGAGATGGGTAAGTCGTTTCGCTTTCGCCACGCGCATCAGGATATGCGGATGCCGGGTACCCGAGGTGTTCTGTTCGACTACGGTCGCACGCTGGTCACGTTCGAGTACCCGACCGAGGAGTTGCTCGAGGTCATGCGGGGATTCATTCCGCGCATCGAGGCGGCGCTCGGCGCGCCGGCGCCCGAAGCCGAGGCCATCCTCGATGACGTCCTGCTCCCCTTGGAGGAAGTCGTCGGCAGCATGAGCGAGGACGAGGTTGACTACATGACCGTCTATCGCACCGGCTGGGCGCAAGCGGGCCTGGCGCTTCCCGATGGGCTGCTTTACGACATCCTCGACGCCGAGCAGCAGTGCTGGGACCACGCGGTCAGACTCGACCCAGACGCGCTTCAGGTGCTGTCATGGCTGGGCGCGCACGGGATCAAGCGCGGAGTTTGCTCAAATGCCCCTTTTCCACCGGAGATGATGCGGCGCCAGGTGGACACCAACGGAGTTGGAGAGATGGTCGACGCGGTCGTGTTTTCGAGCGAGATCGGCCGGCGCAAGCCGGCGCCGGAGGTTTACGGGGCCGCCCTGGATGCCATCGGCGTCGACGCGCGTCACGTTCTGTTCGTGGGCGACCGGGTGCGCGAGGACTTCGAGGGTCCGCGCGCGGTGGGGATGCGGGCGGTGATCTTCACGGCGCATGCCGAGAAACCTCCGCCGGACGGCGTTCCGACGATCGCCTCGCTCAGCGAGGTACCGCGCCTCCTTTGAGCGCACCGAAGAAGCGGCCGGGCGCGTTGTGGATGTTCTTCTACGGACGCCCGCGACGAGGTTTTCCGTGGCTCTTGGCGGGCGTCCTGCTCGCGGTCCTGGTCCTGGCGCTGCTCTTCGCCCTTCCGGGCGGCCCCGGGATTTCCTGGACCGTCGCCGCCGTCCTCTTTGGCTTGTTGGTCGTGGGCGCGCTGGTCTTCGCCGTGCTCGCCGTCGTGCGTCCGCGGCGCCGGCGTTGAGCCATCAGCACGGCAGCCGCGCCCGCGCCAACGCCGTTGTCGATGTTCACCACGACCAGCCCTGTCGAGCACGACTGCAGCATCGTCGTGAGCGCCGCCTCGCCCGCTCCACCGCGCCCATAGCCCGTCGAAACCGGAAGTCCGATCACCGGCACATCGATCAGGCCCGCGACCAGGCCCGGCAGCACGCCGTCCATGCCGGCCGCGACGATGAGGACGTCACAACCCCATTCGAGCGTCGA
>DASZFS010000009.1:0-6876 GCA_035939575.1 Vicinamibacterales bacterium | reverse complement strand
GCGCTCCGGATCTGACCCGGGCGCTTGTCGTCCGCCTTGCGGCGCAGCTGCAGCTCGAGCGTGTCAACGCCGCTCAGGAGCCGCTGATGAAGCTCCTCGACCATCGCAGGATTGCCGGGGAAGCGGCGCAGATCGAGATGCTCCATCGCCGTGATCAGTTCCTGAACCTGGCGCTGCACCTCGGGATCGTTCGCGACGTCCTTGCGTAGCTGGGCGAGCTCGCTCAACCCTTGCTGAATCACCTTCTGGTTGTCGACGCCCGGGGTCTGTTGGGCCGGTGCGCTTCTTGGCGTTCCAGGTCGCGCGTTGTTGCCCGTGTCGTAGTCACCGTACAGCGTCCCGTTCCGTCCTCCCGCGCCGGCCTGCCGGTTGCCGTCAACCGCCCCGTAGCCATCGCCACTTCGGCCATTCTGAGAACCCGGCGAACCTTGCGAACCCTGCGAACCCTGCGAACCTTGCGAACCTTGTTGATTCCGACTAAGCGCCCCCGCCTGATAGTTCTCGCGACCCTGATTCTGACCATCCTGCCCGCTCAATGCTTCGATCTGACGACGGAGCCGCTCGACGTTGTTGAGGGCGGAGTCCGCGGTGTTCGTCTCCTGTCCCTGGGCGCCGGCCGCCAGTGCTTGTTGGGCCTGCCGCATCTCGTCGCTGAGACGCTGCAAGCCCGACGCGATCTGCGCCTCGGTCCCGTTGCCGTTCGGATCGACGCCGCTGCGGAGCCAGTCGGCGGTTCGCTGCAGGCGCGTTTCAAGGTCGCTCTCGTCCATGGCCCCGAGCGCCTCACGCAGCTTGCTGGACGCGGCGCGTTGACCGGCGTCGAGCTCGCGCGCGGCGTTGCGCATGTCCTGCTGCAAGCTGGAGAGATCGTCCGCCATCCGCTGGCGGTCGCTGGCCAGCTGCTGGATATCGCGCGCGATGGAAGGATCGGCTGAACGGTCGGCTGAACGCGCCTTGAGCTTGTTGACGCGATCGGCTTGGTTTCTTTCCTCGGCCACCAGGCGGTCGGCTTCCTTTGACATCGAGCCGAGACGTCCTGACGCCACCTGCGACTGCATTCCACCGAGCAAACGGCTCGCCTCGCGCAGCCGCTCGGCGGCCAGGCGTGCGTCGGATGTCGCGCGCGGATCGGACGCCGCCCTCCGCATCTCTTCCTGTGCCTGACGCAGGCGATCGAGCGCCTGCTGCGCCGCCTGCTGAGAGGCCCGCGCGCGAGCGTCACTGGAAGACTGACCTTGGGATCCTCGCGGGTCCGGCGAACCTTGAGAACCCTGCGAACCCGTTGAACCTTGAGAACCTTGCGAACCCGCCGAACCCTGAGAACCCTGCGAACCTTGCGAGCCCTGTTGCCCATTCTGCCGGTCCTGCGCCAGCTGTTCCACCTGTCGCTGCAGCTGTTCGGCTTCCCGCTGGAGCATCTCCTGCTGCCAGCGCTGCTCGAACCCCTGGGCCGAGGCATTGCGCTGCTGCGCCGCCAGCTGCTCCTGCCGCCGCGCCAGCTCGTCGAGCTTCTTCAACGCCTCGTCGATGTCCTCGGCGCGCTGGTCGGCAGACGACCGGCCGGACCGCTGAGTCTCGTACTGATTCTTCTGGGTGTCGAGCTCCAGATCGAACAGGCTCGCGAGGTCGCGGCCGGCCCCGCCGCCGCCGCCGCCCCCGCCGGCGCCAAACGCGACCTCGATCTGCCGGAAGGTCGCCTCGGCGCGCAGCAAATGCTGCAGCGCTCTCTGTTCCTGCGGGATGGCTCCCTGCCATTTCTGCTGCTGGAGCTCGGCCGCGGCAGGCGTCATTGCCTCCGCGGCGGCCGTCATTTCCCGCTGAAACTGGCTGAACTCCTGGTTCTCACGGGTGAGGTCGCGCGCTTCCAGCCTGCCCGCCAGCGAGAGCGACTGGTTGCGCAGCGTCGACTGCGCATCGGAGAGGAACCTGGCCGTCGCCGCAGCCTGCTTCTCGGTTGCCTTCTTGTCGCCTTGCTGCTTGAACGTCGCCGCGATCATCTCCTTTTCGCGCCGCGAGATCTCGGTCGGGTCGAAGCCCTGGCCTCCCCCGCCCCCGCCACCGCCGCCGCCGCCGGCCTGCTGCGACTGCGAGAACTCGCGCTCGAACGGATCGACCTGGATGAACAGCATGTCCGTCTGCGACCCGGAGTGCGCATCGTTCGCGCTGGCGTAGACGCTCACGAGATCGCCCGGCACGAGCTTGAAATCCTCCAGCGCGAGCACGCTGGACCCCGACGCCTGTTTGTCGCCCGGCTGCGTGAGAAGACGAACGGTGTTCTCGGGTCCGCCGTTGACTGAGTAGTGAAGGTTCAGATCCTTGAGACCGAACTCGTCCTGCGCCTTGACCGCGACCGTTACCTCTTCAATCGCGCTCGCGCGGTAATCGCCGCCTGGCCGTGCGATGGTGATCTCGGGCGGGTTGGCCTTGCGCGCCTCGATGAAGTAATCCTCGGAGAGGCGAACGGCCTGACCCTGATCGATTGCGGCGACGTGGTACGCGCCGTCATGCTCGATCGGGACGGCGCCCTGGTAGTGATTATCGGCGCCGCGCGAGAGTCGTAGTTGCCGGCTGGCACCGGGAATGTCAACGACCAGCAGGCCGTCCGCCAGCGGCTTGTCGGTCACCACGTCGAGATCGGCGCGCGTGCCCTCCAGCGCTCTCAAATCACCGCCGCTGTTTTCGCTCGTGTCCTTCAGGCCCGTCCACGAGGGGTAATGGTAGGTGACCGTTATCTGTTTGATCGACGGCAGATCCACGACCCGGAGGTTGAAATGTGACGAGCGGCGTGGACCGGCCTCGACGTAGTACTCGACGTTCTCGGGAACTCCGGTCAGCACGAACTGGTAACCAGGGCCGCCCGATCGCGGCTGCATCGCCACCTGTTCCCACTTCGTCGCGCTCTCGTACCGCGCGTAGAGAACGATCGGGCCCGTCGACAGACCTGGCGTCCGAGCTGTGATCAACTGGTCGGTGTGGCGACGCACGGTCGCGTCCCCCGGACTGACCTGCAGCTCCGTGAACGCTGCGGCGTTGGCCCGCCCGCCGGTCCAGAGCACATGCGCGCCGTAACCGACGAACCCCGGCGCCGCCGCGACGAGCCAGACGAGCGCTGCGAGCGAGGCCGCGCCGACACCCAGCCACCCCATCAGCGCGGCGTTGGGCGTCACGGTCTCCGGCGCAGCGGTCTTGGCGACGTCGAGGGCATCGATCGCGAGGAGATCGAGGAATGGATCGCCCTGACCTTCTCGATCCACGAACGTTTCGAGACGTTGCTGGAATCCGGGAAACGCGTCCTCGGCCTTCCTGGCCGCGCCCCGACGCGTCAGCCGCGAGAAGGGAATGACGAGGCCGAACACCGCAACGGCGGCGAGCCCGACGAACAGCACGAGGCGCGCACCGGTGATGCTGCCATTGGAAAACGCCACGACGCTCAGCGCGATGGCCAGGAGGATCGTCGCTCCGAGCGCCGCGCCGAACACGATGGCGGTTCCGCGCGACAGCGTGCCCAGCCTCAGGCGCCGCTCGAGCCGGGTGACGTAGGAGTTGAGCTCTTCTCGTGCTGTCACGGTGCCTCGCTTAGATTCCCGGGGCCGTACCCCAATGATCAGTCTACAACCCATCTCCTAAGCGGGCTGAAGACTCTGAGCCGGGCTGAAGACTCATGGTCGCGCGCAGTTGGCTACGCCCTCGAGTCCCGACGACTTCTCGCAACGCGCGGCCAGTCTTGGACAATCTTGTTTTGGGGGGCGAGGCAACTGCACGCGGCCATGAGTCTTCGGCCCGCCTTACCCCTGTTCCTCACGTCGCGTGCCCAGATACCGGCTGGCCAGCCACGATTCGGCCATGGCGGCCGTCAGCACCAGGAACATTATGTACCACCACAGGCTGACTGGCTCCCGTTCAGGCACGCCTCGTTCCTCCGGAGAAGCTGGAGAGGCCACGGGCGACTTCGGGTTTCCCCGCCACAGCGCCAGCACATCGTCAGGCATGACGTCCAGGTTGGACTCCCGGCGATCCGGGTTGACGCCGACGACATCCTCACGGCCGTTCGCAAGCCGAATCTGATAGAACCCCGCCCGCGTGAGGCGCAGTGACTGCGTTGTCTCCGCCTCGTTCAGCGACAGCGGACGACGGCCGTCGGGATCGACGACCTCGACGCCCAGTTGTTTCTGTCCAGGCCCCGGCTGCTGATCGCTGATTGCCCTCAGATCGAAAAACGAGTCGACCGTGCGCGCGCTCGCCGGACGCCCGGCGCCGGACAGGTAGCGCGCCGTCTGCTCCACGAAGGCGACAAACGCGGGGTGAAGCGGGAAGTCGTTCGTCAGATTGTCCAGACCCGAGGTGAACAGCAGGACCCGTCCCTCACCGATCTTCTTGTCCAGCAGGAGGGGCGTGTGATCGCTCAGGCGCGCGACAACGCGAGCGCTCGCCGAATCGACGTCGACCGAATAGTAGAATTTCACACCCGTCAGGCTCCCCGTTTTTCCAACTGACGGGTGCGATCGATCGGATTCGCCCACCGACACAGACTGACCGCGGCCAGCGGACGACTCGCGGGAGTAGTCGTGCACGCGCCGTATCGTCTCGCCGAAGATCGGCACGCGGCTGCGGCCCGCCGCGGACGTGCCGAGCACCATCAGCACGCTGCCGCCTTCCCTGACATATCCCAGAAGGCTGTTCTCGAGCGACGGCGGCAGGCCAAACAGGTTCGAGAGGACGACGAAGCCGTACTTGGAGAAGGAGAGGTTCGTCGCCTGCTCGACGGAGACCGATTGCAGGGCGAACGCCGACTCGGCCGCCGAGCCCAGGGCGTCGCCGAAGTATCTGGGCGAACGGGTGTCGCTGGTCGCGTGGATGAACAGCGCGGGCTGCGAGTCCGATCGCTCGACGGCAAACAGATACCCGTCGTCGTTGGGAAAGCCATCAGCCGAGTCGATGCGGACCTCGCAGCGACTGAAACCGTGGGGCACGTCAAGCGACGGGAACTCGACGGTCGCGCGCCCGCCCGCCGGCACTTGTACGGTCTGAGTGCCCGTCGCCTTGCCGTTCACGATGAGCGATGCCGTTCGTGTGGCGGCCGGCGTCGAATAGCCGGCAATCACCGCCTGGACGCGCGCCGGCTTGCCGTCGCGTGGTGAGCCCCAGAGCTGGCCGGGCGCGGTGACACTTTCGACGGTCCAGTTCGGCATGGTGATCGACGTTCCGACCGGATGCAGGACGAGCGTGACGGCAGCGGGAAAGGTCATCTCCGGAAACGTTGGCGCCATGCTCGACCGCTGCATGTCGCTGAAGAGGTGCAGTTCGACCGACGCATGCGCCTCATCGCTCACGAGCCGTACGGCGCGCGCCAACTCGGCGAAGCTGCTGCGCGAGTCGCCTGCCTGGACGCTGGCAATCGCGGCGCGCGCGGCGGCGCTGTCTCGCGTCTGCGGCGTCAGCGCGTGCAGCTGCGCGTCGATCGCCATGACCTGCACCGGTTCCGCGAATCGGCGGGCAGCCAGCACGGCCAGCGCTTCACGCTTGGCGTCGTCCATCCGCGTGCCGACGCGCATGCTGAACGAATCATCGAGCACCAGCAGCGCCAGTCTGCCACCCGGCGTGCGCGCGGCGGGGCGCGTGATGAACGGATTCGCGAACGCGAGCGCGAGCAGCGCGAGGAGCGCCACGCGGAGCGACAGCAGCACCAGATACCGGAGCCGGCGATGCCTGATCGAGCTCTGCGTCCGCGGCTCGAAGAACATCAGCGAGCTGAACGGCTGCGGCGTCGTTCGGTGGCGCCTCAGCAGGTGAAGGTAGATCGGCAGCCCCACCGCCGCAACGCCCGCCAGGAACCAGGGAGAGAAGAAGCTCAATCAGTTCCTCTTGTGCCGGATGGTCAAGTACTCGCGCAGCGCGGTGTCGAGCGGGCGATCTGTCGGCAGCAGGAAGTAGTCCAACCCCGCGCCACGGCTCCGGGAACGGAGATCGGCGAGGTGCGCGTTGATCTTGTCCCGATACTCCCGCCGCGCGTAGTCAGGCGTGACCTCCATCTGCTGCCCCGTCTCGAGGTCCACGAGCACCGAGGCGTCGCGAAAGCCGGGCGCGATCTCCTGCGGATCGAGGACGTGAAAGAGCACGACCTCGTTTCCATGGAAGCGCAGCGGCTCGATCGTGTGCACGATGCGCTCTGGCGCCTCGAAGAAGTCGGACACGATCAGAACCAGGCCGCGCCGCTTGAGGAATTCACGAAAATGGACCATCGGCTTGCTGTAGTCGGTGCGCGCGCGCGGCTCAGCGCGCTCGAGGCCGGCGAGCAGCCGGGCGAGCTGCCCCTGACGGGTCGATGGCCGCACGTAGTCGCGGACCTCATCGTCGAACACGATCAGGCCCGCCGCATCGCGCTGGCTGTGGATGGCCAGGTAGAAGAGCGATGCGGCGATGTACCGCGCGTAGTCCATCTTGCTGATCGCGTGCGAAGCGTATTGCATCGACTGGCTGGCATCGAGGAGCACCGTCAGCTGGCTGTTGGTCTCGCCGCGATAGCGCTTCAGGTACGTCCGCTCGGTCCGCGCGAACACGTTCCAGTCCACATGGCGCAAATCGTCGCCCGGCGTGTAGGCGCGGTACTCCGCGAACTCCTGGCTGAACCCGAAGTCCGGAGAGCGATGGAGGCCGGCCACGAACCCGTCCACGACGGTTTTGGCAATCAGCTCGAGACCGGAGATCGCCGTGAGGACGTTGGGATCGAGGAAGCGCTGCGACATCGACCGCTCAGTCCTTCGCGGGCGGCGGCACCCGCGCCAGCAGCCGCCGCACGATCTCGTCGGTGTCGATGTGCTCAGACTCGGCGTGGAAGTTCAGCAGAATCCGGTGCCGCAGGACCGGCGCCGCCAGCGC
>DASZFS010000008.1:0-3132 GCA_035939575.1 Vicinamibacterales bacterium | reverse complement strand
ACGCCCGGATTGATCGTCGGGCCCAGCACTGACATCCTCTCGGTCGAGGGAAAGATCGCGACGCCCGGGTTTGTCGATATCCACCCCCACTTCGACTCACCGCAGCAACTCTATGAGTTCCAGTCGGCGGGCTTCACCACGCTGATCGGCGGGGGATCCGGGCCGAAGACGGTCGGAATCGAGTGTCCCGGCGCGTGGAATCTCCACCGGATGCTGGAAGCGATGGCAAGCTTCCCGATCAATTTCGGCAACTTCGGCAAAGGAAATTCGTCAGACCCGGAAACGATCATCGAGCAGGCCCTCGGCGGCGCGGCCGGAATGAAGATACACGAGGACTGGTCGGCTTCTCCCGCCGCGATCCGGGCGTGCCTGTCAGTCGCCGACGAATACGACTTCCAGGTTCAGCTCCATGCCGACACGCTGAACGAGACTGGCTACTACGAGGACACCATGGCCGCGATCGGCGGGCGCGTCATCCACGTGTACCACTGCGAAGGCTCGGGCGGCGGCAATGCCCCTGACATCATGCGCTGCGTCGGGGAGCCGAACATCCTGCCGAGCTCGACAAATCCGACGAACCCGTTCTCGATTAACGCCTACGATGAAGAGTTCGACATGCTCTTCACGGCCCACAACCTGAATAAGGCAGTGCCTTCGGACCTGGCCTTCATTCAGGGACGGGTGCGTGCGGAGACAATGCGAGCCGAGGATGTGCTCCATGACGCCGGTGCTATCTCGATGATGGGCGCCGACAGCCAGGGTGTCGGACGAGCAGCTGAGAGTGCGCAGCGGTCGTTCCAGCTCGCGGCCGTCAACAAGGTCCGCTTCGGGAGGTTGCCAGAAGACGGAGCCGATAACGACAATTTCCGCATCAGGCGCTATCTCGCCAAAGTCACGATCAATCCCGCGATCTGCTTCGGTGTCGACTCGTACGTCGGCTCGATCGCGCCCGGCAAGATCGCCGATATCGTCTTCTGGCGGCCCGACCACTTCATCGCAAAGCCCGAGTTGATCCTGAAAGGCGGGTTCATTACCTGGGCAGCGATGGGTGATCCCGCCGGGGCGCTCATGACGGGGCAGCCCCTGAAGTACCGTCCGCAGTACGGTTACCTCGGCCGGAATCCGCGCCGCCTGGCCTACTCATTCGTCACGCAGGCAGCGATCGACGCAGGCCTGGCCGACGAGATCGAGTCCCAGCCGCTGCTGCCCGTTAAGCGCACGCGGACGATCTCGAAGCGAGATATGGTGCTGAACGATGCTCTTCCGAAGATCGAGATCGACCCGGAGACTTACCACGTTTACATGAACGGAGAACGCGTTACCGTCAAGCCTGCCAAGACCCTCCCGCTGACCCAGCTCTATTACCTGCGCTGAAACGCCGACGATGGCAATAGGCGTTCCGGTCGTGGAAGCCGTGCTCGGGAACCTCACCGAACTCGATCGGCCGGTCGAGGCGGTGGATGAGCTTGATCTGACGGCCGAGGAGCGGGAGCGAGCGCACCTGCGCGCTCGGTCAAGAGGCAACCGCGAGCTCATCATCTCGCTGCCTCGGGGCGTAGAACTGCACGACGGCGACGTCGTCTACATCGAAGACGGAGTAACCGTGGTGGTGGTGGCTGCACCCGAGGACGTGCTGGAGGTGAGCCCGCGAACACCAAGAGAATGGGCGCTCGCGGCGTACCAGCTGGGGAATCTGCACCGGCCGGCCCGCTTCCTGCCCGATGCCATACTCACGCCATACGACCGCTCGAGCGCTGAGACGCTGCGGGCGCTCGGCGTGGCAACGCATCGGGTCAAGCGCGGCTTCGTCGGCGAACGCTGCAGGGCGCTGACACATCACCGCCACGGCCACCTCCACGGCGACGAGCCTGATGACTGATACGAGTGCGCTCCTGTATCTCCTGCAGGTGGCCGGCGGGAGCTTTCCAACCGGCTCCTTCAGCCATTCCTACGGGCTCGAGACGCTCATCCAGGACGGGCGGATCACCGACGCGGAAGACCTCGCTGACGTCGCCCGCCTCTGGCTCCGCTACAGCGTCGCTACGTCCGAGGGCGGCGCGGTCGGAGTCGCGTTCCGGGCGACACGCGAAAACGACCTCACGATGCTTGCGGACCTGGACGAGGTGCTGACGGCTCTCAAACTGACCCGCGAGACGCGCGAGGCGAGCACCAAGGTCGGGAACGCGTTCTTGCGCACCGTGTCCAGCACCTTCGACTGGGACAGCGTCGATCGATACCGGCGCGCCATAGCCGAAGGCCGATGCGCCGGCCACTACGCGACCGCCTTCGGGGTAGCCGCTGCCGACGCGGGGGTCTCGGCGACAGAAGCACTGCTCGCTTTCCTGCACTCGGCCCTCTACGGAGTAGTAGCTGTGGCCGCGCGCCTCATGCCGCTCGGCCAACTCGATGCCCAGCTCGTCCTCGTAGCCTCATGGCCCCAGATCGCCGATTGCGCGGAGACCGCCCTAGTCCTCGACGTTGATGACCTCAGCGTCCCCGCAGCGGCTCTGGACATCGCCTCGATGCGCCACGAACGGCTGTATTCCCGACTCTGCATGTCCTGACGTTCAAGTGAAGGAGGGACCGGTGCGCAGGCCAGTTCGCGTGGGAGTGGGCGGTCCGGTCGGCTCGGGTAAGACCGCGCTCGTCGACCGTCTTGCGCGCTCCCTTTCCCCCGGCTTTTCAGTCGCCGCGATCACAAACGACATCTTCACCGAAGAGGATGCTGAGTTTCTCGTTCGCAATCAGTCCCTTCCCGCGGACCGGGTGATCGGCGTCGAGACGGGCGGCTGCCCACACACGGCAATCCGCGACGACGTGTCAATGAATCTGAGCGCTGTGGAGGAGATGACTGCTCGCCATCCCGATCTCGACCTCCTCTTGATCGAAAGCGGCGGAGACAATCTAGCCGCAACCTTCAGCCCGGATCTCGTCGATGCCCACATTTACGTCATCGATGTGTCCGGAGGCGACAAGATCCCGCGCAAAGGAGGCCCGGGCATCACCAAGTCGGATCTGCTCGTCATCAACAAGATCGATCTGGCGCCCCTCGTCGATGCCGACCTCAGCGTCATGGAGCGCGACGCGAAGAAGATGCGCGGTTCCCGGCCGTTCGTTTTCACGAACCTCAAG
>DASZFS010000007.1:0-4856 GCA_035939575.1 Vicinamibacterales bacterium | reverse complement strand
TGGCCGTACATCACGGTGGATCCCACGAAGCTGAATCCCCGGCCCTTCAGATCGCGGCTGAACGCGTCGGACTCGCGCGTCGTGGCGGGGATCTGACGCACGGTTTTCCAACGATTCTGTCGCGGGCGACCGTCGACGAATTGCCAGCAATACGCGTCGAACCGGCCGTACTCCTCCTGAACCGCTAGAAACGCTCGAGCGTTCTTCACTGCCGCGGCGATCTTCAGGCGGTTTCGGATGATCCCAGGATTGGTGGTCAGCTTGTCGATCCGAGCCGCGGAGTACCGCGCGACCTTCTCCGGATTGAAGTCACTAAACGCGCGGCGGTAGCCTTCGCGCTTGTTGAGGACGATCGACCAACTGAGTCCCGCCTGCGCGGCTTCCAGAATCAGGAACTCGAAGTGTGTGCGATCGTCGTGCGCCGGCACACCCCATTCGCGATCGTGATACTCGCGCATCAGCACCTGATCCACGTTGACCCATGAACACCGCTTCGGCTGCGCATTCGGCATGTGCGTTGTCTCCACGACCTTGACAAGACTGTATACATGGTAAGGCGGCGCGCAGATGTCAACAGGCCGGTCTCGAAGCCAGAACGACAAAAACAAGCGAATCCTTCAAGAGGGATCCGAGACATCTGAGATGAACTCTCCACGGGAGGACCGATGCGAATACTCATGACGACGACGGCGCTCGTATACGCGGTCGGGTCGTACTCATTCGGAGGTGCAACGATGGCGCACGAACAACCGGCCGGATCGGCGAAGAATGTCGTGCTGGTGCATGGCGCGTTTGCGGACGACTCGAGCTGGTCGAAGGTCGTTCCGTTGCTGAAAGCTAAAGGGCTTCGCGTGACGACTGCGGGCAACCCCCTGACGTCGTTCGCTGACGATGTCGCGGCCACCAGGCGCGCCATCGCAGCGCAAGACGGTCCGACCGTTCTCGTCGGTCATTCGTACGGGGGTGTGGTGATCACCGAGGCTGGGAATGATCCCAAAGTCGTGAGTCTGGTGTACGTCGCGGCCTTTGCGCCAGACGCCGGCCAATCGATCGGCGAGATCAGTCAGGCCTTTGCGAAGCCCGCCGGAGCCGATCAGGTGCAGCCGCAACCTAACGGGTTCCTTCTCCTCTCACAGAAAGGCATCGAAGAGGATTTCGCCCAGGATTTGACGTCGGCCGAGAAAGCTCACCTGGTGGCGGCGCAACCGAAAACCTCCGGAGCCATCTTCGAAGCCAAGCCGACCGCGGCGGCCTGGCGTGCGAAGCCTGCGTGGTACGTCGTGGCGAGCAACGACCGCATGATCGATCCGGAGCAGGAAAAGAGCATGGCGACACAGATCAAGGCCAAGGCCACGGTACTGCCGTCGAGCCATGTCGCGATGTTGTCGCATCCGACCGAGGTCGCGAAAGTCATCGAAGAAGCGGCTGCCAACAGACATCGTCCATGACCGTAGAAGACGTCGTCCGGACCCATACAGAAGGATTCAACCGCGCGCTGACGACGCACGACCTCGACGCGCTGTCGGCGATCTATGCGGATGACTACATGCTCGTGCGCCCGGATGGGTCCGTGTTGGGCAAGGAGGACGTCTTAAGGGATCTCGGGGCCGGCGGCCTGCGATTCACGTCGATCGATCTCGCCAACGTCAGCGTCCGGATCTACGACCAGACAGCGCTCCTGACAGGTGATAGTCGGACGGTCACATCGAGGAATGGCGATGAGATGAGCGCGCATATCCGATTGCTCGCGGTCTACGTGCACGATCGCGGCAGACTCCGACTGGCGCACTTCCAGAGTGCGTCGCTCGCTGTTTGAAGAGCGGAGAACAACCACGTGGACCACACTCACGTCACCGCTCCGACTCGCTTCGTCGAGAGCGACCAGATTAGGTTCGCCTACCGTCGCTTCGGGCAGGAATCGGGAATCCCCCTTCTCTTCTTCCAGCACTTTCGCGGCGGGATGGACCATTGGGATCCGGCTGTCACGGATGGATTCGCCCAAGACCGACCGGTGGTGTTGTTCGACAACGCTGGCGTGGCGGGAACGACTGGAGACACGCCGAACACGGTCGAAGCAATGGCGGACCACGCCGCCGCGTTCGTGGGTGCGCTGGGACTCTCGCAGGTTGATGTCCTCGGCTTCTCGATTGGCGGCTACGTAGCACAAACCCTCGCGCTGCGTCACCGTACGCTCGTGCGTCGCATGATTCTCGTGGCGACCGGTCCTCGAGGCGGCGACCCGTCTCAGGATTCGCAAGCTGCGGAGTATGCCGCGTCGACAGACCCGATCACTGGTGAGAGCAGCCTCGAAGCCTTTCTATATCTGTTCTTTGGCCCCACTGCGACGAGCCAAGCTGCCGGCAGAGCGTTCTGGGAGCGTCGGCACGGACGGAAGAGGGATGTTGATCCTCCGAGTACGGCGCAGACGATGGCAGCTCAACGAGCCGCGGCTACGGAATGGCGCCAGATACGAGGAGAACGCTTTGCAGAACTCCAGGACATTGCGCAACCGACGCTGGTCGTGAATGGGCATCATGACGTGATGATCCCGACCGTCAATTCGTACACGCTCTCGCAGCACATTCCGCGCGCGCAATTGATCATCTACCCGGATTCCGGGCACGGAGTCGCCTTCCAATTTCCAGAGTTGTTCGTGGCACATGGCCGCCTGTTTCTCGAGGGTTCCTGAAAGGACAAGAACCGCTTATGCCTATGATCGACGTGTACGCGCCAAACGACCTTCTTCCATCTGGATCCGATCGGCGGCTCGGAGAGACCTTGACGCGGGCGGCCCTTCGCGCCGAAGGTGTCGCGGCTCCCAGCCCGTACTATCTGGAGAACACCGGCGTATTCATTCACAGGATGGATCCGGCGACGGTCCAGACGGCGGCGGAGCCGCTCGCGCGGACCGTCCGCATTCAGATCATCACCCCGCCAGGTGCATTAACCAGGGACGCTCAAAAGCAACTGGTCAAAGACGCGACCGAAATCATGGCAGACATCTGCGGCGACCCTTCACTGGCCAAACGCACGTGGGTGCTTCTGACAGAAGCGGCGGAAGGCGGCTGGGGCATTGGCGGTACGGCATTCGGGCGTGAGGAATTCACGGCGCTTGCCGCAGCCGCTAGAAAATGAGGTCCGTGATGCCCAAGCCGACACTCGATGCTGACACGATTCTGAAGCGCGCCGCGCCCGTCACCGGGCAACACGCGCACGAGATCCAGCCGTTCGGCCACCTGGTCCGAATGCCGATTGCCTTGTCGGAACTCGCTTGCAAAGAGAGCGTCGACAATCTCAATCAGCTGCTGGCCGACACGATGACGCTTCGCGACTTGTACAAGAAACATCACTGGCAAGTTGCCGGCCCCACGTTCTATCAGCTCCATCTCCTCTTCGATAAGCACTATGACGAGCAGAACGAGGTGGTCGACGCCGTGGCCGAGCGCATTCAACTGCTCGGCGGCGTAAGCGTGGCGATGGCGCACGATGTCGCAGAGACGACGCTTGTTCCTCGGGCGCCGAAGGGGCGGGAGGAAGTGCCAGTCCAAGTCTCGCGCCTGCTGCACGCGCACGAGATCGTGCTGAAGGAGGCCCGCGCGATGGCACGCCGGGCGGCTGAAGCTGGAGATGATGGCACGAACGATCTGATCGTAAGCGGGGTCATCCGGCGCAACGAACTTCAGGTATGGTTCGTCGCCGAACACATCGTCAACGTCCCGATCGTTGAGGCAAGTTGACACACGCCGAAGATCATGCGACCAGACGATTGTGAGGTGACATGTGAGCGCCATTGACCGCATCGCCATCCGTCGCGTCGACGTGGAACGCGCAACGGTGATTTCCGCGCAACCCTTCGCGGCGGTCGTGTCCAAACTCGCAGCGGCCATCGGCCATCCCGACATGTCAGAGTTCGCAAGTGCCGTTGCAGCCGCACGGACGTCCGCCGATCTCGAAGCCGTCGTGAATGCGGCGATCGGCACCGCAGGTCTGATGGAGATGGCGCACTTCGACATCGGCGAGGTGCTCCGCAAGGACATGCCAGGCGCGCCGAAGGCGCTACGCCTCGTCGTCGGCAATCCGCTGATTATGAGGGAGATGGTCAAACACGTGCCCGATGCGGCGTCCTATGCACCGGTAACGCTGCTGATCGATCAGCGGCCCGAGGGCGTCTGCTTGTCGTATGACCTCATGGCGAGCTTGCTCGCGCCTTATGGAAGTGAAGAAGCGTCGCTCGTGGCGCGGAACCTTGACGACAAAGTCATGGCGCTGTTGACCGCAGCAGCGGAGTGACTCCGGGGAGCGATCAACGAGAGATGAGCAGCAGTCCGCTTTCGATTGACGTTTACGTCGCCCCGATGCGGCCATACGCCTGTCCCGATCAGCTCGGGGAGGGTGAGGTCGCGACCTGGGCGCCGTCCAGCAGCACGTTGATCTCCGGGCCGACCGAGGGGATCCTCATCGACGCCCTACTGACCTTCGAGAACGCGGACCAGATCGCTGGCTGGGCGAAGCGCTTCGGCAAGAAGATCGCGGGCGTCTACATCACCCACGGCCACTCGGACCACTGGCTCGGCCTCGCGCGGCTTCTCCAGCACTTCCCCGAGGCTCGCGGGTACGCCGCTCCGGAGGTGAGAGCTCGCGCCGCTTGGGAGGCAGAGTTCAACAAGACAACAAAGTATTGGACGTCGCGCTTTCCGGGCGAACTCCCCGAGATACCCGTGCTACCCGAGGTGTTGAACACCGACGAGATCCTGGTGGACGGTCAGATGGTCAATCTCATACACGTTGGTCAGGGTGACATTGACGGTTCGACGATTTTCCACGTGCCGTCTGCGGACGCAGCTGTCTGCGGTGAT
>DASZFS010000006.1:0-3408 GCA_035939575.1 Vicinamibacterales bacterium | reverse complement strand
AGCCGCTTGGCGCGCTCCCCGATGGCGGCGATCAGCATCTTCTGTTTGTTGCCAACCAGCGCGTACAGCTCTCGCTTCGACACGCGCGCACGCGTGGCGATCTCGAGCGTGCTGGTCGCCGCGTAGCCACGCTCCTGAAATGCCTCGAAGGCCGCGGTCAGGATGCGATCACGCACGACGGCTGAGTCGGTGTCTTCCTTGGCCCTTGACATCGGTACCGAATAGTACCACACTACGAGCACATGGTACCGATTGGTACCATAAATGGACGAATTGGAGAGGGGGCCACCCATGACACATCCAAGGATTCTCGTGACAGGCGCCGCCGGGAAGACCGGCAGCCTGGTCGTCGCCGCTTCGTAGACGTTGTCAATGGATGGAATTACTGAAAGGACACACTCATGTTGGCGCAACTCGCTTTCTTCGTGAGCATCGCATTCAGCTGCGTCGCTTGGGGGACGGTGGCCGCCCGGTACATCTGGCCGGTACTCCGACTGCGCCAGCGCGTCGACGCGTTGCGGCCTCTGCTCGTCCTCCACAGCTTCCGCTTCATAGGGTTGGCATTCCTGGTCCCAGGCGTCGTGTCGCCGGATCTTCCGCGGGCGTTTGCCGGTTCTGCGGCCGTTGGGGACCTCGTTGCGGCGACGCTCGCGCTGATTTCACTGGTGTTCCTCCGGAGTGAAACCGGCGTTTTCATCGTGTGGATCTTCAATGTCTGGGGCTCGGTGGATCTCGTGAACGCCTTCTACCAGGCCGATGCCACGGGCCTCGCGCCGGGGCAGCTGGGAGCCGCCTATTTCATTCCGACTGCGATCGTGCCGCTGCTGCTGATGACGCACGGACTCGCGTTCCGGATTCTTCTGCAACATCAATGGCAGCCCGCGATGCGCGATGCGCCATCTGCGGTGCTGTCTCGCTGAACGAGGAACGTCATGGCAACGCTTTCGATCAATCCAGTCGTCAGTCTGACCAACGTCTTCAAGACGTACAAGGCCGGCGAGGTGGATGTGCCCGCAGTCAAGGGGATCTCATTCACTATTCCGCGCCAGCGCTTTTCGGTGATTATCGGGCCGTCGGGAAGCGGCAAGACGACACTGCTCAATCTCATCGGCTGTCTCGACAGCCCGACTGCCGGCCGCGTGATCGTGGACGAACAGGATGTCGCCACGCTGACCGACAACGGGATTTCAGACTTTCGCGCGCAGAAAATCGGCTTCATCTTCCAGAACTTCAGTCTGATTCCGGTGTTCTCGGCGTACGAGAACATCGAGTACCCGCTGCTGCTGTTGGGCGTGAGCGCGAGCGAACGCCGCCGGCGTGCGACGAACATGCTCGAGGCGGTCGGTCTCGCCGATCACGGCCGGCAGCGACCGAATCAGTTGAGTGGCGGCCAGAAGCAACGCGTCGCGATCGCCCGGGCGCTCGTGAAGGAGCCTGACTTCGTGCTCGCCGACGAACCGACGGCCAACCTCGATTCACACACGGGTGCGTCGATCATCGAGCTGATGCGCCGCACGCAGGAGCAGTATGCGACCACGTTCGTGTTCTCCACGCACGATCGGCAGCTCATGGCTCACGCGGACGAGACCTTCATGATCCGCGACGGCCTGCTCGTGGATCACGTTACAGGAGCCAGCTCATGATGATGGTGAGGATCGCCGCTCGCAACCTGTTCCGCAATACGCGTCGATCGGTGACGACGCTGTCCACGATCACCATCGGTGCGGCAGCCGTGTTGGTGTTCGGTGGGTACATCACGTACATCCAGTACGGCGTCCAGACGAACGCCGTCCAACGGACCGGTCATCTCCAGGTCTTTCGCAACGGGTATTTCGCGCTTGGGACCGCCGCCCCAGGCGCCTGGGGGATCGATCACTACTCGACGGTCCTGAGGCTGATTCGACAGGACCCAACGCTGCAGACTCTGTCCGCTGTGGTCACGCCGATTCAGTCCCTCGCGGGCATCGCTGGAAACTTCGACAACAACACGTCGAAGACGTTCTTTGGCGTCGGTTTTGTGCCGTCCGATCGCGATCGGATGGAGCAGTGGGACGAGTATGGAACGGAGTCCCGAGGACTCAAACGTTCCGGCCTGAAGGACGGGGACCTCTCGAAGGGCATCACCGGAATCGGTCTCGTACGAATTCTGGGCCTCTGCGACCGGCTGCGTCTCGACCACTGCCCGCCGCCGCCCACGCCGGCGCCGTCCGATGTCGCGGGCGAGGACGCGTCGGCGCCGCTTGCAAACCTTGCAGATCTCGTGAGCCGGGACAAACCGGAAGCTGACGCAGCGACGGGCATAGATCCAACCATCGATCTGTTGGCGGCCACGGCCGGCGGCGCCCCGAACGTGGTCAGTCTGCAGATCGCCAACGTGGAATTGCAACCCTGGAAAGAGCTCGATGACAACTATGTCGGGATGAACATCGGCCTCGCGCAGAACTTGATCTACGGACGAGGCGAACGCAAAGCGACGGGCATCGTCGTGCAACTGCATCGGACGCAAGATCTCGAGATCGCGCGTTCACGGCTGTTGGCACTGTTCCGGGAGCACGGGCTCGACCTCGAAGTCCGCGACTTCACCGAACTCAATCCGCAATACAACCAGATCATCGGGTTGTTCGGATCGATCTTCTTGTTCATCACCACGGTTATCGGGGTCGTCGTCCTCTTCACGGTGAGCAACGCCACCAGCATGAGCGTGATTGAGCGCACGGGTGAGATCGGCACCACGCGCGCCATGGGGGTCCGCCGGCAGGGGATTCGGAAACAGTTCCTCGTGGAAGGCAGCCTGCTCGGCGCCGTCGGCGCCACGGTCGGCGTCGTGCTGGCCCAGATCGTCGCGTACGCCGTGAACCACTCAGGGCTCACGTGGACGCCGCCGAATGCCGGAGCACCGGTTCCCCTTCGACTGTACATGAACGGTGCCTATGCACTGCTGGTCCTGACCTGGATCGGATTACTCGTCGTCTCGGCCCTGGCAGCGTTGATTCCCGCGAATCGCGCGGCGCGATTGCCGGTCGTGGATGCCCTTCGCCACGTGTGAGGTTGAACTATGGCTCAGACGTTTCTCGTGTTCGTAGTTGTCGCGACGACGCTCTTCCTCCCGACGGTCGCGCTCACGCAGGCGCCCGCAAGTGGCGGGACGCGTCCGAGCGCGGAGGATGTGCTGACGGCGTCGGATCGCGCACGAAACCCGGACCAGCCGTTTCGCGTCACGCTGACCATCGTCGAATACATCGGGAACAAGCCGCGCGATCGGACCGGTCTCATCGTCTACTCGCGCGAAAACAAGCAGACCGGGCAGTTCGACAATCTGGTGCGCTACGCCGAGCCGCCCAGGGACGCGGGCAAGCTGGTGCTGCTCAGAGGCGCCAATCTCTGGTTCTACGATCCGGCGTCGAAGGC
>DASZFS010000005.1:0-20348 GCA_035939575.1 Vicinamibacterales bacterium | reverse complement strand
TGCGTGCAGTTGCCTCGCCCAAAGAACAAGATTGTCCATGGCCGTGAATGTCGTCAAGGACTCGAGGGCGCAGGCAACTGCACGCGACCATGAGTCTTCAGCCCACGTCGGAGTCTTCAGCCAACGTGAGCGCAGCCGTCACTCGCGCAGGACTTGATGAACGAACGCGACGGCGATCGATCCCTCGCCGACGGCCGACGCGACGCGCTTGATGTTGCCGCCCCGCACGTCGCCGACGGCAAAGACGCCCGGCAGGCTTGTCTCGAGCAGGTGTGGGGGACGCGTCAGCGGCCAGCGCGCGGCGGCCAGATCGTCGCGTGACAGGTCGGGACCCGTCTTGATGAACCCCTTGGCGTCGAGCGCCACGCAGCCCTGGAGCCAGCGCGTGTTGGGCACGGCGCCGGCCATGATGAACACGTGCCCGATGTCATGGGCCTCCTCGCTCCCGGTCTCGTTGTTCCGCCAGCGCACTCGCTCGAGTTGGTCGCCGCCCTCCAGCGCGACGAGCTCGGTTCGCGTGTGCACGGCAATCGTCGGGCTTTCTTCGATGCGTCGAATCAGATAGCGCGACATGCTGTCGGCGAGACTACTGGAGCGCACGAGCATGTGCACGCGCGTCGCTGTCTGCGCCAGATACACGGCTGCCTGCCCGGCCGAATTGCCGCCGCCCACGACAATCACCTCCTGGCCGCCGCACAGCTGGGCCTCGACCGCCGTGGCGCCGTGGTACACCCCCGCGCCCTCGTACTGCGACAGGCTCTCGAGCGCCGGTCGACGGTATTCGGCGCCGGTGGCGATCACTACCGCCCGCGCGGGCACGCGGCCGTCATCGACCACGATGGCGTACGGCTTCCGATCGCAGGTGAGCTCGGCGGCGCCTTTCGCGATCATGATCTCGGCTCCGAACTTCTGTGCCTGTGTGTACGCGCGGCTTGCCAGTTCCTGGCCCGAGATGCCCGTCGGAAAGCCAAGGTAGTTCTCAATCCTGGAGCTCGATCCGGCCTGGCCGCCTGGTGCGTTCGACTCCAGCACCAGCACGTCGAGCCCCTCCGATGCGCCGTAGACGGCCGCCGCCAGGCCGGAGGGTCCGGCGCCGATCACCACCATATCGCGCACGTGGGTCTCGTCGATCGCGTCGTTGAAGCCGAGGCAAACGGCAATCTGTTGATTGGTCGGATTCCGAAGAACGACCTCGCCACGGCAGATTAGCGCCGGCACGTCCGCGACGCCGAAATGGAAACGATCCAGCAGCTCCTGGACGTCGGCGTCACGATCGAGATCGATGTAGGTATATGGGTGCCCGTTGCGCGTCAGGAATTCCCTGACGCGAAGGGTCCCTCGAGAATGCATCGACCCGACGAGCACGACGTCGCCCAGCCCGCGCGCGATCAGGGCCACGCGGCGCAGGATGAACGCGCGCATGAGAATCTCGCTGAGCTCGGCGTCAGTCTGCACGAGCGCCAGCAGGTGCTCGCGATCCAGCTCGATCACCTCGCCGGGTGCGCTGACGCGCGCACGCGCCAGCGCGCGCCGGCCCGAGATGAGGTTGACCTCGCCGCTGAATTGCCCCGGTCCGAGCGTGACGATCAGGCTCTCGGTGGCGCCGGACGGCCGCACGATCTCGATCTCGCCCGCCGTGACCACGAAGAACGGTACGATCGGATCTCCCGCCTCGACGAGCACCTCGCCGCTTCGGATAGGGCGCACGCGGCCGTGCGCCGCGATCCGGGCGATTTGTGCGGCCGTCAGCGTCGGAAACGTGTCATTGGCGTCCGGCGGCGACGTTACGGCTGCCGGGGACGTCATGCGCGGACGAGCGGCGCGTCGACGACGTGCTCGGCCACGAACCACACCTGCAGCTCGTTCCGCCGGATCACGTCGCTCACCAGCAGATCGTTGGTCCCATCGTCGCCGGACTCGGCGGCGCGCCGGGCCATCGCTCGCGCCTCCTTGAGCACGATCTCGTGCGCATGGAGCAGCCGCGAGATCTGCACGGGCGCTTCTTCGCGACCTTTGGGCGGTCGTGGAACGAGCGTCATTTCGGCCACGTCGTGGGCCATCGCGACGCTGACCCCGCCGAGCAGCTGGATCCGCTCGGCGACCGAATCGACCAGCTCGCTCTGCTCGTCGGCGTGCTTGTCGAACAGCAGATGCAGCTGATAGAACGTCGGCCCGGCCACCTGCCAATGGTGCTTCTTGTACAAATCGCGCAGCGTAATCGTATCAGCCAGGATCTGGTTGAGATTCTCGACCGACTCCTTACACGCCGTCTCGGACAGCGCAATGGGCATCCTGACGAAATGGCCGTACGGCTGAATCTCGTGCGCCTGCTGATGGGTCATGGGTGTCGCGCGAGCCAGAATGGCGTCCGCGTCCAATGTGTGCGCGCTCATATCAAAAAGTCCTTCCTGAATCTGCGTTCACGATGCCGCCGGCCAGAACACCGGCTCGCGAGGCAAGAACTGCCTGTTTGTACGCTATCACTTTCGGGGACCCGGTAAAACGGATTCGAGGAGGCACAATCTGAGGCGGACGGTGGGAACGACGCTCACCAAGCTCGAGTGCGCCGGCGCGTCGGCGCACCCGAGAGATCAAATGACGGAAGTCAATCGCCCGTGCGGGCCCATCCGCCTTCACCGTGCGCAACCAGAGACGCCGCACGGGATGCGGGGTCCGGGAGCGGGAGCGTGAGGTGTCGGTCCGCCGAAGCGGACGGGTGCCTTGACCTCTTTCCTAGCTCAGCCATCAGCGCTTGAATCCGCCGGCGGTGGTGCAGCTTGCGTTTTCGGTCCTTCTGGAATCGAGCTCGATCGCCATTTCGTTCGGACATTTGCCCTCCGCTCTCCGAGACCGTCCGCGCCCACCAGTGTCGTCGGCAGGGTAGCCGGAACGACGCAATCCAGCTGTACCGTTTCGCACATACCGGCCCCCACGACCACCATTACGCTGGGTCAATCGGGTTTCAACGAGGGGGACTGTCGATGAATGGCACATGGATGCTCCTGGGCCTCGGCGTCTTGGGCGTCGTTGCCGCGACGATCGGATGGCTGCAGGGGCGCAGTCGGCCAGCCGACCTGGGTTCTGTGAGCCATCAATGGATCGCGGAGCACCGGCTGTCACAGACGCAGGACTCCCATCGGTGAGTTGGCCGGGCCGGCGCTGTGCAATCCGAGACATCGGGGGTCGCTTCTGGCGCGGGAGACTGTCACCAGGGATTCCTGAGGACATCACATGTTCTTGCTGATTGTCACGATGCGGCGCGGGTCGGCGACGAACCTGCCATTGGCGGAACGGTGACGGCTGTCCGTCCGCTCACCCAGGCGGAAGACAGCGCCGTGATTCTTCAGCATGCGGCACGCGGTGGTGCCACGCTGATGATCCCCGGTGCCATGGAACCTCGCGCGGCGCGTCCACTCGCCCGGCCGGCCACCGCCCACGCCGATCCGGCGCCGCCTTACGCAGGCGCTGCTGCTGCCGACGATCGCGGCCGACTCGAGCACGAGCGCGAGGGAGGCGGCGCGGCGAGCGAGCGAACGGGCCGCGCGTCCACGGCGATCCTCGCGAGGCTGTGGCGCTACATGTTAGGAATGGAGTAAATCATGATGAATGGGCGTACGCTTGCGATCTGCGCCGTCGGGATCACGCTCTTGGGGCACAGGGCCGAAGGTCAAGATCTCTCACGGTATCGAACCTTCGAGCTGGGAAGTGCTGTCGCGTCCATCTCGACCCTGACTGGCGTGGCCTCGTCGGAGGTCAAGACGATTCATCAGCGCCCGGCGCTGATGCAGGATCTGGCATGGAGACCGTCGCGCTGGGTGTCAGGTTCTTCGAAGAACTCGACCGACCCGGTCGACCAGGTCCTCTTCAGTTTCTACAACGATCAACTGTTCAGGATCGTGGTTGACTACGGTCACGAGCGGACCGAGGGGATGACCGACGCCGACATGATTGAAGCGATCTCGACGAGCTATGGAGCGCCGCTGGCGCCCACAGTGAGGGCGGGCGTACGCTCGCCGTCGCGCATCGAGACGGAATCGGGCTCTCCGGTGGCCAGGTGGGGAGACGCCGAGCACGCTGTCGTGCTCTATCGAACCTCGTCGTACGGCCGGGCCATGCGGCTGGTTGTGACGAAGGTTCCGCTTGATGAGGCCGCCCGGAAGGCAGATGCCCAGGCCGTGCGGCTCGACGACCAGGAGGCCCCTCGCCGGGAACTCGCCAGGCAGAAGAAGGAACGTGAAGACGGGCTCGACGCCGCCGAAAAAGCGCGGGTCACCAACAAGGCGGTCTTTCGCCCGTAACGAGAGACGCGAGCGCATCGAACGTCGACGAAGCTAGGCGGGCGACGCCGAAGCTTCCGTCGGCGGTCGAGCTGGGGTTGCGACGCCATTGGCATCGCGCCCGAGTGGTCCGAGCTGATATCTTCCGTCGATTTGCAGCAGCAGGACATTCAGGCGGTAATACAGGGCTTCGTTGAACAGCCCGCGCAGGACCAGGGGATACAGTGCGCGCGGCGTCGTTGAGACCAGCTGCGTTCGATGGCTCGGGTCGTCGAGCCAGGCGAGCACCCGAGCCTGCTCTCCGGCAGCCAGCGCCGCAACGTCCTCCAAGACGAGCGCGCCGCACCCGTCGGTTGGCACATCGAACCGCGCCCGTGGCCGTCTCCAGGCAACGGGTGCGCGGAAGTGCGGCTCCAGGAGGAACAGGACGGCCTCGGTCCAGGCGGCAGGCCCCTCCAGCAGCATGTTGTGGCGTGCGGCGCACACGCTGCACCACTCGAGCATCGAGCCGACGCCGAGCGTGCGCGGCTGCGAGAGATCAACGTTGACGATGCCTGTCACACGCAAGCCCTCCTCGAATCGTGAACGCGGAATCTACCGCAGAGGTTCGCGGCACGCTGTTCTGTTTTGCACACCCCAGGGCTCCTCCCAGGCAGAGTACGCCACCTCGACCGTGCGACGGTGTCTGTTCGCTTTTGCACATCCTCCGAGGCGGGTGGTATGTCACGCTCTGCCATGCAATCGAGTAAAAAGGCCAGAAGACTCAACGGCGCCCCGAAACTGAACGGCAACGCGAGGACGCCGCCCCCGTTCAGCGCGCAGGCATTTCTCGAGTCGGCTGGCGTCGCGAAGACCGTCGCGCGGTACGCGAGGGACGCGACCGTCTTCACGCAGGGGGACGCCTGCACGCACGTCATGTACATTCAAGACGGCGGCATCAAGCTGTCGGTGCTGTCGAAGACCGGCAGAGAGGCCGTGGTGGCGATGCTCGGCCCCGGCGACTTCTTCGGCGAGGGGTGCCTTGCGGGTCAGCGGCTCCGCATGGGCAGCGCCACGGCGATCACGCCGAGCACCATCCTGCTGGTCAGCAAGGAAAAGATGCTCACGCTGCTGCACAAGCAGCACGCGATGTCCGACCGGTTCATCTCACACATGCTGGCGCGCAACATCAAGATCGAAGAGGACCTGATCGATCAGCTCTTCAACTCGAGCGAGAAGCGGCTGGCGCGCGCGCTCCTGCTGCTGGCGCGTTACGGGAAGCAGGACAAGCCGGTCCGGGTGGTCCCGAAGATCTCGCAGGAGACGCTGGCTGAGATGGTCGGCACGACGCGCTCCCGGGTGAATTTCTTTCTGAACAAGTTCAAGAAGCTCGGGTTCATCGAGTACAACGACAAGCTTCCGCTCAAGGTCAACAGCTCGCTGCTGAGCGTCGTCCTGCACGACTGAACGTCGCCCATCAGGAATCCACCACATCCGAGAAGAGTGAGAACGTGTCCCGATGAGCGCGCTGCCGCGAGCGCTCCTGCCTGCGCTCGCGCCTTCCCTCGCACGGCTGGCAACGCACCGCGAATGGCAGCGCTCGTAGCCGTCCTTCAGAAATCTCCCGGCCACACTCGGCACAGGCCCCATTCGCGCCGGCGTCGAGCCGGACGAGCGCCTCGTCAATGCGGATGAGCGTCTCCGCCCTCATCTGGAGGAGTGCCAGCTCGATGTCGCCCTGAATGCCGGCGTCTGAATGCTCGACGATGTCTCGGACATCGCTCAGTCGATCGGTGCGCCCGTCGCGGATGCGCCCATGGACGTCGCGTTCGATCTCGCCCCGGCGCGCACTCAGTATGTGTTTCAGGTCTGCCTGTCGGATGGCGGCCTCGGTCATGTGGCGCTCCTGCGTCACCCAGCATGCCGGAGGAACGCCGGGACGTCTGTCCCGTTGTGAACACGCCTCGATCCCGCACTCCCGAGCGACACGACTTAGAGGAGTCCGATCAGCACGATCGCAGGCGAGGTGTGCGATTGGGTACACCCGACCACCGTATGCCTGACCTACGATCGTCATGTCGGCCGTCCCCTCCGCAACGGACCTCCGAGTCGCACCCCGCTCCAGAAGGAAGTGCCAGATGAAAAGAATTGTCATCGCCACCGCGATGAGCCTCTGCATGATGGTGCCGGGGGCGATCTCGTCAGCCGACACATTGATCATGAGAGACGGGACGCGAGTCGAGGGAACGGTGGTGGGCATCGCCGCGCGGACCATCACGTTCCGCCACGCCGACGGCGTGTCCCGCCGATACTCCACCAGCCAGGTCGAAGCGCTGGAGTTCCTTTCGGCCGAGCGCTCCAACCCTCGGGCGGTAAGCGGCCGCAGCCTCGAGGCACCCGCGGGGGCAGAGCTCGTGGTCCGAACCGTGGAAACGATCGACTCGCGAAACGTCGGAGCCGATCAGGCGTTCTCGGCCATCGTGGAGCATGACGTGACGAGCGCGTCGGGCCGCGTGATCATCCCGGAAAAATCGAGCGTGCAACTGGTGATCCGACAACTGTCATCAGGCGGCGCGCCTCCCGGCCCTGAGATCGTGCTGGACGTTCAGTCGATCACTATCGATGGGCGGCGATACCTGGTCAGCACCGCGGAGGTGCCGCTGGGGAGCGGCACGGGAACCGGCAGGAACAGGCGCTCGGAAACGGTCGGCGCAGGCGCTTCGGTCGGCACGATCATCGGCGCCATCGCGGCTGGTGACAAAGCTGCCGCGATGAGCGTCCCTGCGGGCGCTGTCGGCACGCAGGTGCTCACGAGGGGACGCGACGTCCAGGTCCCCTCGGAAACAGTCCTCAAGTTCCGGCTGGACAAGCCCGTGACGCTGCAGGCCGAACAGTAGGGCGTGTGCTCGAGTGCACAGACACATGACTCGAGTTCAGGCACTCTGTCCTGGGACGATCTTTCATGAAACGCCGCATTGACGCGCCCGTTGCGCGGCCGAGCAAGCCCCACGGCGATACGGACCGCAGCCTTCGATTGAAGTGGGGTCTCTCGGGGCGGCTCCCCCGATGGCGCGCGTTTGACGGGCGGCGATCGCGGGTCGTAGCGAGCTGGGCTGTTACCAGCTGAGGCAACGCACGAAAATGCCGTACACGAATCGATCTTCCGTTTTCATCTGGCTGGTCGTCTTCGGGCTGTTCTTCCTGTCCGGATCCGGAGTGGTCACGGCCTGGTGGCTGCTTCTGCTGCTCCCGGCGGCTCTCGTGGCACCTGCCCTCGTTCTCAGGATTCCAGCCGGTGCGACCACGACAAGAGGTGGAGGAGCTGAACGAGCGTGAAGCACACCATTTACGAAGATCGGGTCACGCACAAGTTCGCGATCATCAGGCTTCCGGAGAAGTTTGCGGAGGGTGACAAGCTGCCGATCCCGCCGACCACCCGGTGGTTCAGCACGCGGGAAGAGACGCTCGCGGCGCTGCCGGATTTGCTGGAGGTGTCGGACGCGGACGAATGATCGCTCCGTCGGGAACCGAACTTCCTGCCTAGGCGCTCTCCCGACGCGCCGGAGCGCAACGCTCGAGCACCAGTCGAAGCCCAATCGCCAGCCGATCCGGTGGGCACGACTTCAGACACAGCGCCGCACAGCCTTCACGCGTCGCACGCTCGCGCACCGCGGGCGCGGGATCCTCGGTGACGACAACGACCGGAATATCCTGCGTCTGGGGGTCGCGTCTGAGCGCCCGCAGCAGCGTCCAGCCATCGCGGCCTCCCGACTCCACATCCGCCACGATGATGTCCGGGCGCGTCTCCGCTGCGCGCGCGTGCGCCTTCGCGGCGTCGTCGGCGACCGTCACGTCGAATCCCATCGCGGGAAGCGCGTACGCGTACATGGCGCGGGTGTCTTCGTCGTCTTCGACGACAAGGACGAGCGGCCGCGTGGCAGGTCGGGGTGGCAGATACGGCTCAAGGCTGACCATGGCTCGTTCGTGACTCCCAGCAACACATACCGCTTCGGACGCGCCACTGTCTGTCTGGTTTCCAACCGAGCACGGCGACCCGACCGGCCACAGGTGATACGCTTCGTCAGGCAACTTCCTAAGGGTCTACCGCCTGCCTCGCCCTTGAACAGGGCAGAGCTTGGCCCGCGACAGCCTCTTACGAACCGCCGTCCGCCCGGACGGAGAGAGGCTCAGCGTGACCAACCTCAACCGTTTGCTGGCGGCTCTGCCTGCCGCTGATTACAAGCGAATCGTCCCGGCCCTGGAGGTCATCACCCTCACGCTCAAGGACGTCCTTTACAAGCCGGGAGAATTGATTCAACACGTGTATTTTCCGGGCGGCGGATTCTGCTCCGTCCTGACGCTGTTGAAGGACGGCGACATGGTGGAAGTGGCCACGATCGGCCGTGAAGGGATGGTCGGTGCGTCAGCGGTGCTGGATCCCCGGGCACCGATCAGCGCGGTCACAATGGTGCAGGCCGAGAGCGATATCTGCTATCGAATGACGACCGACGCGTTCCGGCAGGAGATGGACCGCCGCGGCGCGTTCCACGACCTGCTCACGCGATACGCGCTTGCGTTCGTCGGCTTCGTGATGCAGTCGACCGCCTGCAATGCCGTGCACTCGGTCGAGCAGCGGCTGGCGCGTTGGCTGTTAACGGCCCACGACCGCGTCGAGCGCAACGAGTTTCCGCTGACGCAGGAGTTCGTCGCCATGATGCTTGGCGCGACGCGGCCCACCGTGACGGTGGTCGCCGGGACGCTGCAGCGGGCCGGGCTGATCACCTACCACCGGGGTCGCGTGACGATCGTCGATCGCCCGGGTCTCGAAAGCGCCTCGTGCGAATGCCACCGGGTCGCTGCGGCGTTGCTCGCCGCGGTGACGAGCGCTTCGCGTCCAGCGCCGGCCAACTGACGCATCTCAAATGTGCGCTGTCGGTTAGCGGCGCCCCCGAGAACGAGCCAGTACGTGGAGTCACCGAATCCTGTATAGTGAATTCCGTCAGACGGCACTGAGCCCGCGATCGTCTCCGTGCCGAGAGGTGTTGCGATGGCTGCGACGGTTGTCCCCTACGAGCGGTTCCTCGAAATCCGTGAACGCCTCCGGCAGGCCGCAGCGCAGCCGGTTCGTCCGTTAGAAGGGTTTGACGCCCCCCAAGATTCTCGAGGAGACGATCGGAGCAGGCTCCCCTCCGACCTGGAGACCGCACGCGCCGCAGAAGCGAAACCGGTTCCCTAATACCAAGGTCAGATCCTTAGGTAGTGATTGCCCGCCATGACTCCCTTGCAATTCCGCGACATTTGCCTGACCGCGCAATAAGACGACAGGAGCGGTCATGAGACGCCATGAGCGTCTCCAAATGGCGCACCGTGTTCCGTTTCGTGACGCACTTCTGGAACACTGACCAAATTGTCGATCGCCTCTGCCCGTCTAAGTCACTTATCAATCCCACGTTACGTGGGACGCGGCCCCGCGGGGACCGTGGCGGGGCATTTGCTCTATGGAGAATGACAAGACAACAGCGATCCGGACAGACGAATGAACGTTCTCGCGCTCGAATACGACTCCGTGCAGGCGGCGGCCATCCAACATGTAGTCTGCGATCTCGTGGGAGCCAAGCTGAGGCTCGTCACGTCAATGAGCCAGGCGTTGCACGCGCTGGGTGGAGACACTCCGGATCTGATTCTGTTGCCTGCACTCGTGTCACCCTCTGAAGAAGCGGAGCTGATCGCCGTTCTTCGCGCGCGTCCCGGCGGCGCCCACATCCAAACCCAAATCACTCCAATGCTCGCCGTGCAGACCGAGCGCGCACGGACGACGGTCTGGGGCCGATGGCGATCCCGCCGCGCGTCCGCTTCATCAGCGGCCGACGACCTGCAATGGTTTGCCGAACGGCTCGCCTGGTCGCTCGAGCAGGCGCGCGAACGCCAGCAGTACGCAGATCTCAACGGGAGGGCGCTCTTCGAGATTGCGTCACCCCCGATCGTCGAACCAGGAGGATCGCTGCTCTCGCCTTTACAAACCACGGACGGCGGGAATGCGGCGCAGCATGGGCTTGCACTGGACGACTCGACCACTCGCCTGCTCGAGAAGCTGCACCGCGAGCGCCGCCAGCATCGCCGTCTCGCCGCGCGCGAGCTGCCCGGTCTGCAGTCGGCGCGGATCAAATTCGGACCCTACGTGGCGGTCGTGGATGTGTCGCCCGGCGGTGCGCTGATCGAAACGAACGCCCGCCTGACGCCCGAGTCCGAGGCCATGCTGGAGATCTTCGGCAACGGCCGGAACGCCATCGTGCCGTTTCGCGTGCTGCGCAGCCGCGTAGCAAACCTTGACGGCTCGCCGCGCTATCTCGGCGCGTGCGCGTTCACGCAACCGCTGTGCCTCGACGACCTCTCGGTGCCACCGGGTCCCGCGTTCCGTCTCGTCCCGAAGCGTCTCGAGGCCCACAATTCCTGGTAGGGAATCGCGCCTGCTCTAGCCGGCCGAAGCGCCGCTGCGGCGTCGAGCCTGGACCGCATGGCCGCCACCCGAGGCGAGGAAGCGTCGTCACGTGGTGACCCCTGCCGGCAGCGTGGACCGCTGACGCTCGAAGACCGCAGTTTCGACAGCCAGGCCGGCCGGGACGTCACGGCAGGGCTCATCGCTGAGCACCTGATGGAGCGTGACCGTGTAGTGCACCGTATCGGTCGATCGGAGATCCCGCCACGTCAGCTGGCTCAGATCGCTGAAGAAGTCCGGCTTGATCCGGGCCTCGGGATGGCAGGCGTCGTCCGAGATGTTCGCTTCGGTGACAGGCAGTCCTGCCAAGATGGCCTTGCGGTACATCCATCGCAGCGTGATGTTGTTCAGGCCCAGGTTCTCGTTTCCGCCGCCGATATCCGAATGGACGCCTCGAAACCAGGTTTCGTATGCGACACACCGGGCACGTAGACGTTGGAGATGCCTCGCGGCTTCGTGTAGCCGTCGTAGGCGGAGTAGAACTTCCACACGTTGGTCTCTTTCGCGACCGCCGCCTGGTCCGTGCCCACTGCGCGGTCATCGTCCAGCGTTCCGTCGAATGTATACAGCGCCATGGCCATCTCCACTGATTCTTTGTTCATTCCCATGCTCCCCGCGCGGCCAGCACGAGCAGGACGACCTCCAGGCACAAGGAAGCCGAGATGCTCAGCAGCACGAGCAGGAGGGCCGCGAACTGCGTCCAGACGAGCGGCGTCGCAGGCGGGAGAGAGGACAGCGCCAGCACCTGGCTCGGCGCCAGCAGTGCCGGTACCGCGAGGGCGAGGTTGGCCAGAATGCCGATCCAGAGGACGCGCTTGAACCAGCGCCCAGCCGTCAGCGTGTTGAGGTTGCTCATGACCGTCATGGGAATGCGGGTGGGTGAAAGACGGACATGGCCTCTCGCAGCATGTCGTCACGGCTGCGTGATGAGATAGCCGTTGGCGCCGTGCAGCTCCACGCCGTCGAGGCCGGCTTCGCGAGCCCGCCTGGCGCCCTCGGCGAACGCGCTGACCGTCTCCTTGATGTCGGCGACCGTCATGCGCTGACACTCGAAGCCGTGCAGGGGGTCCTTGTTTTTCACCGTGAGGTTCTTGAACGTCAGGGGCTGAAAGATCGCGTCAGGCATCGCCCGCTCTCCCAGGCATGGACGTCCTCAGATGTGCCCCGAAACGTTTCGGGCTTCGGATTCACCATACGAAGACGATGTCGCGGGTCGCACACACACTGGTGACGCGGGTCCCTAAAGCGTTTCAGAGGGCAGGGATCAGAGAGGAGTTGATGCCGTGATGCGTTCGCGCATGGCCCTGTGGGTCCTGTCGTTTGCATCCGCGTCCATAGCGATTGCCGGATGCGGCAGCGACCAGGGCCATCCGGGCATGTTCCTCGATGAGGCGGCACAGGCACGTCGCACTGTCGAGTCGTTCAAGGCGGCGGACGAGGACTATTTCCACGACATGGACGGCGGCGCCGCCTTCACGCCTGACCAAGTGAAGGGACGCAACATGTGGATCGTCTGGACCGGGGGCAACGATCGCTTCTGGGACAGGATCGGGGTTGAGAGCTTCGGGACGGTCGATTTCCTGAAGACAGTGTCGTCCCATCCCACGCTTCCGTACAGCCGGGACACCCGCTGGCAGTATCTCGGTCTCGTCAACGAACCATGCTTCAAGAAGGCGGCCGGGCCCGACCCTAATCGGTATGGGCTGTGGCTGGATACGCGGGATCCGAGCTGTCCTGCGGATCCGTTCGCCGATGAACGCAAGTACCCGGGCGTCCAGATTGGCGCGCGCGGAACGACCGTCCAGGTCGGATCCTATTACGGCGAGCCGACCGGCATCGTGGGACTGCGCTTGTTTCCCAATCCCGCGTTCGATGGCAACGCCAGAAAAAAGTGGAACGCCGACCGCAACCGAGGGCGTGCCAAGCGAGACAGACGGGGCCGAAGACTCTGAGGCGGGTTGAAGACTCATGGCCGCGTGCAGTTGCCGCGCCCCAAAATCAAAGTTTGGCTCGCTAAACGTCGTCAGGAAAATCGAGGGCGTAGGCAACTGCACGCGGCCATGAGTCTCCAACCCGATTCATCTCGATTCGACAGCCCTGATCCGATCGAGCGCCTCGAGCGACGCGCGTTCGGTCCCTTCGGCCTTGCCGAACGTCATCAGGTTGCCGCGATGCTGCGCTTCGGCGCGCAGCCGCCAGCTCTCCGACGACTCCTGTTCGGTGCGGCTGGCGCGGCGGACGGCCGGGGCATTGGACCTTCGGATGCCCTCAGCTCGGAGATGCCAGCTCTGGGTCCGTAGCCGGACGTATTCCTCGGCGTCGGCTACCAGCGACTGGTGCTCCTGCGGCACGCGCGCGAGCGCCTTGAGCCGCGCATCGGTGGCCTGCAGCTCCGGCACGATCGAGGCGTCGATGACCTGCGCCAGCGCCTCGCCGGTCATGCGACCCTTCCGGAACTGATCGGCCGCCGCCTGGTATGCACGCGCGGTGCGATCTTCAACGGCGACGACCTTGACCAGCTCGGGCCTCACGTCGGTGATGCTCCGCACTGAAAACGCGCAGGCCAGCGCGAAGACGGCGGCGACCCCGGCCGTCGCGGCGACGCGCGGCATCGGTGGAATCTCCTCGCTGACGCCCTTCGCCAGCACCATGCCGCCGCCGAACCCGACGGCGAGGCCGACGAGCTCGGCGCTCGCGGCGAGGCTATCGTCAAGTAGGTTATACGCGACGAAGAACGCCGCCATCGGAGCCATGCGCTTCAGGACGAGCAGCGGGATCGAGATGGTCGAGACGGCGGGCTCGATCGGGACGCTGCTGCTTTCGTGGTATCGGCTGTCTCCGCTCTCGTCGATCTGTTCGCGATCGATCTGCTCGACGTCCTCGCTCTCCACGCTTCCGACGCGGTACGAAGCGTCCTCGGGGATCGGCGCGCGCTCGAACACCCCCCAGATGAGTGATGCCAGCAGCAGGCCGTAGAGCCCGAAGATGGCGCCCGACGCGCCGGCCTGCACGGTGACGGGATGCGACGAGAGACCGGCAAGGCCGGAGAAGATTCCGGACGCGAAGTACACGGCCGCGCAGGCCAGGCGGCCGACAAAGCGCTCCAGCAAGTAGCCAATTTGCGCGAGCGCAGCCATATTGATGATGAGCTGGAACAGACCGTCGTGCACGAACAACGATGTCACGAGCCGCCACCATTCGCCGTTCGTGGTCCGCGTGCCCAGGTTGCCTCCCCACGCGACGACCGCCGCGGGATCGCTCAGCGCGCCGGCGCCGAACAGTCTGAAGACGAAGATCACGACGTTCAGCGCCACCAGCGCCAATGTCAACACGACCCACGGCGTGCGCGCGCGGAGGATCTCGCGGAACGGCTCACCCTCGGAGCGCTTGCGCGCCGCCGTTGTCGCTAAGTGGCGGGCCACGACGGCAGCATTCTGAAAGAACCGCGCGCGGTCCTCGGCGGTCGTGCACCAGTAGCCCAGACCGATGACGGCCAGGAGAAAGATCAGCGTGGTCATGGGGCTCAGAAGGTCAAGAGCTGTGCCAGAAGAACGCGCGTTTCGCGCCACTTTCCGGAGATGACGCGCGCGTGGCCGGACGCCGATTTCAAGTCTGGTACGCGAGGGGACGAGTTCGTCATGGCAACGCCAGCGGCGGCGTCGCTACCCTACCTGCTGCCGAGCGCCGACTCGAGGCCGATGCCCTTGACGACGGCGCCAGGGATATGGACGCCAACCTGCAGCGCATCGTGGGCGGTTGACGGGGGCGCGTACTCCACGATCAGCTCCGACTGGATTTCGTTCCGAAGCCCCTCCAGTGCAGGAACGAGTCCGGTGCCTGCGAAGATCCGCGCGTAGCGCCCGTGCGTCCGCTCGGCGAACGTGTGCAGAATCTCCTCGTCCTTCAGGCTGCCGGGCGGGGCCAGGCCGGCCTGGTACACGCGCCTGTCGTTTGGAGTCGGGCTGCTGCGCACAGGCCGCAGGTCGACAACGTCGACGAGGGATCGGCTCGCGCGCACCGCGTCCCAGACATCCCGCGGCGACCGGCCGCTGGTTTCCGGACCCCCCGCCGACACGACCACGATCCGCGTGAGGAACGCGCCGCGCCCCCGCAGATCCTGAGCCGCGGCAATGATGGCGTCGAAGGTCCGCGTCGACTCCCCTGGCCGGGCGAACGCGCTGTCGATGGCGCGCTCGACGCGCGAGAGATCCCGCGTGAAATCGACGAGCCTCGCGGCCGGCGTGCCGCTCGTGTAGAGGCCGACCTCGCGGTCCGAGAGCGAGTGCACCAGCCGGTGCACGCCGTCGCGGAACTGCTGGAACTCGGCTCGGGCAAAGCTGCTGGTGTCGACGACAATCGCGACCGGATAGGACGCAGGGCTGACGCCAACGATGTCGCAGCGCGCACCGCCCTCGCGGACGACAAAGTCGTCCGCGCTCAGACCGAGAATGGGGGATCCTCGTGGATCGAGCGCGCTCACCAGCGCGAGTCGGCTCTCCTCTCCGCGCGCCGACGCCGGCACGGCGACGATTGCCGCTCCGATGACCGAAAGGACACAGTACTGCGCGAGGCAGGACAGCGTCTTCATTGGCAGCGTGAGCCCGCATCATACGTCCGAACCACGTACCCCGCCTGCAGATGGGAGACGTTGATGGCGTGTCCCACGGTGTAGTTCTCTGCACGATTGCAGTTCATGACGCGATCGCCCCCGGGGAATCCCATCACATTGTCCTCGACCGCGCCGCCGTTCAGGCCGTCCACCGCGAGGTTCACGACGGCACCCATCGAGGTGTTTCCATGCACCGAGACGTTCGAAGCGTAGCCGCCGCGGCACTGAGACCAGGGATGGCAGCCCACCAGGATTCCGAACCCCAGCAGGTTGTAGCCAGACCAGACGTGATTGTCGCTGAAGTCGCCACCCAGGCGCGTCGGATCGCCGGCCACGAGTCCCGCGAACGCGTACTTCCAGGAGTGGCTGATGGAGTTGCCGTGAACCGAGCAGCCAGAGCCGCCGTTCACGCCCAGATCGACGTCCGTGTTGTCCCAGAACACGTTGTCCCGAATCGTCGAATCGTTACAGCCGAACACGTTCAAGCCATCCGCCCAGAGGCCGGTCACGCCGTCCGCCTCTTCGGGCTGCCGGCCGTTGTTGTAGAAGAAGCTCGAGGAGATCTCGAAGCCCGAGCTCCCGCCGACGGTCATCGCCGATCCACAGACCGCGCCGCTCGACTCCACGAACATGACGTGGTAGCCGACCCCGGACAACTCGACGTTGCGGTAATCATGGATCGCGCTGCACGGACGGTTCTTGACCGTGCGCTCTTCGCGGTCGCCGTCGAACCGGACGAAGGAGATCCCGTAGTTGTTCACCCCGCTCGCGCGCAGGATCAGCGCGGCGAGCTCCGGCGTCGCGCGGAGCGTTGCCTTGTACGGCTCCCGGACCGAGGAGAGCAGGACGCCGTCGCGCCGGAGCTTCAATGTGTGGCCGACAAGATAGCCCACGTAATTGTCTTTACGGTCATCACCAACTTCCCGATCATCTCCAGCTTTTCGATGACTACCAGGACCCGTGTCGGGCTGCAGCAGCACCTGATCGAAGTTGTCGAGGCACCCCTGTAGCGCCGCGTCGTCTGGCACGGAGTCATAGGGATTGGCGGCGTCGCAGGTTGTCGTGGTGAGGATGGCGCGTGGCTGGCTGGTCGCAGACGTTACGATGCCGAGCGTCGCGAGGCTGATCGCGAGAATGACATGCCACGCCACGCATTCATTGTGAGGCCGATGTCGTCCGCTTGTCACTCCGGTGCGCCGGGATCTTCTCCGACCATCTCAGCTCGCACACCGGGCACTCCATGAAGATCCGCTCGGCGAGCCTTAGCGCCAGCACGTGGGCGCCGCAGCGCGGGCAGGCAATGCGCGGCTCGGCCAGGCTGAGCGACCGCGAAGGGGCAGCGAAGTCGCCGTCGTCGCCCGAGCCCGGGGTCATGCCCATCCGACACGGCAAGATCGGGGGCAGTGTCGCGAGGCGCATAAGGCGTTGCGGCCGAGCCACTTGTTCGGCGGGCGCCTGCCGCACGTGTCCGGTTTGTGGTCGAGGCGCCTACACGGTTCACCTGAAAGTAGGAACTTCTTTACGATCTTTCGACGGCGCCGTCAGAAACCGACGGCTTGCGCCTCCCGGCCCGCGGCCGGCGCGACACGAACCGGACCGCGCGGCACCGCTGACGGCGTGCGGAAAGTCTGAAATCGGACGTGGCAGCGGTGCGAGCTCAGGAATGTCAGGAAGCGCTTGTAGTCCGAGTGCGGCATGTTGAAGAGCGACACGAGGCTCCGGTAGTTCCCGCCGGAGCGCTCGAGGCCCCGCGCGATGACTTCCATCAAGTGGGCCCGTGTTAGATCGCGATCCATGAAGGGCGCGTGGACCACCGCCCAGAACGACTCGTGATTGTCGAGCATCCGCGCCATCAGGTTGGGCACGACCGAGCGGTCAACGAGCGATCGTGTGGACGCCGTCTCGGCCGGGCGCGGCGCGCCCGAGAATTCGGCGTCCCGCGGCAGATCGCGCAGCTCGATCGTCGGGCCGGTTGACTTCACGACCATCCGCTCGACCACGTTCTTGAGTTGCCGGACGTTGCCCGGCCAGTCAAGGTCGGACAGCCTGGCCACCACCTCGGGAGAGAGCTCCCGTCGTCCAGCGCCGTGCCTGCGGCTGTATTCCTGCAGATAGTGATTGAGCAGCGCAGGGATATCGTCGCGGCGCTCGCGCAGCGGCGCGACGTGGATCCGCAGGACGTTGAGGCGGTAGAAGAGGTCTTCGCGAAAACGGCCAGCCTTGATCTCGGTCATCAGATCGCGATTGGTCGCGGAAATGACGCGCACGTTGACGCGGGCGTGGACCCGGTCGGCGCCGACGCGTTGCAGCTCGCCGGTCTCCAGGAAGCGGAGCAGGATGGCCTGCATCCGGGCGCTCATCTCGCCGACTTCGTCGAGGAACACGGTGCCGTTCGCCGCTGACTCGAAGATGCCGGCCTTGTCGCGGCAGGCGTCGGTGAAACTGCCCCGCACGTGGCCGAAGAGCTCCGATTCGAGGAGCGTCTCGGGCAGCCCGGCGCAATTGATGGTCGCCATCGGCGCCAGACGCCGCCGGCTCGTGTGGTGGATGAGGCGTGCGACCAGGTCCTTGCCGACGCCCGTCTCGCCCGTCACCAAGACTTTGGCATCGGCGCGCGCGGCAAAGTCGACCTCATCGCGAAGCGCGTCCGACGCCGCGCTCGAGCCGACCAGTGTGAGCTCCGATTGTTGCTGAATGACCATCACCGTACTCCCCGTGCCGTCACAGAAATCGTGTTCAACCGGTAAAACAGACCCTCGAGAAAACGCCCGTCGCAGACCATCCCCATCAGCCGCTTTTGCGTGACCGAGACGACCTGGATGCCGCCGCGTCGCTGGTGTAACCAATCGAACAACGCCACCTGCTGCCCGATGGTCAGCGCAGCCACGTCGTTCAGCAGCAGCGTGCCGCTCATGCCGTCGGGCAGCTCGAGCGCGCCCGGCAGGCGGCAGCTGTAGAACGGACCCGTGCAGATGGCTCGAAGTTGCTCCAGGACATCGTCGGTGGCGCCGTCGACGCAATCCACGAGGAGGTTCGGGCGGCGCTCGCAGGATGTCAGCGCGCGCAGCAATTCCATGTCTGAAAACAGGACAAAGTCTGGCGAATTCACGACACTCATTCCCCCGGCTCCTGTAGGTTACGGTTTGCTTCGCTCATCAGATTGGTGTCGAAGGGCGACGTTTCGTTTCATCGCTTGAGACACGCCCGCCTGTATACGCGCTTTTTTTGAAGCCTGCCGGTCCAGTTGTAACGATCCGCCCGTAAAACGCACTAGAACAGTGAGAAAGGGCGGTTGCGAGGGCCGGCGAGGGCGGTCTACCATACGAGACCTTGCCTCACCTGCCGCGCTACGAGTTCGATGGCGCCTACGTCCAGCGACTGGTTGCGGAGGATCCGGAGACCGAGCGGCATTTCAGCCGCTATTTTGGAGAGCTGCTGACGCTCAAGCTCCGGTCGCGGTTGCGGTCGCCCGCGCTCATCGACGACGCCAAGCAAGAAACGTTCGCGCGGGTGCTGACGTCATTGAAACAGAAGGGCGGGCTTGACAATCCCGCGACGCTGGGAGCTTTCGTGAACGCCGTCTGCAACAACGTCGTTTTCGAGCTTTACCGGCAAGGCACGCGGACGACGGCGCTCGAGGACGACATCGACCCGCCGGACGAGCGGCTGGAGGACGCCGTGGTGTCCATCGTGGCCGGCGAGGAGCGGATGCGGGTGCGGCGAGCGCTCGAGGCGCTGCCGGAAAAGGAGCGCGAGCTGTTGCGCTGGCTGTTCTTCGAGGAGCGCGACAAGGACCGCATCTGCCGGGAGCTGAAGATCGACCGGAACTATCTCCGGGTACTGCTGCACCGCGCCAAGGCGCGTTTCAGGGAACGATTCGCGGCCGAAGGGAAGGAATGAGCGCAATGGAACATCAGGAAGCCGTCAGCACGCTTGCGTCCGAGCGGTATCTCCTGGGCGAAATGACCGAGGCTGAGCGCGAGTCGTTCGAGGATCACTTCTTCTCGTGCGCCGAATGCGCTGACGAGGTCGTCGTCTCCGACAAGATGCGGGCCGGCGTGCGCGCGGGGTTCGCTGCGGCTCCCACGGCCGGGAGGCGAACGTGGCGGCCGGCCATCGCGATTCCGTGGGCGGCCGCCGCATCCCTGAGCCTTGTGGCCGGCTACGCGTCCTACCGTGCCGCGTCTGTGCCGCAACAGTTGGCGGGTCCGATGGCGCTCGCGCCTCTGACCTTGCGCGCTGCCACGCGTGGAGCGGAGCTGACCGTGCCGGCAAAAGCCGGTGGCGTCGTGACGCTGGCGATTGACTTGGGCGGCGCGGCATTCGACAACGGCCTGACATACGAGATTCGAACCGACGGCGGCCAGATCGTTGGGAACGGCGACGCGCCAGCCCCAGCGCCGGGCGGCCCACTCCTTCTCTTGATTCCAGCGTCGGCCTTCAAGTCGTCCGGACATTACGTACTGTCGCTCAGAGATCGTGGCGGTCGTACGTCACCGAGCGAATACCGGTTTTCCGTTCAGGTGAGTTAGAAGTGAGAGCTTGGAAGTTCTGAGGCTTGAGTTTTGAGTTCTTGAGTCAGTGGCTGAGCTGGTGGCGGGCTGGATTGATTCCTGAAACGTGACTTGACGAGAACAAGGTCTCGACTTAGGGTTGGGCGTTCGTGCAGCAGCAGCCGACAGGACCTGACCTGATGGACAACAAACGCCGCTTCATCTTCCGCGGGCATGCGGTCGCCTTCGGTGGTCAACTCATCCGTCCCAAGAACATCGTGCTGGAAGCGCCAGGCGCAAGCGCGCTGCCAGTGACAGGCGGCCGGTCGGTTGCGAAGATTCCTCCAACGCGCTTCGATGAGTTTTTTTCGGTCGAGTCAGCCTCCACGTTCGCCGAAGGTCTGTTCGAGGATCCGAGGCAGTTCCTGGACCTCACCAATCACCTGGTCGAAGAGGACACGCTGACGGCAGTCACCCGGGTCAATGCCGAGGTC
>DASZFS010000004.1:0-9216 GCA_035939575.1 Vicinamibacterales bacterium | reverse complement strand
AACTGCACGCGGCCACGAGTCTTCAGCCCATCACAGAATCTTCTAGGGTAACCAGGGTAAGTATGCGATCGCGTCGATCTCGACGAGCAGCCCCTCTCCCGGCAGACCCGCGACCTGCACCGTCGTGCGTGCGGGGCGATGATCTTTGAAAGCCCGCTGATAGACGGCATTCATCGCGCCGAACTCGCGCATGTCAACCAGGAACACGCCGCACCGCAGCACGTGCCCGAGGTCCGAGCCCGCGGCCTGGAGGATGGCGCGCACGTTCTTCAGGCACTGCTCCGTCTGCTCCTCCACCGTGTCGCCGGCCAGCCTGCCAGTCGCGGGGTCGACCGCGCCCTGACCCGACACGAAGATCAAGCGGTCGAAGCTCATGCCCGGCGAGTAGGGTCCAACCGGCTTCGGAAGGTTCGCTGCGTGAACTGGTTTGTGCGTCATAGGCTCCGTCTCGTGTTAGCTCCCGGTTTCTACCGGCCTCGCCACGTCCGCGCACCACTCGCTCCACGAGCCCGGATACAGCCTCGCCCCCGTGAGGCCCGCGTGCTCCATCGCGAGCAGGTTCTGACACGCCGTCACCCCCGAGCCACAGTAGCAGATGATGTCGCCAGGGGCGGCACCGCCGACTGCGGCGCGGATGCGCGCCCGCACGTCATCTGGTGACCGGAACGTGCCGTCCTCACCGATGTTCTCTTGAAAGAAATGATTCCGCGCGCCGGGGATGTGTCCCGCGACGCGGTCGAGCGGTTCGGTCTCTCCCCGAAAGCGCTCCGGGGCCCGCGCGTCGAGCAGCGTGGAGGCTCGGCTTCGCCCGGCGACCGCGCTGGCGTCGACGATCATCTCCTGGCGGGCCGAGCCCGAGAACGCCGCCGGCGGGTGCGTTTCGATGCCCGCCGTCGTCGGCCGCTGTTCGCGTAGCCACTTTGCAAAGCCACCGTCGAGAACCGCAACCGCATCGTGACCCATCCATCGCAGGAGCCACCACAAGCGGCTGGCGAACATGCCGTTGTCCTGGTCATAGGCAACCACCTGCGCGGCATTGGCCACGCCGAGACGTCCGAGCGTCGCGGTGAGCGTCGCCGGATCGGGTAGCGGATGGCGTCCGTTCGTGCCGGTCTTGACGCCGGAGAGATCGCGATCCAGATGCGCGTAAGCCGCACCCGGGATGTGCGCCGCGCGATATTGCTCTTCGCCCCACCCCGTATCGGACAGCGCGAAGCGGCAGTCGATGATCACGTAGCCGGGCTCGCCGAGATGCGCGGCGAGCGTGTCGGTGGACACCAGGGTCGTATGACGCATCCTGGTACGATACCATCGCGCGCTCGCGGTGGCGGTCTACTGCCGGTAGATCTGCCCGTTCTTCATCACGAATTTCACCCGGCGAAGCGCCGTGATGTCCTTCGTCGGATCGCCGTCGAAGGCCACCAGGTCGGCGAGCAGCCCCTGTTTCAGCTGGCCGACCCGTGAATCCATCCGCAACACTTTCGCCGCGACCGACGTCGCGCTCTTGAGCGCCGCGATGGCCGGCATGCCGTAATCGACCATCAGCTCGATTTCGCGTGCGTTGTCGCCGTGCGGAAAAACGCCGACGTCGCTTCCGCTGATGATGGTGACGCCGGCGTCGAGGGCGGCCTTGAAGCTCGCGCGCTTGCGGGTGATGCCCGCCGGCTCGGGCTGCTGCCCCTTCTTCCAGCCGGCGTATTGCGCCGTTGCGTCGCCGGCGGCGAGTGTCGGGCAGAGCGCGACCTTCTTCTCGACCATCAGCTTGAAGATCTCGGCCGTCCCCGCATCCCCGTGCTCGATCGTGTCGACACCGGCGAGGATCGCGTTGCGCATGCCATCGACGCTGCTGGCGTGGGCGGCGACCGGCGTCCCGCTCGTGTGCGCGGTCTGGACGCCCAGCGCGAGGGTCTCCGGCGTGAATGTGGCGTGCGCTCCGGGCAATGGCCCCCAGCGGTAGTCAGCGTAAAACTTGATCCAGTCAGCGCCCTTCCCGATCTGGCCGCGCACGACCCTGGCCATTGAGTCGATGCCATCCGCTTCCTCCGCGCCCTGCGGGACGTTCCACTCCGGCGCATAGCCTTTCGGTCCGTAGCTTCCAGTCGCGACGATCGCGCGCGTCGAGACGAGCATCCGCGGCCCCGGCACGATCCCCTCGTCCACCGCCTGCTTCAGCCCCACGTCGGCGTAGCCGGCACCCTCGGTGCCCAGATCGCGTACCAGCGTGAAACCCGCCATCAGCGTCGCACGCAGGTGGTTCACGGCGCGCGCCGTCCGCAGCGCCAACGCCTCGCGGGCGACCTGATCGTTCCAGGTCGTCTCGTTGTACGCATGCAGCAGCACGTGAGAGTGACCCTCGATGAGCCCCGGCGTCAGCGTGGTCCCTGGCAGGTCGATGACCCTGGCGCCCGGCGCAGCGGCGCCGGCGACCACTGCGACGTCTGCTCCAGGGCCGACTGCGTCGATGCGATCGCCGCGGACGCGAACGGCCCATCCGTCGTGCAGCGCCTCGCCGTCGAACACGCGCGCGGGCCTGAGGATCGTGACCGACGTCGTGACCGCCGGCGCGTTCTGCGCCCCGCCGGCCCCGGCAGCGCCGCCGGTCCCGCCAGCGTTGCCCGTCGACGGCGCAAGGGCCGTGGCCACAAGGAGCGCGGCGGCGGACAGCGTCCGCGGAGTGAAGCGTCTGATGGACATGGCGGGCATTATAGTTACGGATCAAGAGGCATGCAGCTCTCCACACACGATCGCGCGATGCTCGACGGCGGCCACGGCCCCGCCGCCGCGCTCGCGATGTCGATCCTCGTTCGGATGGCCGAGGTCTACGGTGCCGATGCGCTGATGGACATCTCGCAGGCGCACATCGACAGCACGATCTACCTTGGCGACGCGACCCTCGAGTTTGCCGAGCGTCTCGCGTCGCTCGGCGCACGCGTCGCCGTCCCGACCAGCCTGAACGTCAGCGGCGTCGACGAGTGCGGCTGGCAGGATTGGGCGGTGTCGCCCGAGTGGGCCGCCAAGGCCGCGCGGCAGATGCTGGCCTACGAGAAGATGGGCGCGGTCCCGACGTGGACGTGCGCGCCGTACCAGACGAAGATGCGGCCGGTCTTCGGCCAGCAGATCGCCTGGGGCGAGTCGAACGCGATTGCCTTCGCGAATTCAGTCATCGGCGCGCGCACCGAGCGTTATCCCGATCTGCTGGACATCTGCTGCGCCATCACAGGCCGCGTGCCGGCGGTCGGCCTGCACCTCACGAAAAACCGCGCCGGCCAGGTCCTTCTTCGCCTGGTCGACGTCCCGGCCGCGCTCCAGCAGGACGACCAGTTCTTCCCCGTGCTCGGTCACCTGGTCGGCAAGATCGCCGGGGACCGCATACCCGTCATCGCCGGTGTCGTCGCGCATCCGCTCGAAGACGATCTCAAGGCCTTCGCCGCCGCGGCGGCGTCGTCCGGCCAGGTGGCGTTGTTTCACATGGTCGGCGTCACGCCCGAGGCGCCGACGCTCGAAGCGGCCTTTCAGGAGCGGCGGCCGGAAAGGACCGTGGACATCACGCGGCGCGACCTGCGCGCCGCCCGGGACGAGCTGACGACCGCCGACGGCAACGACCTCGATATGGTGATTCTCGGCAGCCCGCATTTCTCGCTGGCGGAGTTCGAGCGTCTCGCACCGCTCGTCGCCGGGAAACGCGCCCATGCGCGTGTGAAGTTCCTCGTGACGTCGAGCCGCCTGATGAAAGAAGCGGCCGGAAAGGCCGGCGCGCTCGACCCGGTGCTGGCGTTCGGTGCCCAGATCACGCTCGACACCTGCATCCTGGCTTCGCCGATGCTCCCTCCCGAGATCAAGACCCTGATGACGAACTCGGCAAAGTATGCGTATTACGCCCCCAGCCTGCTGAACACGCGGGTGACGTTCGGCAGCCTCGCCGATTGCGTCGCCTCCGCGGTCGCCGGACGGGTGATCAGGGAAAACGCGCTGTGGCGCGCGTAATTGCTGGCCGCGCGGTCGTCGCGGGCACCGCCGAAGGCGAGGCGCTCGTGACGAGCGAGCCGCTCTCCTTCTGGGGCGGCTTCGACTTCAAGACCGGCGAGATCATCGACCGCCATCATCCGCTCGCCGGCGTGCGCGCCGCCGGGCGCGTGCTTGCCGTGCCGTTCAGCAAGGGATCTTCGACGACGACCGCGGTCCTGCTCGAGGCGGTGCGGGCGGGCACCGCGCCGGCCGCCATCGTGACCACCGGCCCCGACGCGTTCTTCGCGCTCGCCTCCATCGTGGCGGGCACGATGTACGACAGGTCGTTCGCCGTCGTCGCGCTCGAGCCCGGCGATTTTGCGACGCTCGTGACCGGGATGCGGATCGCGATCGACCGTGCGGGACTCGTTCGGATCGACGACCTTTGATACGATCTCAATGCATGGCCAGACTCGCGGAGCTCGAGACGTTGACCGGGCTCGCCAGCCGATTCGGCGCGTTCGTTGTCGAACGTCATCCGTTCGCGCTTGAAGACGCGTTGGCCGCGTACGAGGACGCCGTGGGCAGCCGCGAGCCGGCGATCCAGGGGGCAGGGGCCCCGGGAGTGAACATCCGGGGGGCAGGGGCCCCCGGAGTGAACAACGAGTCCCGCCCCGCCCGCCGCGGGAGCCCTGCCGGCCCCTGGAGTGCTGTCGACCCAGTGGAAATTGACGCGCTGCGCGAGCGGTTCCGTCGCGAGTTGACGCGCCGCCTGGCTGCGCGCCAGCTGCCCTCGGGAATTGGCGAGACGACGCCGCGTGTACCCGCAAGGGAGCGATTGGGCCGCGCGCAGCGCGAGCTGCTGGATGATTGCGACGGATTCTTCCGGAGGCACGCGCTCGAGGCATCGCTCACGGTCGACGAGCGGATAGAGATGCTGCGCGGGATGATCCTGACCCGCGCGACCGACAACCGGTTGAAGACTTTCTTCACCAGCGGCGAAATCAGGTACGGTGCCGCAGCGTTCCAGGGCAAGGGATTCCGGTCGCTCGGCCAGGAAGCGATCTACGGTGCGGCAATCCGGCTGCGGCGCGGCCAGGCCTATCGGCGCGAGGACGGGTCCTGGGCCGGCGATGTCATCGGGCCGGTGATTCGAGACCTCGGCGCCACGCTGGCCATGCGGCTCGCGCCCGACACGGTCCGGATGGTGCTCAACGCGCAGATGGGGAAGGTCGGTGCGCCGCTCGAGGGAAAGGACCTGCACATCGGTGACTTCGGCTGGGGCATCCTCCCGCCGGCGGCGCCGCTCACGACCGCAACGTTGACGATTGCCGGGATGGCGATGGCGTTCGCGCGCGAGGGGTCGGGCCGTATCGCCGTGTCGTTCATCGGCGAAGGAGGTTCGTCGCTCGGCGAGTGGCACGAAGCGATCAACCTCTGCGCAGCGCGGAAGCTGCCGGCGATCTTCTGCGTGGAGAACAACCAGACGGCGCTGTCGACGCCGGTCGCTGACCAGTCAGCCGTTCGCGTCTTTGCAGACAAGGCCATCGGTTACGGCGTGCCCGGCGTGACAGTGGACGGGACCGACCCCGACGAGATTGCGGCGGCCTTCGCGTGGGCCGCCGAGCGGGCGCGCGCGGGACTGGGTCCGACCCTGATCGAAACCGTCTGCATGCGGATGTGCGGCCATGCGCACCATGACGACATGCTCTATCTCGGCCGCGACCCGCAGGCCGCGTGGGAGTATCCACCGCTTCCGGCGGACGGGGTCCAGGGCTACGCCGATCGCGCGCTCTATGAGTACTGGGCCGCGCGCGATCCGATCGCCGCCTATGCCGCTCGTCTCGAGGCGCGCGGGCTCGTCACGCGGGAGGACGTCGATCGATTCAAGCGCGAGGCCGAGGCGATGGTCGAGGTGGAAGCACAGGCCGTCGTCTCCGCCGCCTGGCCGGAGCCGTCGAATGCCGGGGTAGGCGTCTTCGCGAACGAGCGGCCACGCGTGCATGTCGAGGTGCTCGATCCTGAGAGGCGGTTCGCCGTCCAGCCCGCCGCCTCGCCGCGCGTAGTAGAAGAAGCCCCGCCGTTCGACGCGAAGGGCAGGACGCTTCTCGAAGGGGTCATGCTGGGCGTCGGCGACGCGCTGCGCGCCGACCCGCGGGTGTTCATCTACGGTCAAGACGTCGGCGGGAGTTACGGCAATGCGTTTCTGCTGCTGCGTCCTCTGCTGAAGGAGTTCGGTGACCGCATCATCAACTCGCCCCTGGCCGAGGGCGCGGTGCTGGGCGTCTGCGTGGGCGCCGCGCTCGCCGGCCAGCGCCCCATCGGTGAGATCCAGTTCAACGACTTCGTGGCGACTGGCTTCAACCAACTGGTGAACAACGCCGCCAAGATCCGCTACCGCTGGGGCGGCGAGGTGCCGATGGTCGTGCGCATGCCGTGGGGCGGCCTGCGGCACGCGGGCCCGTATCATTCCCAGAACACCGAGCCGTGGTTCTATCGGACCGCTGGCTTGAAGGTCGTCGTCCCGTCGACGCCGTTCGACGCGCGCGCGCTGATGGCGTCGGCTGTGGCTGACCCCGATCCCGTGCTGTTCTACGAGCACATCGCGCTGTATCGCGATCCGCGGGTCAAACAATTGCTCCCCGACGCCGCGCCGGCACCGATCCCGCTCGGGCTCGCGGCGCTGCGACGTGCCGGCGACGACCTCGGCATCATCTCCTACGGCGCGTTCGTCCACGTCGCCTTGCGCATCGCTGAGCGGCTGGCGCGTGACGGCGTGGAGGCAAGCGTCCTGGACCTCCGTTCCCTGCAACCCCTCGATCGCGCGGCGCTGATCGAGATCGCGCGTCGCTGCCACCGTGTGCTGATCGTCCACGAGGACTCGCGCACGGGTGGGATCGGCGAGAGCTTGGCGGCGGTGATCCAGGAGGAGGCGTTCGAGGCGCTCGACGCGCCGATACGGATCGTGGGAGCGCTGGACACGCCCGTCCCGTACTCCCCACCGCTCGAAGCGTTCTATCTGCCGAGCGAGGAGCAGATCGAGCGGGCAGCCCGCCTGCTATTGGCGTACTAGGGCAATCACTTGCGTGCTGTCTATCTGCCGCTGACGAGTTGAGCGCGGGTGAAGGCGCCCTCGACATACACCGGCTCGAGCCCGGACGCCCAGTAGTCGAGCGCGTCACGGTTGGGCTGCGTCGTTTCCGGTTCCGTTCGCAGCACGACAGAGCCCCGCCGGTCGTCGAATTCCAGCCACGCGGTCCACAGCCCGTCTCGTCGTCTTTCGCCGCATACACGAGCGGTGAAGACTTCACCGTCCGATGTCCGCACGTGTGCGCTGTGCTTGTGGATGAGTTCGGCCATAGAGTCTCCAGATTCTGAAAAGCAAGACGTGGGCCAGCAACTACAATAGAATGAAGCATGTCAGACGATCCTGGGACGGCGACGCAGCCGCCGGTTGACTTCATTCGCGCTATCGTTGACGAGGACCTCGCCGCGGGACGCCACGGCGGCCGCGTAGCCACGCGTTTTCCCCCGGAGCCCAACGGCTACCTTCACATCGGCCACGCCAAGTCCATCTGTCTGAACTTCGGCATTGCAGAGGAGCGCGGCGGTATCTGTAATCTCCGCTTCGACGACACGAACCCTACCAAAGAAGACGTCGAGTACGTCGACTCGATTCGAGAGGACGTCGAGTGGCTCGGCTTTAAATGGGCGGCAGAGCTTTACGCGTCGGATTACTTCGAGCGGCTTTTTCAGTTCGCGGTCGACCTGATCGCGCAGGGTGCCGCCTACGTTGACAGCCTCACGGCCGACGAGATCCGCGCCTACCGCGGGACGCTGACCGAGCCGGGTCGGAACAGCCCCTACCGCGACCGTCCCAGCCAGGAGAGCCTCGATCTGTTCACGCGGATGCGCGCCGGCGAGTTTCCCGACGGCGCGCATGTGCTGCGCGCCAGGATAGACATGGCGTCGCCGAACATGAACATGCGCGACCCGACGCTGTACCGCATCAGGCATGCCAGCCACCATCGCACGGGCGACGCCTGGTGCATCTACCCGATGTACGATTTCGCGCACCCCCTGTCGGACGCGATCGAGCACATCACCCACTCGATCTGTACGCTCGAGTTCGAAGCCCATCGCCCGTTGTACGACTGGTTGGTCGATCACCTGATCGCCGGCGACAAGCCACGGCAGTACGAGTTCGCGCGCCTGAACTTGAACTACACCGTCATGAGCAAGCGCAAGTTGCTGCAGCTGGTGCAGCAGGGTGTGGTGCGTGGATGGGACGACCCGCGCATGCCGACCGTGAGCGGACTGCGCCGGCGCGGCTATACCCCGGAGGCCATCCGCGATTTCTGCACGCGCATCGGTGTAGCCAAGAAGGAGAACGTCATCGACGTCGCCCAGCTCGAGTACTGCGTACGGGAGGACTTGAACCGGCGCGCGCCAAGAGTCATGGTGGTGCTCCGTCCGCTCAAGGTCACCATCACCAACTACCCGGAGGGCGAGGTTGAATTCCCAAGCGTGATGAACAACCCCGAGGACGCCTCGGCGGGCGAGCGCCAGGTGCCGTTTTCGCGCGAGCTGTTCATCGAGCGCGAGGACTTCATGGAGAACCCGCCGAAGAAGTTCTTCCGCCTGTCGCCGGGCCGGGAAGTGCGCCTGCGTGGTGCGTACTTCATCACGTGCACCGACGTGGTCAAGGACGACTGGGGCGAGATCGTCGAGGTCAGGTGCACCTACGATCCGGCCACGCGCGGCGGCAACGCCCCGGACGGGCGCCGTCCCAAGGCAACGCTCCACTGGGTCTCGGCCGCGCACGCCGTGCCCATCGAGGCGCGGCTCTATGATCGCCTGTTTTCGGTCGAGGACCCGGAGCGCGTGCCCGAGGGCGGAACGTTTCTCGATAACCTGAACCCGCAGTCGCTCGAGGTACTGCGGGACGGTCGGGCCGAGCCGAGCGTGGCGGCGGCGACGCCGGGCACGCGGCTCCAGTTCGAGCGCTTGGGCTACTTCTGCGTGGACCCCGACTCGAAGCCAGGGGCAATCGTCTTCAACCGGACCGTTTCGCTGCGCGACACCTGGGCACGGATCGCACAGAAAGTCATCAATCAGGCGCTTGAGTTGCGGTAGGAGGCTGGAGACTCATGGCCGCGTGCAGTTGCCTCCTCAGAACGGGGCCGAAGACTCATGGTCGCGTGCAGTTGCCTAAACCCCAGACGCGATGAGAATGGGCCTGAAGACTCATGGCCGCGTGCAGTTGCCTCC
>DASZFS010000003.1:0-1741 GCA_035939575.1 Vicinamibacterales bacterium | reverse complement strand
TCTGAGCAGCGGCAGCGAATCGAGAGACCGCACCCAACGACGGTTCTGGTTCGGCGCAGCGCGAGGTGCAACGCGTGGAGACGCTCCTCGGCGCGATCGGCGACCGCGAGCAGCGGAGTGATCAGGTCCGCGCGCAGCTGGCTGAGCTCGAGGGCCTCGACCAGGTGGCCACGCTCGACACCGTGACGCTCAAGGGCGAGCTCACGCGCCTGCTGTCGGAGTGGCAGGGCTGGATCGGCGGCCACAACGCGCAGGCTCGGCACATCCTGCAGAAGCTGGTGATCGGGCGCCTGACCTTCACGCCTCGGGTCGAGGACCGCCGTCCGTTCTATGAATTCAAGGGGGTCGGCGCGCTCGAGCCGATTCTGGCCGGCGTCCTTCCGCCCCGTGCGAAGCAGTGGTGCCCCCGGAGAGGTTCGTACGGTTGGCGCAGCAGCCGATCGAGATCCTGATCGCCGCCTGACAGTACTCGCCGTTCGCGACTAGTCGATCACCCAATCCGTTGGTAGCCAGCGGAATCAGGTTCGCCGGGAGCCAGCGCAGTGTTTCCGTCCGCCCACGTCGAGGGACTGCGGGGCTTTCGCCACGAGCCCCTCCCAGCTGTGGGCGAGCGCCTGCTGCCACGCCTCGAGGCCGTCGTCAGCCAGACGTCGAACCGGCAATACCACGTCCTGCCCGTCCAGCATGTCCTCGAGTATGTTTCCGTCCGCGATGACATGGAAAATCAAAATGGCGCATTCTATTGAGGTGCACAACCAACCAGCTGCCCTGGCCAGGAGAAGCTGCGGTAGGGCAATGCCCGCGGTGCGGCGCGCGGCCCCGCTCGTCCTGGCCGCGTTCTTTGCCGGCTGCGCGACCGCCGGCAGCCTGGTGTTTCCGTCCGAGCCGAAGCCCGGGACCGTCTTTCATTCGTTCGTAAAGCCCGACGGGCCGGGGCCATTCCCCGCGGTGGTGTTGCTGCACACGTGTGGTGGCGTCGGCCGGCACATGCCCGGGTGGGCCGCGCGGTTGCAGAACATCGGCTACGCGTCGGTCATCGTCGACAGCTTCACGCCTCGCGGTGGGACCGCATGCTCGATTCCGACGTACTTCCCAGCCACGCTCGATCAGGTGACGCAGGACGCCTTCGCCGCCCTCACGTGGCTGCGCGGTCGATCCGACATCGATCCCGAACGGATCGGCGTCATGGGCTTCTCGTACGGCGCGAGCGCGACTCTTCGCACGGCGAGCGCGCGGTACCGCACGAACGCGCCGGGTGGCGGATTCCGGGCGGCGGCGGCGTACTATCCGGTCTGTGTGAATCCTCGGGCCGACTGGCCGGCAGCGGCGCAGGAGCGCTCGAATAACCTTTTCGACGACATCGTGACACCCACACTCGTCCTGATGGGCGCCAAGGACACCGATACGCCGAACGTGGCGCAGAACTGCGCCGACAAGGTAGCGCAACTCGTGCGGCAGGGACGGCCCGTCGCCATTCACATGTATCCCGATGCGGATCACGTCTTCGATGTTCGCCAGCCGGTCGCCGCGGCGGAGGCGTTCGATGACCTCCAGGCGTTCTTTGTGCGATATCTCGGCCGCGCGGCGCAGTGACGTGCACGGGGACGACGGAAGACTTGGAATGGCGGTTTAACGAAACATTCTCCAGGAGGGACTGTGATGAAGAAACGATCTAAAGTTTTGGTGCCCCCGGGGTGACTCGAACACCCGGCACGCAGTTTAGGAAACTGCTGCTCTATCC
>DASZFS010000002.1:0-12247 GCA_035939575.1 Vicinamibacterales bacterium | reverse complement strand
AGCTCCCGGCACGCACGCATGGTCCCGACGCCCGCTGAAGCCCCAAAACCGAGGCCCTTCGTCAGAGCGCTGCTGTTGATCACAATCGCCATCGCCGCCGCTGCGGTTGCCGTGGCCGCGTTGGCCCGTGCCGCAGCAGCCCCAGATGGTGAGAGGCTCGCCGCCACCTTTGCGGCCGCGTACAACAGCAGAGACGCCCAGCGAGTGGCCGCTCTCTACGCCGATGATGCCGAGCTCATACCGCCCGACGGTACGCTCGTCGAAGGTCGCGCCGCGATCGAGAGCGCCTTTCGCGAACAGCTGCGAGTTCTTCGCGTCGTCGACGTGACGTCGCTTCACGCTCGATTCTCGGGTCCGATCGGCTTCGACGCCGGACGGATTAGCATCTCGACGCAAACGGCCGACCAAGGGTCTGACACGGTCGCCGGCAACTATGTGGCGATCTACCGGTTGATGGGCGGACACTGGAAGATTGCGTACCACATGTTCAGCACTCCGCTCCATCCCGACTTCATCGGTTGAGCGCCGATCCATCTCGCGGCGTCATGTTCTCCGTGACGCTATCCGCCTGGACGCTGTGTGACGAATCGGATGTCGTTCAGCGCGGCCGGCCGTTCAGAGAGCGCGGACGCGCCCTCGGGAAAGCCATTGCGACGAAGCACGTGCGCGATGAGCTGCGCATACTCCGTCGTGGTCAACGAACCGGGCTCGTCGAGCGGCATCGACCGCCGCATGCGCTCGAACAGGTCGCCGAGCGTCCGATCGTTCCACTTGGCCCCGAACTGTGCGCCGGCCAGCGGCGGCGCATCTTCGCCCCCGCTGAGATCCGGCTGATGACAGCCGGCGCACCGCTCGAGATAGATCGCTTCCCCTTGCGCAGCCTGGGCCCCTGAGTACACGCCGGTCCATGTCGTCATCGACTGCTGCGCGGCGGCTCGGGCGCCCCACAGCAGCCCAGCGCACAGTAACGCCAACGCGAAAATGAGCCTGCGAGGAGAGATGGCGGACACGGCGCGAGGAGGCCGATCGTCAACCGATCGCCGAAGAGGCGGCGGGATGCGACAGCGAACACGTCGATCGCCGTCGGTCGGTGATGTCGCCCGCGTGCCCACTGAGGCGATCAGGGCTTCTTGCCGGCGACCGTCACCGTGATGTCCTTGGTCGGCTTCGCGTCCTTCACGTAACCGGCGCCCGTGATATCAAGGGCGTCGCTCGCGTCGATTCCGCGATCCCTCATCAGCTTCACGAGCAGCGCCGCCGTCTGCCGCTGCGACTTGTAGAAGTTGGTGTACATCACGCCATTGGCAATCGTCAGCGGTGTCCATCCGAGGACGTTGCGGACGTCGAGCTTTGCGCCCTGATCGACGAGATACTGCGTGACGAGATTGAAGCCCTTGTAGGCGGTCCCGTGAAGGGCCGTCTCGCCGTTGTCGTCAATCGAGTTGACGTCGAGGCCAAGCGACACACAGTACTTCACGGCCTCGAGCGATTCCTCCTCTGTGCCGGCGTCTTCCCCCGGGTTGAACTGATCGACGCCGGCGGCGAGCATGAGCGCATTGGTGTTCTCCACGTTCGGGATGGCTGGGTCGGCGCCCATCGAGACGAGGAGCCTCATCATCTCGGGGTCGATGCCCTTGGCCGCGAGCAGGAACGCCGTAGAGCCCGTCCGGTTCATCCGGTTGCGATACCCGTCGCCCATCCCCGGTACCGTCATACGCGCATTCAGATCCGCGCCGTGCGCCACGAGCGCTTTCGCAAGCTCGATGCTGGTGATCCGGCCCGTCGGCAGCGGATGCGGCAGATGCCCTTGGTGCAGCCGCCGCGTGACGACCAGCTGCTGAAGCGGCGTGATACCGCGTCCGTTCGCATTCGGATTGGCGCCCCGCTCGAGGAGATACGACGCGAGCTCCCAGTGCGCGTTCACGATCGCGATGTAGAGTGGCGTCGTACCGTCGGAGGCGGGCTCCTCGATCTTCGCGCCGGCGTCGAGGAGCGCGCGCACCGCCTCGAAGTGACCCGCGCGCGTCGCGAAGAGCAGCGGCGTGAGCCCCTCGGTGATCGTGCGCGTGCCGAAGCTCTGGGCTGAAATGTCGCGGCCCTTCGGGTACAGCTTCCTCAACACGAGCGCGTTACCCGGATAGCCGGCCGCATCATCGTCGACCCCATCGACCGCGCCTGTCACAAGCTTGCCGGCGCCGTTCAGACGCTCGGGGGCGGCCGACGATGTCGCTGGACGCTTGGTGACACGCATATTCGAGTGGGCGTTGATGTCCGCGCCCACTTCGACGAGCGTCTTGATGGCGGCGACGTTCCCCTCGACCGCGGCCCACATCAGCGCCGTCTGGCCACGCGCCTTTTCTTTCGCGTCGATCTGCGCGCCGTACGCGATCAGCGTCTTCACCGTTTCCACCGTGCCGTTGCGCGCCGCCTGCATCAACGGCGTTTCGCCATCGGGCATCGCGACGTTCGGATCGGCGCCCGCCTTCAGCAGGCGCTCGACGATGGGGGCGTTCCCGTTGATGGCCGCGAGGCTGATCGGCTCGATGCCGTACAGCGTTACCGCCCGGGCATTCGCGCCGGCTGCGAGCAACGCCTCGACGATCGCGAGGTCGTCGTTCTGCGCTGCCCAGTGCAACGCAGTCATACCGTCGGGCGACATGGCGTTGACATCGACGTGCCGCGCGAGGACCAGGCGCACCGCTTTGACATCGCCTGTCTGCACCGCCGCGACGAGCGGCGTCTCGCGGGGAGCCGCCGCCGCTGCGGACGCGAGTGCGAGGAAGACGCAGAGTCCGAGGACGCGGCGTCTCACGTCACACCCCCGCCAGCTCGCCCGTGCTGTCGCCCAGCTTCTCCTGCGGCGCACCGACCTTGCGCAGCAGGCTGAGGAGCATGTTCGACATGCGCGTGTCGACCGGGTACTTCAGATGCCGGTTGCCCTTCAGCGTGCCGCATCCGCCGCCGACGAGCAGCACTGGCAGATCGAGCGCGCTGTGGAGGTCCCCGTCGCCGAGGCCGGTGCCGTACAGCAGGATCGTGTGATCGAGCAACGTGCCGTCACCGTCGGGCGTCGCCTTCAGCTTCTCGAGATATCGCGCGAAGAGCGACATATGGTACGTGTTGATCTTCGCGTGCTTCGCGAGTTTCTCCGGATTGTTCTGATGGTGCGAGACGTCATGATGCGCCTCGGGCACGCCGATGAATGGGTACGGCCGGCTCGTCTGCTCGCGCGAGAGCTGATACGCGATGACGCGCGTGGCATCGGTCTGATAGGCGAGGAGCTGCAGGTCGAACATCAGCTTCACGTGCTCGTCGAACGAGTCGGGGATGCCCGACGGCTTCTCGCCGATCGCGATCGGCGAGGTCGCGTTCTGCTGCTCGATCTTCTGAATGCGCTGCTCGACCTCGCGCACCGACTCGAGGTACGCGTCCATCATCACGCGGTCGCTCGGCCCGATCCGCTTCTGCAGGCGCGCCATGTCGCCGCGCACGGAGTCGAGAATGCTGCGATCGTTCCGCATGTCGGCCATGCGGATGCTGGCGCTGCTGCCATCACCGAACAGCCGCTCGAAGACCGCCCTCGGATTGTTCTCCATCGGGAGCGGCGTCGTCGGCGTGCGCCAGGAGAAGGTGTTCGAGTACGTGCAGCTGTAGCCGTTGTCGCAGTTGCCGACGGTGAAGTTCGGCTCGGTGGCGAGCTCGAGCGAAACGAGCTGCGTGTCCCTGCCCAGCACCCTGGCGGCGAGCTGGTCCGCCGTCGTGGCCAGCTCCACGTCAGCCCCCTCCGTGCGTTTACACGCGGTGCCGGTGAGCCACGCCTGACTCGAGCGCGTGTGCGGACCTCCGCCACCGTCGACGGTGAAGTTGCCGAGGCCCTCGATGACCACGACCTGATCCTTGACCGGCGCCAGCGGGGCCAGGATCGGCGACAGCTCGAAATCCGGGCCCTCGCCCTTCGGCCGCCAATACGGCTGCGACACGCTGTTCGGTACATACACGAACTGCATGCGCATCGCCGGCTTCGCTGCGGCAAAGGCCGGCACCATCGAGTCCAGGTACGGCAGGGCGAGCGCGGCGCCCATACCGCGGAGAATGGTTCGTCGCGGAAGGGCCAGCTTCTTAATAGTCATGCGATTCGCTCCTCACGTCCGAGCGCCGCATCTGGAACGGCGCGCTGCGAACAATTCCCAGAATCATCGATGAGAACGTGTAGTGGCCGGCCGCGGCGCCGCGGACGATCGCGCGCACGGCGGGTCCGTCGGACGGCCCGAGCCCCCGCCCGAGTGCGTAGATGAGCAGTTTCTCGGTCATCGTGGTCACGAAACCATCCGGGTTGGCGACAAGGGCCTGCCGCAGGCCGTCGACGCCGTCGAACTTCGTACCATCGGGCAGAGCCCCCCCGGCATCGATCGGCTTGAACGACTCGTCGAGATCGCGCCACTGCCCGATCGCGTCGAAGTTCTCGAGCGCAAATCCGGCCGGATCGATCATCGAGTGGCAAGACGCGCACACCGGGTTCGCGCGATGCTGCGCCATCCGCTCGCGCATCGACTGTGGCGCGGCGCCGTCCTTCTTCTCCGCCAGCGGCGGCACAACCGCCGGGGGCGGCGGAGGCGGCGTCCCGAGCAGATTCTGCAGGATCCATTTGCCTCGAAGCACCGGCGACGTTCGATTCGGCCTCGAGGTGACGGTCAGAATGCTGCCCTGACCCAGCAGTCCGCGGCGGTGAGTGTCGCTGAGCGCCACGCGCCGGAAGCCGTTCCCCGTCACGTTCGGTATCCCATAGTGCTTCGCGAGCCGCTCGTTGACGTACGTGTAATCGGCCGTCAACAGATCGAGCACACTGCGGTCGTCGCGGATGATGCTGGCGAAGAAGAGCTCCGTTTCGCGCTGGAACGCCTGGCGAAGCGTCGCGTCGAAATCCGGGAAGAGATCGTCGGCTGGCGTGACGTTCGGCACGTTCCGGATGTACAGCCATTGATCGAGAAAGTTGCTGACCATCGCGTCGGACCGCGGATCGGCGAGCATCCGTTTGACCTGCCGCTCGAGCACTTGCGGCTGCCGCAGGGTGCCTCGGCCCGCGACGTCGAGCAACTCATCGTCCGGGATGCTGCTCCAGAGGAAGAACGACAGGCGCGACGCCAGCTCGTAGTTGCCGATGCGATAGTTCGCATTCGGCGCGACGCCGTCGGGATCGGTCTCCATCCGGAAGAGGAAGTTCGGCGAGGCGAGCAGGCGCCGCAGGGCGAGCTCGATACCCTGGTCGAACGTGCCGTTGGCGCGCCCGCTCTTGAAGAAATCGACGAGCTCCTTGATGTCGGTGTCGGCGACGGGCCCGCGATACGCGCGGCGCGCAAGCGTCGAGAGAATCCGTCGAGCGCAGGGCACCTCGTCGGCGGCACTGGTCGGTTCACAGACGAACACCCGGCGGCGGCTTGGCGTATCGCCAGGGCCCGAGACGTCGAACGGGCCGTTGATCGTCACAGACGCAAGATACGTCATGGTCGTCAACATCGACCCGGTCAGGTCGTAGACACGCGGCTTCACGAACCGGCGCCGCTGGCCCTCGATGTACGCGCCGTTTGTCTGGACGAACCCGAACCCGACGTCGCGCGGCCCTGCCTTGACCGGCATGCGGAACACGAACGCCATCGTGCCCGCGACCCGATCGTTCGACCGCGGCGTCTGCGGCGTGACCGTCAGCTCCTTCACGCGCTCGCCGTCGATCAACACGTCCAGCTGTTCATTCTGCGGAGGCGTGCCGCCGGTGAGCTCGATCTTGAACTCGTACTCGCCGTCGACGGGAAAATAAAAGGGAATCAGACGCCCGCCGCGGGTGCCGACCGGAAGGCCGTCGGCACGCTCGTATTGCGGCGCGTCGTTAGGTATTCGGAATGTTTCGGCCGTCGGCGAAGAGGGGATGGCGCCAACCGCCAACCGGCTGATTTTCTTCGCGGCCAGCAGATAGCGCTCGAGGAGCGCCTGGTTGATCTTCAACACGCCGGCGATGTTGTCGAAGCCATAGCTGCCATCGTCGGCCGGCAGCAGATCGGCGACGTTGACGTCGAGCAAGAGAAGATCGCGCGTCGCGTTCTTGTATTCGGCGCGATTGAGCCGGTGAAAGCTCTCGGTCCGGCCGGGATTTGGCGACGCGGCGGCGATGCGATCGAGCTCCGTCTCGAACCAGCCGCGCAGCGTCGCGTACGTCTCTCGATCGGGCCGTGGCGCCCCGGCCGGAGGCATCATGCCGCCGCGCAGCTTGCGCACAATCGCCTCGCCAACGTCGGAGTGCTTCTCGAGTGTCGACAGATCGAGCGTGTCGAGCGTGAGCCCGCCCGTCTTCAGGCGCTGGTTGTGGCACGTGACGCAATAGCGATCGAGCACAGCGCGAGCCTCGGGCGCCGGGCTCGGGACTGGCCCCATCGTCCCGGCTGCAGCCGACGCCGGCGTGACCGTGCCGACGCCGATCGACACACCCGCTGCGCACACAATCAGGGCCGCCAGCACCAGCCGGAGATTGAGCGTCATCTTAACGATGGATAATAGCAGCTGACGAGGGCTGCGCAACGCCCAAATGCAGTGCGCGGAGATACGGGATTTGACGTATTACGGCCGGTTTGCGGGTCGTCGACCCTTTCAACGCAAGAAAATCTTGATGAATCAGCGCTCCTCGTTGACGCGAGGAGGCGGACCGGGGGTGCTCACCCCACCAAGCGCCCTGAGAACGTCGACGGTGCTCGTCTTGATGTTGACCATATTCGGGAAGACGTAGCCTTCCGCAACCTTCAGCGGCGTGTAGCCCCGCTTGCTGATCAGATTCACATCGACCCCGCGCTCGACGAGGTAGCGCACGATGCTGTCGAAGCCGGCATATGCCGCCGCGTGGACCGCATTCCACCCGTCGTCGTTGGTAGCGGCGATGTCCACGCCGAGATCGAACGCCGCCTTCACAGCCTCGAGGTGCTCGGCCTCGGAAACCCTGGTCTCGCCTGGAATCATGGTGCGACCGGCCGCGGCGATGATGGCCGTCGTGTTGGCGCCTCCGCGGATCGAAGGATCGGCGCCGTTTGCGGCAAGGAACCGCATGACCTCAGGGTCCGCCGACACCGCGGCGATGTGGAACGGCGTCCCGCCCACGGCGTAGCGGCCGACGGAATTGAAGAGCGAATAGCCGTACCGCGGTGGAAGCCGGGTCGCTTTGGCGTTCACGTTTGCGCCGTGCGCGACGAGCGCCTTCATGAGCTCGAACTTCTCGGCGCGCGGCAGGCCCGCCAGCCTGCTCCACTCTCCTGTCGGCACGTCATAATCGTGCGTGTGCACGGTCTCCCATCGGCCCGCGGCCCAGTGCAGCGCGGTGTACCCCGTTCCGGCGGCGTTCGGATCGGCGCCGTGGTCGAGCAGAAAGAGCGCGAGCGGGACGTGGCCGCGAATCGTCGCAATCAGGAGCGGCGTGGCGCCGTCCGCGGCGGTCTCCTGAACGCGCGCGCCCTTGCCGAGGAGCATCTTCACGAGATCGATGTCGCCGTCGCGCGCCGCGAACATGAGCGCGTTGGACCCGCTTGCGGATTTCGCGTGGATGTCCGCGCCGAGATCGATGAGCGCCCGCGCGGCCTCGAGGTGCCGCTCGGCGACCGCCCACATCAACGCCGTCTGGCCCTTGACCTTCTCGTGTGCGTTGAGGTCGGCGCCGTGCGTCGCGAGCGCCCGCACCGTATCGACGCTGCCGCTGCGCGCGGCGTTCATCAACGGCGTCTCGCCCGACAGATGCCCCAGGTTGGGGTTGGCGCCAGCCGCGAGGAGCCGCTCCGCCATCCCGGCGCTGCCGTTGACGGCCGCCAGGCTCAGGGCCGTGACGCCGTACGGATTGACCCGGTTGACGTCCGCACCGGCCGCCACGAGCAGCTCGGCCAGCGCGAGATCGTCCCAGCGCGCAGCCCAATGAATCGCGGTGGATCCGTCGGAACGGGGCGTGTTGGGATCGGCCCCTGATTTCAGAAGGGAGCGCACCGCCGCCAGGTCGCGGTTCCTGGCCGCTTCAGCGATCCGTGGTTCTGGACCCGCCAGGAGGGGAACTGCTGCAATGAACAGCAGTCCGAGCGTCAGCGCAAGGGCGAGAGACTGATAGTAGCCGCATCGGGCCACCATGGTTCTCCACGCTAGTCCGAGTCTTGTCCATTTGCAAGGCCAATCACCCTTTACCCCCCGACTGCGGTAAACTCACGCGCATCCGGGGAGTTCTCCCGGCGCGGCGTCTCTCAACAGCTGTAGGCGGCGTCCTTCGCAAGACTTGGGAGGTGACGGGGTGCGGCAGCGGGCGGCTTTTCTCGTTCTCCTCGCTGGCGGACTGATCGTCGTGGCGGCAGGTGTGCGCGGACGCGCCCAGGGTCGTACTGCGCCGGCGGACTCGCCCACTGCGCCCGCTGAGCAGCATCAGGCGGTCCTCAACAAGTACTGCATCACCTGCCACAACCAGCGGATGAAAACCGGCGGGCTCGTCCTTGAAGGTCTCGATCTCGCGGACGCTCCCGCCGCGGCCGACATCTGGGAAAAGGTCGTTCGCAAGCTTCGCGGCGGCTTGATGCCGCCCGTAAGAGCGCCGCGGCCCGATAGCGCCGCCATCGAGGCGTTGACCGTCTGGCTCGAGACGACGCTCGATACGGCCGCCGCCCGGCGGCCCGATCCGGGCCGTCCATCCATCCACCGACTGAATCGAGTCGAGTACGCGAACGCCGTCCGCGATCTGCTCGCGCTCGACGTCGACACCGCGTCGCTCCTGCCGCCCGACGACGCGAGTTATGGGTTCGACAACATCGGCGAGGTGTTGACGATGACGCCGGGGCTGCTCGATCGATATCTGCTCGCGGCCCGGAAGATCAGCCGGCTGGCCGTCAGCGATCCGACGCTCCGCCCGTCGACCGCCACCCACAGCGTTCCGATCTCCCTCATCCAGGACGTGCAGGCCAGCGACGACTTGCCCTTCGGCACGCGCGGTGGGCTCGTCGTCCGCCACACGTTCCCCCTGGATGGCACGTACAGCGTCCGGCTGCGCCTCCAGAAGGGCAGCCTCGCGAGCGGCGGCGGGGTGCGCGGGCTCGACGAGGAGAATCAGATTGACGTGTGGGTGGACGGCGAGCGCGTCGCGCGGCTGGTCATCGGCGGCCAGGCGGGGAACGTGATGCGTCCGCCGGGGGACCTGGCGTCGGCAGACGCCGACGCGACGCTCGAAGCGCGGTTCGCGACGAAGGCAGGGACGCACGAGGTCGGGGTCGCCTTCGTCGATCGGTTCTACTACATGGAGGGCCTCGCGGTCTCTCGGCTGCCGGCTGGCAGCGACGGGTTCGCGGCCGCCTTCACCACGACGACTGGATACGGAAAGATTCAGGCGGCCATCGAAAGCATCGCGCTCGCCGGACCGTTCGACGTGGACCCGTCCGACGACACACCGTCGCGCCGCCGCATCTTCGACTGCCGCCCCTCATCGCGCGTAGACGAGGACACGTGCGCGCGCCGGATTCTTTCGACGCTGGCCCGCCGCGCGTACCGGCGGCCGACGGCCGACGAGGATCTCCGCGTCCTGATGGCCTTCTATAAGGACGGTCGCGCTCGCGGGACCTTCGATCGCGGCATTCAGGCCGGCCTCGAACGCATCCTGGTGGCGCCGAGCTTCCTGTTTCGCGTCGAAGAGGATCCGCCCAATCTCCCGCGGGGCGCGGCGTATCGAATCAGCGACGTCGAGCTCGCGTCGCGGCTGTCGTTCTTCCTGTGGAGCAGCATCCCGGATGAGCCGCTGCTTGCCGCAGCCGAGCGCGGCCAGCTGAAGGATCCCGGGGCGCTCGAACTGCAGGTCCGGCGCATGATGAGCGATCCGAAAGCCAACGCGCTCGTCAGGAATTTCTTCGGACAGTGGCTGCTCATCCGCAACATGGATGCGGTCAAGCCCGATACATATGCGTTCCCCGATTTCGACGACAACCTTCGCGAGGCGTTCAAGCAGGAAACCGAACTCTTCATCGAGAGCCAGCTGCGCGAGGACCGCAGCGTGCTCGATCTGCTCCGGGCGGACTACACGTTCCTCAACGAGCGGCTGGCGCGTCACTACGGCATTCCCGGCGTCTATGGGCCGCACTTCAGACGCGTCACGCTTCCCGATGGACACCGCGGGGGAATTCTCGGCCAGGGCAGCATCCTCACCGTGACGTCCTACGCGAACCGTACGTCGCCTGTCATCCGTGGCAAGTGGATGCTGGAGACGCTGCTCGGGACGCCGCCGCCGGCGCCGCCGGCCACCGTCCCGGGGCTCGAGGAAAGCAACCAGGCGGCGGCCACGCGGCCGAAGACCATGCGCGAGCAGATGGAGAATCACCGGCGCAACCCCGTGTGCGCCAGCTGCCATGCCCAGATGGACCCGCTCGGCTTTGCGCTCGAGAACTTCGACGGCATCGGCAAGTACCGCGAGTCGGATGGCGGCGCGAGGATCGATATCGCCGGCGCGTTTCCGAGCGGCGCGCGGTTCGCGAACCCTGACGAATTCCGTCGCGGTCTCCTCGCGCGAAGCGATGAGATCTTCGGAGCGGTCACCGAAAAGCTGCTCACCTACGCGCTGGGCCGGGGCGTTGAGCCGGCCGACATGCCCGTCGTTCGAGCGATTCGGCGCGAATCGTCCCAGCACGAGTACCGTTGGTCCTCGCTCATCCTCGGCATCGTCAACAGCAGACCGTTCCAGATGAGGAGGACGGAGTCATGATGGCGTGGAAACGGCAGTTGCCTCGGCGCACGGTGCTGCGGGGTCTGGGCGCGAGCATCGCGCTGCCGCTGCTCGACGCGATGGTGCCGGCACTGACGGCGCAGCGGCTGACGGCGGCGGCGCCGGTCAAGCGGCTCGGCGTGATCTATGTGGGCAACGGCCAGAACATGCCGCAGTACACGCCTCCCGCGGAGGGCCCGCTCGAGCTCTCACCGGTGCTCGGCGCGCTCGCGCCGTTCAAAGACCGCGTCCTGGTCGCGAGCGGTCTCGACTCGATGCGGACGTACGTCCAGGACGGCGGTCCGCATCCTCGTGCCCAGACGACGTATCTCACGGGCATCGCGCCCAAGCGCACGGAAGGGCGCGACATCCAGGCAGGGATGTCGATGGATCAGATCGCCGCGCGGCACTTCGCGGCCGAAACCCAGCTCGCCTCGCTGGAGCTCGCGATCGAGAGCACGGATCTGCTCGGCGTATGCTCGCTCGGGTACAGCTGTGCCTACAACAACACGATTTCGTGGCGGACGCCGACGACGCCGCTCCCGATGGAGAACAATCCGCGCGCCGTGTTCGAGCGACTGTTTGGCGCGAGCGACAGCACGACCCGACAGGCACGGCTGGCCGACATCCAGGCCAACCGGAGCATGCTCGATTCGGTCACTGAGGAAGTGGCCCGCCTGAACAAACGCGTCGGCGCGACCGATCGAACGAAAGTGGCCGATTACCTGGAATCGATCCGCGACGTCGAGCGCCGCATTCAGAAGGCGGAGCAGCAGGTCGATCAGGAGTTGCCCCTCGTTGAGCAGCCCGCCGGCATTCCAGCCACCTTCGAGCAGCACGTGAAGGTGATGTTCGACCTGTTCGCGTTGGCCTATCAGTGCGATCTGACCCGCGTTGTCACGTTCCTCATGGTCCGCGAGCTCTCGCAGAAGGCGTACACGGAACTCGGGATCAGCGAGCCGCACCATCCGCTGTCGCATCACGGGGACGACCCTGAGAAGCTGAAGCGCATCGCGAAGATCGGCACGTACCACGTCCAGTTGCTTGCGTATTTCCTGGAGCGCCTGAGGGCGATTCCCGACGGGGACGGATCGCTTCTCGATCACGCGCTGGTGCTCTACGGCGGCGGCATGAGCGACCCGAACATCCACAACCATCTGAACCTGCCGACGGTGGTTGTGGCTGGCAAGCCGATGGGGATTGCGACCGGCCGTCATGTGACGTTCCCCAAACCGACACCGTGGACCAACATGCAGCTCACCCTCCTGGATCGGGTTGGCGTGCACGTGGATCAGTTCGGCGACAGTACCAGCATTCTGACCATCTGAAGGCGAGGATCCTGTGAAGCACACCGTTTCCTTCTGTGCGATTGCCGCCGCGCTCGTCGTGGCCGGGGTCGGGTCTCCAACGAAAACGAGCGGACAGCAGGGCGCCGGTTCGGTCGCCATCGATAGCGACGATATCGGTGGCGTCGTGACGAGCGCGAAAGGACCGGAAGCCGGC
>DASZFS010000001.1:0-2807 GCA_035939575.1 Vicinamibacterales bacterium | reverse complement strand
GGCGCATCGATGGCCTCGAACTCCTCTCGCATCCAGCCCGCACCGATACCCAGCGTCAGCCGGCCAGCCGAGAGAACGTCGATGGTCGAGAGAATCTTAGCGGTCAGCACGGCTGGTCGATGCGGCACCACCATGACGGAGGTCACGAGACGCAGGCGCGTCGTTTTCGCGGCGATCCAGGCGATCTCCGTCAGCTGTTCGTGCCGCTCGCCGCGTGTGCCGCTGGGGAATTCCCCGGAGGCGCTGTAGGGATATTCGGCCGCGATCACGGTCGGAATCACGACGTGGTCGCTGAACGTCGCGTAGTCGAAGCCCATCGCCTCGCCGCCAACCACGATCTTCGTTAGGTTATCCGCGACCGACAGGGGTCCGGCGGTCGGTGCGTTGAAGCCGATCAGCATTTGTTGCGTCCTTCCAGCATTGCATCGTTTGCGTCGATGCGCGACCATGCGGCCGCAAGCGGGTGGCGGCAAGCACGTCGCGCGACGAAATACGACCCTCTACGGGCGGAGACGATGGATTATGGCGGCGGCCGGTAGACAGGCGACGCGGCAGCGGTTCGAAGCGCCGCTGGCCGAACTGATAGCAGAAGCCGCGGCCTTTCGCGATTCCGCACACGGCCGGTTGATCTCCTACTCGCGCAAGGTCTTCATTCCGCTCACGAAACTCTGCCGCGACGTCTGTCACTATTGCACTTTCGCGGAGGTGCCACGCGCGGGCAAGCCTGTCTACCTCTCACCCGACGCGGTGCTCGCCATCGCGCGCGCCGGCGCGGCCGCAGGTTGCACCGAAGCGCTGTTCACGCTGGGCGACAAGCCCGAGCTGCGATACCAGGCCGCTCGCGACGCATTGAAGGCGCTCGGCCATGAAACGACGATCTCCTATCTGACCGCTATGTGCGCGCTTGTGCTGCGCGAGACCGGATTGCTGCCACATGCCAATCCGGGCGTGATGACACGCCGCGAGATCGCCGACCTGCGCGAGGTGACGGCCAGCCAGGGCATCATGCTGGAGTCCATTAGCGAGCGGCTCTGCAGGCAGGGCGGCGTTCACTACGGTTCTCCTGACAAACATCCTGCCGTCAGGCTGGAGACCCTGCGTCTGGCCGGCGAGCTGAAGGTTCCGTTCACGACCGGCATCCTGATCGGCATTGGCGAGACACGGGACGAGCGGATCGACGCATTGGAGGCAATCAGGGATCTGCACGCTACCTATGGTCATATCCAGGAAGTCATCGTTCAGAACTTCCGGGCCAAGCCCGACACCAAGCTCGCCAATTCCGAGGAACCTGATCTCGACGACCTGCTGTGGACGATCGCGACGGCACGTCTGATTCTCGGGACCGACATGAATATCCAGGCGCCGCCAAATCTGTCGCCCGGAGTCTATCAAAAGCTGATCGACGCGGGGCTCAACGACTGGGGCGGCATTTCGCCGGTCACGCCCGATCACGTGAACCCCGAAGCGCCGTGGCCCGCCATTGCCGAACTCGCCCGGAAGAGCGCTGACGCTGGCATGCTGCTGGTGAACCGCCTGCCCGTCTACCCCGCCTACGCGCGCGTCGCCGATACGTGGCTGGCTCCCGACATCGCCACCCGCGTACGACGCATGAGCGACGCCGAAGGCTTCGCGCGCGACGACGACTGGGCACCGGGCAACACCAGGCCGCCGCCGGTGCCACTGGTGCTCGCCCGCGGCGTCGACGCCGGAATCGCGAGAATCGTCGAGCGAGCCGCATCGGGCGAACGGCTCGCCTCGAATGAAATCATGCGCCTGTTCGCGGCACGCGACGCTGACTACGGGCACGTCGCTCAGGCCGCCGACGCGCTGCGACGCGCGGTCAGTGGCGACGTCGTGCGTTACGTCGTGAACCGCAACATCAACTACACAAACATCTGCTACTTCCGGTGCAAGTTTTGCGCCTTCTCAAAAGGCAGCACGCACGAGGATCTGCGGGGCTCACCTTATGATCTCGCCATCGAGGAAATTACGCGTCGGGCGATCGAGGCGTGGGATCGCGGGGCAACGGAAGTGTGCCTGCAAGGCGGCATCCATCCAGACTACACCGGTGCCACGTACGAAGCGATCTGCCAGGCGATCAGGGCAGTCGTCCCTAAGATGCACATCCACGCCTTCTCGGCTCTGGAAGTGACGCAAGGTGCGGCCACGCTCGGACTGCCGACCCACGAATTTCTAGCGAAGCTGAAGGCGGCGGGTCTCGGCACCCTGCCCGGAACGGCGGCCGAAATTCTCGACGATGAAATACGCGCCATTATCTGCCCCGATAAGATCAACACCGCGCAGTGGCTCGACGTGCAGCGCGCCGCCCACCAGGCAGGATTGCGCACCACCTCGACCATCATGTACGGACACGTCGAGACTTCGAGTTCCTGGACGAAACATCTCCTCGCGATACGCGACTTGCAGGCCGAAACCGGCGGCTTCACCGAGTTCGTGCCGCTTCCCTTCGTCCACATGGAAGCGCCGATGTACCGCCTCGGCATGGCGCGTCCCGGCCCGACGTTCCGCGAAGCCGTGCTGATGCATTCAGTCGGGCGACTGGCTCTGCATCCGCTGATATCCAACATCCAGACCTCCTGGGTGAAGATGGGGCCGGCGGGCGCCGCTATCTGCCTGAAGTCCGGTGCCAACGATCTCGGCGGCACGCTGATGAACGAGACGATCACCCGCTCGGCGGGGGCGACGCACGGCCAGGAAATGGCGCCGGATCTCATGGATGAGATCATTCGCGGCGCCGGCCGCGTCCCGGTGCAGCGCACGACGCTCTACGGCGATGCGCCCTCCGA